>JBGSIX010000302.1:0-2058 GCA_041742315.1 Phycisphaerales bacterium | reverse complement strand
GATCGCCGCGCCCACGCCGATCAGCGCGCTGGTCGTCCCGCCCGGCCCGCCCACGGTCGAGAACGCCGGCCCGTCGTTGCCCGCCGAGCTCACGAAGATCACGCCGTGGGTGTTGACGATCTCGCTCACCAATTGCCCGTTGCGGTACTGCGTGTCCGGGAAGGCGTCGGCCCCGCCGTAGGACATGTTGATGACATCGGCCTTGTTCTGGAGCACCGCGGTGTACCCGCGTGTGACGCCCGTGCCGACGGAGCTCGAGCCCAGGCGTGTGTCGCCGATCTTGACCGCGACGATCTGCGCCCCGGGCGCCATGCCGTTGAGCTCTGGCTGATCCGGGAAATTCGCCGCGACGATGCCCGCGACGTGCGTGCCGTGGGCGCCCGCGTCGGCGACGATCGAGAGCACGTCCCCGTCGCCGTAGATGTTCAGCGCGTAATTGAGCAGATCGACGTCCCCGAACGTGCCGAACTCGTGCTCGTCGCGGTAGTTGGTCAGGGTCTTCTCATCGCCGAACTCGCCGTCGCCGTCGGTGTCGATCGCGGCTCGCCACTTCGTTCCGTCGCTGAAGACGACGCAGTCGTAGATCGGGCCCGGGTCTTCGAAGCCGTCCTGCATCGCCTTGAGCTGGTCGATGCGGGCGACGAGATCTCCGCGGACTTTGAATTGCTCCTCGTCGGGCTTGGGATTCGCCTTGTCGAACGCGGCAAGCTCGCGGTCGAGCTTCTCGCTCAGCACGCGCTGGGCCTGGTCCCAGTCCTTGCGCCGCTCGCGCGCCATGCGCCCATCGAGCCCGCGCGGGTAGAGCTCGCTGGCGGGCTTGAGGCCCACGCGGTACTCGCCCGTCGGGTTATTCCAGCTCGCGCTGGGCGTGAGCTTCCGACCCGAGAATCCCTCGAACGTGCCGTCGTCACCGAGCGTGACCACGGTCGAGGTGTCGACATCGCCCGAGCCCGTGCCGTCGACGATGTCGATGATCTTGGGCCTGCCGTCGCTCGTCGTCTGAAGCCCCGGCGCGCCGGGATCGACGCCCGTGTCGAAGATCGCTACCACCACGCCCCGCCCGTCGGACTCCGGGTACTTGCTCAGGAACCGATCGACGCCCGTCTCTTTTTTGGGCTGGAGTGCATCCAGCGGCCCGCCCGTGGGCTGGTAGGGCATCGCCCGCTGCACGTTCGTAATGCTCGTCGAGGTCTCGGCGGGCGAATGCGTGAGCGTGGGCGAGGCGCACCCACCCACAACAAGCACCAGAGTCGCGGCGGAAAGACGTGTACAGCGGGGCAAATCCATCGTGTCATCCCTTGTCCGTGAAGGAGCACGCCCCAAACCGGGCGCTCGGGCAATCCTACCGGACCTGAGGGGAACTGCTGCATTCACATGAAGAAGCGATTCAACCTGTTGATTTGTCCATGACCCCGCTTACGTTTTGCCTATGGGTTCACCGTCCAGCCATGACCAATCCTGCTCGGGACGCGAGGCGTGCCTGGGGCGGCAAATCTACGTGCTCTTCCACATGCTCATGCGCGAATGCGACGAAATCGCCCAGGAAATCGGGCTCACGACCTCCAAATGGCTCCTGCTCTGCTCGATCGGCGCCGAGGAGGGCGAGCCCACGATCGGCCAGCTCAGCGAGCGGTCCATGCTGAGCACACAGGCCGTGAGCCGGATGATCGCCCTGATGGAATCGCAGGGCCTGGTCACTCGACATTCGAGACCGGGCGGCGGAAGATCGGTCTATGTAAGGCTGACTGGCGAGGGACGTGAAACCCTCGCCCGAACCGACACGATCGCCTCGCGGGTGGACAAACGTCTCCTGGCGGGCCTGACCCAGGACGACACCGACCGCATCGGTAAGGACCTCCAGCACCTGATTGACAACATGTCGGCCGACGCGCCGGCAAGCCCAGTGGAGCACGCACCGTGAGAAGCCTGATCCTGACCTGCCTGGTCCTGCTCGCCTCCGTCGCGCACGCCCAGCCGCCCGCCAACGTCGTCATCGACGAGGCCCGCCTCGAATCCGTCGAACGCCTGCGCCGTGTGACGGGCGAGCTCCGCGCCCTG
>JBGSIX010000301.1:0-2683 GCA_041742315.1 Phycisphaerales bacterium | reverse complement strand
GGTGGTCAGGCTCGCGGGCACCCTCGGGCTCGATCCGGCGGAGGTGGGCCAGCGGATCGTCTCGCGGATGGCGGCCAACGAGGCGGCTCGCGCGGAGGCGGCGGAAACGGGCGAGAAACCGAAGCTGGTGCAGTACGTGTCGATCGGGGACCCGATCGAGCCGGAGCTGGCGGCGAAGGTGCGGGAGCTCAAGCTCCCGGGCGTGTACCAGGAAGACGTGCCCGTGCGCGAGTACCCGGCGATGGAGCAGATGGCGAATCTGCTGGGCGTCGTGGGCGTGGAGCACTCTGGCCTGCTCGGATTCGAGTACGCGTTCGATAAGGAACTGACGGGCGAGCGGGGCGAGGGCGCGTATGTGCGTGACGCGTCGAGGCGGCCGCTCTGGATCGAGCCCGGCACGTGGAAGCCCGCGCACGCGGGGGGCGACGTGCGGATGTCGATCGACCTCGAGCTCCAGCGCATCGCGGTGGAGGAGCTCAACCGGGGGATCATGGAGGCGGACGCGGCGGGCGGCCGACTCGTGATGGCGGACCCGGCGACGGGCGAGATTCTAGCGATCGTCGATCTCGTGCGCGAGATCCCGGGATTGCTCGAAATTCCGGTGATTCCAGCGGATCAGAAGCGCGTGCCGGGCTATCAGCTCCCGGTCGGGCGGTACGACACGATCCCCGATGACCCGAACCTGAGCGTTCACCCGGCGCTGGCCAAGAACCGCTGCGTCGAGCATCTGTACGAGCCGGGTTCGAGCTTCAAGCCGTTTATCTGGGCGCTCGTGACCGAGAGCGGCAAGGCGAGGCCCGACGAGGTGTTCAACACCGAGGGCGGCGTGTGGCGCACGAGTTACGGGCGGCCCATCGAGGACGTCACGCGTCGGCAGGAGATGACCTGGCGCGAGGTGCTCGTCAACAGCTCAAACATCGGCATGATCAAGGCGACCGAGCGGATGACTTTCAAAGAAGCCCGCGACAAGGTGGTCGAGCTCGGCTTTGGCAGGCCCACGCGGATCGGGCTCAGCACCGAGTCGGCGGGCGCGGTGACGTCGGCCAAGGACTGGAGCAAGTACACGCAGACCTCGATCGCTTTCGGGCACGAGGTGGGCGTGACGCCCGTGCAGATCCTGCGGGCGTTCGGCGCGTTTGCGCGCCAGGGCCAGTACGCGGGCACGGTGGTGGACCTGCGGCTCACGGGCGTCACCGAGGACGAGCCGCTCGTCGCCAAGCGCGTGTTCGGCGAAGAGGTCTCGCACCTGGTGCGGGGCGCGCTGGTCGAGGTGGCGGCCAAGGCCGAGGCGAACCTCGAACGGACGCAGGGTGAGGCGGGCTGGAAGTACACGATGTTCGGGAAGTCGGGCACCGCGGACGTGCCGGTCGGGCCCGCGCCAAAAGGGTTCAAGTACCCGGTCGCGCGCGTGGGCTACTACGACGGGCAGTACAACTCGAGCTTCATCGCCGGGGCGCCGTTCGAGAACCCCAGGCTCACGGTCGTGGTCGTGATCGACGACCCGGGGCCCGAGCTCGTCCGCAAGAAGCACCACTACGGCTCGTGGGTCGCGGCCCCGGTCGCCCGGCGCGTGCTCGAAAGATCGCTCGAGTATCTGGGCGTCGAGCCGGACATCACGCAGGAAATCGAGCAAGATCCGGCGCTGGCGCAGATCGGGGAGTGAAAGACCGCGGGCGTGAGCACGCGGACCTGTAGTGACAACTTATACAAGTTTGATTGGGCGGCGGGACGCCGCCCCTACCTGAGCGCTTTAGCGAAGCGGCGAACGGCCTTCGACGATGCGGTTGCGGGCGCCCGAGGACGTGATCTGGCGGATGAAGGCCTGGTACTGGTCGTCGAGTTCTTGCGCGGGTGTGCTGATATAGCTCGCGAGCGGGAGGCGCGAGACGCCCCGGCCGGGGCCGCTGGCGGCGTCGGCGAGCATGGCGTGCAGCGCGTTCGTGTAGAGCCCGCTCTCGCCCTCATGCAGGAAGTGCACCAGCGCCCAGACCTGCGCGTACCACGTCAGCGCCAATTCCTGATCCGTTGCGATCAGATCCTGCGGCGGCGTGGTCATGATCGTGTCGAGCGAGAGCACCCGGCCCGCGCTGACGGCTCTGCGGAGCTGGTCGTACCGCTCTGTGTTCGCCCATGGCATGAATATTGGCAGATCGGGCCTCGACGGATCGAAGCGGAAGCCCTCCATGTAGGTCGCGATGCCCTCTTCGAGATAGACGGGCAGGCGGGCCTTGAAGGTGAGCTGTGTGTACTGGTGCCAGCCCTCGTGGGCGGCGAGGTTGAGCGTGTCCGAGAGCGGGCCGAGGTCGCGGTAGACCCCCCGGCCCTGGGCCGCGAAGCCGCCGCGCTCGATGCGGAGGTAGATGTCGGCCCGGTCCTGCATGAGCGCCCGCGTGAGGGCGGCCCACTCGGGGCGTGTGTGCATGAGGTAGGTGTCGAGCTTGACGGGCGGCGGGGGCAGATCGCCGAGCGCGCTTCGGTATTGCACGAGCGAGGCTTCGAGAAAGCCGGGCAGGACCTGCCGGATGATCGGGCGATCGGAGGTGGTGAAGACGCGGTAGTGCTGGGTGCGGACGATGGAGCCGCTTGTTTCGCCGAACTTCCAGGGCTCGACCGAGAGCACGGGCGAGTACGCGGGCGTGCGCACGCTCGGGGCGGCGTCGGCGGGTTCGTGCGCGGGGCGGTA
>JBGSIX010000300.1:0-9020 GCA_041742315.1 Phycisphaerales bacterium | reverse complement strand
CGGGCCGCGTCGATGGTGGAGGTCATCGCGCCCGCGATCGACGACGCGAACCACCGCGTGCAGACGAGCGCGCTGCGTGTGCTGCTCCGGGAGCACGCCGCCCCGCAGGACACCCTTGACCGCGTGCTCCAGACGCTCTCGAGCGAGGATCAGGCCGCGCGTGCCGCGGCTCTCTGGCTTGTCGAGCGGAGCATCGTCGAACTCCGTCCCTTGGCGGGCGGGCGCTGGACGGACCTAGCCGCCCGGATCGCGGAGCTGGCGCGCACGGGCGAGGAGCAATCCGAGCGTTCACGCGCGACGCGCTGCGCCCGGCGGATGCTCGCCGAGATCAAGGGATAAACGATTCCGTGGCGGAGGCTTCCAGCCTCCGTTGAGTTCATTCTCCTCCCCCGTCGCCGACGGGGGAGGTGGCTGCGCAGCAGACGGAGGGGGTAGGTAGATATGGGCGGCGGGACGCCGCCCCCACCTAAGACATTGAAGACAGACAGCGGAGGCTGGAAGCCTCCGCCACGGGGGTGGAAACCACTGGAAAGTTCTCAGTTGCCCTTGATCGTGAGCGACGCGGCTTTCTCGACATCGCCCCGGGCGATCTTCTCGATGCCCGAGCCAAGCTCCCCGATCGGATCGGGCGGCACGATCTCGACCACCTTCTCGCCCAGCTTCACCTCGCCCGCCAGCACACGGCGCTGGAATGTCGCGCACTCGGTGAGCAGGCGGTCGAGGATCTCGTCCTCGGGGACGTTGGCGACGCGCTCGCCCTGCACATAGATGATGCCGCGCTTGTTGCCCGCGAACACCGCAACGTCCGCGCCCTCGGCCTCGCCCGGCCCGTTGACGACGCACCCCATCACCGCGACCTTCATGGGCACCGTGATCTCGCTGGCCAGCTTGGTCCGCACATGCTGCACGAGCGTGAAGAGATCGACCTGGATGCGCCCGCATGTGGGGCAGGCGATCAGGTCCACGCCGTGGCGTTCGCGCAGACCGAGCGAGTACAGAAGCTCGAGCCCGTCCTCGACCTCGAAGACCGGGTCGCTCGCGTAGCTGATGCGGACGGTGTCGCCGATGCCCTGGGTGAGCAGGCCCGAGAGGGCGGCGATCGATCGGATCGCGCCCGTTTCACGCGGGCCGGCGTGCGTGACGCCCAGGTGCAGGGGCTCGTCGAATCGCTTGGAGACTTCCTGGTACGCCGCGACGGTGAAGGCGGCGTCCATGGACTTGCAGCTGATCGCGACGTCGTGGAAATCGCGTTCGCGGAAAATGTCCATGTACTCCTCGAGCTTGGCGATGATGAGCCCGAGCAGGTGCGCGTGCTTGCCCCCGATCTGGCTCTTCTCGAAGTACTTGCCCAGTTCCTGCTTGCGCTTCTCCTTGTCCTTGCGCTCGATGATCGAGCCCTCGTTCACGCCCACGCGGATCGGGATCTTCGCGTCCTTGCACGCGTCGATGACGGCGTTCACCTCGTCCCGGTCCTGGATGTTCCCCGGGTTCAGGCGGATCTTGTGCACGCCCGCTTCGACGGCTTCCAGCGCCCGCTTGAAGTGGAAATGAACGTCCGCCACGATCGGGACGCTCGTCTGGCTCAGGATCTCGCGCAGGGCGGCGGTGTCCTTTCGCTCGGGCACCGCGACGCGCACGATGTCCGCGCCCGCGGCGGCGAGGCGGTTGATCTCCGTCACGCACCGGTCGATCTCGTAGGTGTAGCCCGCGGTCATCGTCTGGACGCTGACCGGGGCGGGGGTCGTCCCGTCCAAGCCCCCGCCGATCAGGACGGTGCCGGTCTTGTCGTTTCCGACGCGGATCTGCCGGGTTGGTTTGCGTGGGAACATGCTCACCGAGGGTAGGTTCGCCCGGGGGCGTGGGCGGATTCGGGGCCAATGGTAAGGCCTGCGGGGGACTCGGGTGATACGCTTTGGCCCCCGTCCCAGGTTCGCAAGGCCCACGAGGTTGAATCGGTGATCACCTACAAGCGCATCACGATGGCCCACCCGCTCTACGAGAACGAGTGCCGCCTGCGCGAGCGGGTCCTGCTCGAGCCCATCGGGATGACGATGGACAAGCTCGGCGCGCTCTACCCGGGCTTCGAGGAGCGGTTCGAGCACTTCGTGGCCGTCACCAAGACCCCGGGGGGCGAGCGGGTCGTGGGGTGCGCCCTGCTCCTTCCCGAGACGGACCGGCCGGGCTTTGGCAAGCTCATGCAGATGGCGGTCGATCACCAGCGCCAGGGCGAGGGCATCGGCCAGCGCCTCGTGATCGAGGTCGAGAGCCGCGCCTTCGGCGAGCTCGAACTCGACGGGCTTTTCTGCTACTCCCAGAGCTCGGCGATCGGCTTCTACCAGAAGCTCGGCTGGCAGCCCGAGGGCGACGAGTTCGAGGAGGCGGGCATCCCGCACCGGACGATGGTCATCGAGCGCCCACCCGTCGAGTCGGGCGAAGAGCCGCTGCCCGCGTGGTAGCGGCGTCCGTTCTCCGAGCGGTTGAACACGAATTGAGTGCGCACTCACGCAAACTTTGCGTCCCATTCCCCGCTTCACTTGCGAGAATTTGATCGGCGTGTTCACCAATCATTGAGAGTTCGGCTCGGGGCGGTTCTCGCCCCGAGCGAAACTCGCGATGGAGAGCACAACATGGCACGCGTACTCGTCTGGGATCTCCCGACTCGTCTGTTTCACTGGGCTTTCGCGGGCGGATTCATTGCCGCAGCGGTGATCGCGCTCGGACTCGGCGATGACAGCCCGATCTTCCCGTATCACTCGATCATCGGGCTGACGATCGCGCTGCTGATCGTGCTGCGGATCTTCTGGGGCCTGATCGGGAGCAGGTACGCGCGCTTCGGCTCGTTCCTCTTTGCGCCAAGCGAAGTACTCGCTTACACCAGAGGCGTTCTCAGCCGACGCGGTCCGAAGCACACCGGGCACAACCCGGGCTCGTCGTACGCGATCTTCGCGATGCTCGCGATCATGACCGGCCTGGCGATCACCGGCATCATGATGGCCCGAGGCAACGAGAGTGTCGAGGAACTGCACGAGATCCTCGCGTACTCGATGCTCGCCGTGGTGGGGGTGCACATCATGGGTGTGATCGTGCACACGGTGCAGCACCGCGAGAACATCACCGCCAGCATGATCCATGGCCGCAAGAACACAGAAGGGACAGACGCGGGCATCCGCTCGGCGCACCCGATCCTCGCGGTCGCGATGGTGGTCCTGACCGGGGCGTGGGTCACCGGACTGGTCTCGAACTACGACGCCAATTCCCAGACGACGAAACTCCCCCTGCTCGGGGTCAGCCTCACGCTCGGCGAGGGCGAGGGGGGCGAGTCCGACGAGACCGATCACGGCCCGGAGCTCCGGCCGGGAGCCCGGGAAGACTACGACGAGGACGACGACTGAGCCCCGGGTGGGTATGCGGTGACTCCCGTGTCAGATCACCGGTACTCGTCACCCCGGAAACGGCGTTGGGGGCCGCTATACTGTGTTTCACACGGAACTTGCGATGAAATCCACCCACGGACACATTCACGAGCCCATCACCCGCGAGCGGACGAGGGAGCTCCTGCGCGAGCACGGCCTCCGGGCGACGCGCCAGCGTGAGGATGTCTACCTGGCTCTGGCTTCCAACAACTGCCACATGTCCGCCGACGAGATCCACGGCTCGGTCGGGAGCCACCCGCCCGGGATGAGCCTGGCGACGGTCTACAACACGCTCGAGGCCCTCGCCGAGGCGGGGCTCTGCCGGAAGATTCCAAGTGCTTGCGGGGCCTCGCGTTACGACGCGGATGTCTCCGAGCACGCCCACCTCGTGACCGCCGACGGGCAGGTGCTAGATGTGCCGATGGACCTGAGCGAGAAGCTCATGGGTTCGATCGACCCGGCGATCATCCGCCAGGTCGAAGAGCGTCTTGGCGTGCGGATCGAGGGGCTGAGCCTCGAGCTCCGCGGTTCGGGCGGCGCAGTTCGTGCGCCCGATGCCGAGCGCTGATCAGGGTTTCCTCTCTCAATCTGAAGATGCCCCCGTCAAGGGCCGATAGCCATGCCCGGGCCCGTTTCACAGCGGGCCCGGGAGGGCTCTCACATGGCAAACCAGCTCAATCGCCGTCAGCACGAACGCTTCGCCCTCCCGCCCATGTACTCGCGGATCACCATGCGTCTGCTCGACGGCGAGGGCTTCGAGTTCGAGGGCCACGCCTATGACATCTCGGAGGCGGGGCTCTGCTTCGAGGTGGACAAACCCGTCGAGCCCAACACGACCGTGGTCTTGCGGATCGATCTGCCCATGACCAGCGCGGGCGAGCCCGGGTACATCGAGGTGTTCAGCAGGATTATCCGGGTCGACGAGGACGACAGCGAGTACGGCCCGATCCGCATGGCGGCCTCCTTCCAGCGCTTTGCCCGCTTCGGGGACAAGCAGCGCCTGATCGCCCACTTCTGCACCGGGCGCTACGCAAGGGCGGCCTGAATCATGGTTCTCCGCCCGGGAGCGCTACGCTCAGGGCATGTTCGTTGACCAAGCGACAATCCACGTGAAGGCGGGCAAGGGCGGCGATGGGGCCGTCTCGTTCTACCGCGCCAAGTACCAGCCCAAGGGCGGGCCCGACGGCGGGGACGGGGGCGACGGCGGCTCGGTCGTGCTCGTCGCCGACAACAACGTCAACACCCTCTACGAGTACCGCGGGCACCATCACTGGAACGCCAAGCCCGGAGAGCCCGGCACCGCCAAGCAGTGCCACGGCGCCTCGGCGGACGATTCGATCCTGAAAGTCCCCCCAGGCACGCTCGTGTACGACGACGAGACAGGCGAACTCATCACCGACCTCGGCCCGGATCAGTCGTTCGTCATCGCCAAGGGCGGGCGCGGCGGTTTCGGCAACGAGCACTTCAAGGGCCCGCTCAACCAGACGCCCCGCACCGCGACCCCGGGCGAGCCGGGCGAGGAGCGGCTGGTTCGCCTGGAACTCAAGCTCATCGCCGATGTCGGGCTCGTTGGCCTGCCCAACGCGGGCAAGAGCACGCTCCTGCAGGCGCTCACACGCGCCAACCCGAAGATCGCGGACTACCCCTTTACCACTCTCAGCCCACAGCTGGGGATCTGCGCCCTCGACGCGGCGCGGCGGATTGTGATCGCGGACATCCCGGGGCTCATCGAGGGCGCGGCTCAGGGGCACGGGCTCGGGCACGATTTCCTGCGGCACATCGAGCGGACGCGCGTGATCGCGCATCTCGTCGAAGCCGAGCCGAGCGACGGGTCCTCGCCCGTCGAGAACTACAAGAAGATCCAGGCGGAACTGGCGGCGTACTCGACGATTCTGGCCGAGAAACCCGAGATCATCGTGGTCAGCAAGGCCGACCTCGCGCTCGAAGAGGACCAGGAAAGGCTTGTTCGCGAGCTGCGCGCGGGCCTGCAGCTCGGGCGGAACGAGGAAGTGATCGTGATCTCGAGCGCCACAAACCAGGGCATCGAGGAGCTCAAGCAGATGCTCTGGACCATGCTCAGCAAGCAGCCAGAGTCTGGCTGGACGGCTTGATTCCTACTCGGGCGTGATGAGCGCGAGCCACTCGGGGTTGCCCCGCGAGGCGCTCTTGGATCGGTTGCCACCGCCGAGGATGGGTGATTTGACGAGACCCAGGGCTTTGAAGCCCTGGGCTTTGAGCGATTCGAGTGATTCCTGCGCCACGCGCTCGGCCTGCGCCTCGTCCAGTACGATCTTGGCTCCCTTGCCCTCGCGATCGCTCATCTCGTAGTGGGGCTTGATGAGCGAGATGATCCGGCCGCCCTCGCCGAGCCACTTGGCGGCCGCGGGGATCGCCAGGCGCTGGGGCGTCCAGCCCAAGTCCATGACGACGAGATCCACGCCGCCCGCGACAGGCTCGGCGTGGAGCGCGTTGGTGCGCTCCATGACGGTGACGCGCGGGTCCTGGCGGAGTTTCCACGCGAGCTGGCCGTAGGCGGTGTCGACGCAGACCACCGAGGCGGCGCCGCGCTGAAGGAGGCAATCGGTAAAGCCCCCGGTCGAGCAGCCAAGATCGGCGCAGGCGAGGCCGGTCACGTCGATCGCGAATGTGTCGAGCGCGTGCGCGAGCTTCAGGCCGCCGCGGCTGACAAAGGGATGTTCCGGGTCGCCCGCCATCGGGGTTTACTTGGGCGCATCTTTGGTGGCGTCGGCGTCGTCGCGGATGGGCGTGGTCTTGCCCGGGCCGATGGGCACGCCGATGACCGCGATGCCCATCTCGTCGGCAAGATCGAGCAGGTAGGGCTTGTCGAGCATGATCACATCGCCCGCGGCCAGCGCCAGGCAGCGCCCGCCGTGCTCGTAGAGGTTCTTGATCGTGTCGAGCCCGACGGTGGGGACGTCCGATCGCCGATCGTGCCCGGCGCGGGCGCCCTTGCAGAGCGTCCAGCCCTTGGCCTTGCAGAGCACGCCCACGCGGTCGATCATCCGGTCGGTGCCCTCGACCGCCTCGACGGCGATGACGTCCCGGTCGCGGACGGCGATCGCCTGCCCGATGTCCAGGCGCAGCGTCTCCGTCAGCAGGGGCCAGACGAACTGGATGTCCGCCATCTGCTCCGCGGTGGGCTTGCGGCGGGTCATCACGCCGCTGGTGGCGAGCTGGCTTCCGATGGACATGGTCGAATCGATCAGGCTCACTCCGCTCCGGTCCAGTTCGTCGGCGACCGCCCGGAGCAGGGCGTGGCTTCGCCGATCGTGACGGAGCTTACGGTACCAGATCGAGGCCGTCCGCAGATCCGGGATGCTCCGGAGCATCTTGAGCGGGTCGTGGTGGAACCGGGCCTTGTCGACCGTGCCCACCATGATCGCGTGATGCACGCCCAGCCTGCGGAGCGTCTTGCCCCATCCGCCGACCCGCAAAAGCCCGACGGTGCGGAACGAGTCGCAGAGCAGGGGGAGTTCCGGGTCGTACATGCCCGCCAGGCCCAGCCCGTGGACTGGGTGCCCGGCCTCGTGCAGGCCCTCGGCGACCAGCGAGGGCAGACGCCCGCCGCCGGCGATGAGACCGATCGCCGTGGGCGGCGGCGGGGGGTCGGGCAGGATGGTCAGCGGGCTGGTCATGCGATTCCAAGCGGGTTTGCGGGGCCAGAACGATTGTAGATCGGCCCGCAGACTGGGATTCCAGCAATTCAAACAATGCCCGCACAACGGGGCGTTGTTCGAACCCGACACCCGCGATTGGTCGATATCCCGGGCGAGATGAGCCAGCTCCCGATCTATCCCGGCCACCCGAAACCCGGCGCAACCGACACCCCCGGGCAGACCAAGCCCTACCTCCGCATCTATTTCAAGTGCGCCAACCAGTACGTCCGCGTTTACCGCAGGCCCGAGGACCCGGAGTACATCGCCCGCTGCCCGACGTGCGGGCTGACCAAGCGGTTCCGGGTGGGGAGTTCGGGCACGGGTCAGCGGTTCTTCGAGTTGTCGTGCCGATAGCGGTCGTAGACTCGCTCTGTGAGTACCACACAACCGTTTGCCATCCCGCGTTCGACGAATCGGTGCGCCTCTTCGGGCGAGGCGCTGGTCCCGGGCGAGACCATGGTCGTTGTTCTTCTCGACGGTCAGAGCGAGGAAGAGCTCGAGCGGCTCGACTACTCGCTTCAGGCGTGGGAAGCCGGGGCCCGGCCCGGCAAGGATCGGCGGATCTTTGCGAGCTGGCGCACCCGGGTGCACGAGCCGGGCAAGAAGCAGGACGCGATCATCGGCGCCGACGGGCTCCTGGATCTCTTTGAGCAGCTCGCCGACGCCGAGGAGCCCAGGCGCCTCGCGTTCCGGTACGTGCTGGCGCTCATGCTCATGCGCAAGCGTCAGCTCGAGTACATCGGGACGGATGAGGGCCAGCTTCTGGTGAAACCCAAGGGCGCCGAGGAGGGGACCGAGCCCATCCGCGTGCACGACCCGCAGGCCTCGGGCGAGCTGGACGAGCGGGCGCTTTCGGAGCTGGTCGAGCAGGTGGAGCAGGTCCTGGATTCGGGCGATGCGTAAGGCCCGCGGCTCGATCGCGTTCATCCTGCTCGGTGTCTTGCTGACCGCCTGTCAGACGAGTCCCACGCCAATCGGGCCCGCGGATCCGGGGCCTTTGCCGACGTACGAAGAGGTGTACGCGCAGGCCGAGGCGAGGGTTGGGGCGCTGGATCGCTTCTGGGCGGTTGCGGTGGTGGGGCTCCGGTACACGGACGCCGAGGGCGATCGCCGGCGGGATCAGGTCGAGGGGCACTTGCAGTTCATCCGGCCCTCGAAAGTGGCGCTGACGCTTGGCAAGCTCGGTGACACGCTTTTGCTTCTGGGTTGCGACGACGATCGGTTCTGGTGGATCGAGCGGATCGAGGAGAAGCGGGCGTTCGTGGGCGATCAGCGCGATGCCCGGCGGTTGGCGCTGGAGCGCGTGGGTGTGCCGGTGCTGCCGACGGACATGCTGCTTCTTGGCGATCTCGTGCCTTGGCCCGCGCCGGGGACTGAGTTTGAGGGCCGGGTGGTCGAGACGGTGCGCGCGGGGATGAGTGCTGCGGAGGTGTTCGCGGTGGAGTTCCGGGAATCGGGGCGCACGAGGCGGATCTATCTGACGCGATCGGTGTTCGATCCGGTGGGGGTCGATCTCTACACCGACGACGGCAGGCTCATCGCGCAGTCGGAGCTCTCGCTCCACGAGCGCGTGCTGAATCGGCTCGACCCGCTGCGCCACCAGCGCGTGCCGACGCGGATCAACATCGATGTGCCCAGCGCCGAGTCGCGGATCGAGATGAACCTGAGCCGGATGGAGATCTCGGATCGTCGGCCCAAGGCGCTCGTGTTCGATTTGAATGAGCTGATCGAGCGATTCGGGATCGAAGAGGTGATCCGGCTCGAGGACGTCAGCCCCATGCCGCCGGGGGCCGAGCGTTGAGAATGCTGCTGGTTTTTCTGATTGCGATCGCCGCGGGCCTCGCGTCCGCCCAGCTGCCCGGTGCGGCGGCGACGGACATGGCTTCCCACGGGTGGGTGGTCGTGCAGGTGCCGGGCGAGCGGTCGGCGA
>JBGSIX010000299.1:0-4124 GCA_041742315.1 Phycisphaerales bacterium | reverse complement strand
GGCTGGGCCGCCCACGAACGCGGGCAGGTCGATGGGCATGTCCACGACCATGCGGGGCTGATCGGGCGCGACGGTGGTGAGCTGGCGCAGCGTCGCGAGCATGTCCTCGGAGCCGACCCAGCCCTCGATCTCGCCCTCGATGCTCTGCCAGAGGTTGTTGGCGTTAATGGAGGGGACGGTAAAGCCCGCTTCGCGGTAGTAGCGGGCGAGTTCGCCCAGGTACGCGGTGGCGGCGGTGTCGTCGCCGCAGGTCCAGGCGGATTCGTTCTGGATCAGGATGATCGGGCCGCCCTCGCCGGCGCTGGTGACCTGGAGGTCGCGGACCTGCTCGGCGACGGCGGTGATGTACCGGCTCGCGGCTTCGAGGAAGGGTGCCGAGGCGGCGCGGAGCTTGATGTCGGCCTTGCGGGCGACCCAGTCGGGGATGCCGCCCATGTCCCAGCCCGCGCCGATATAGGGCCCGGGGCGGAGGATGCAGAGCATGCCCGCCTGGTGGACGAGCTGGACGAACCGGCGCAGGTCGCGCTGGCCCTTGAAGTCGAACTGTCCCGCTCTGGGCTCGTGGAGCGCCCAGGGGATGCTCGTGGCAATCGTGTTGAAGCCGGCGAGCTTGGCGGCGTGGATGCGATCGACCCACGCGTCGGCGGGTATCCTGCCGTAGTCGATCTGCCCGGCGACGAGCCAGATTCGGCGGCTGTCGATCATGAAGCTCTGACCGTCGTGGGTCACCGTCGCCATCGAGCGGGCTCCATTTCTTGGAAGGGGTGAAAAGGGGAGGGTGCCAGCCAAGTTTCCGCTCGGCCGCGTTTGTTCGGTCTTTATTTGAAGACTGCGAGTCGGAGGCAACGATAGGAGGGCACCTCGGAAACCGCAACATTTTCGGTGTCAAGGAATTAGATACCCTGCCCGCCCAGCCTGTCAGTCGGCCATCTTCGGAGTGTTTGTTTGGCAAATTTTAAACTATTTGTTTGGGTTGTTCCGCTGATCCTGACCATCCCATCGGGGTGCGTGGTCGGGATGGGCGACATCGATCGGCGCGTGGACAGGGTCCTGGGGGATCGCTCGGCGGAGCTTGGCGGCTTTGTCGTCCCCACCACGATTAAGGGGTCTGGTGACGCCCGGACGAGCGAACGAGGCCAGACGGACAAAGAACTCGCCACCGAAAACCCGGCGCCGGAGAGCCTGGAGTACATCCCGGCGGACGAGGCCCGCGACGCGCAGGCGAGGCTCGACACCTTCCTGAGCCAGGCCGAGACGGAGGTCATGGAGGTCACGCTCGCCGAGGCGCTCAAGATCAGCCAGAGCCAGAGCCGGGAGTTTCTGTCGGCGCAGGAGGACTACGTCCTGTCGGCGATCAGCCTGCTCATCCAGCGGCACCGGTTCGACCCGAGGCTCTTCAACACGACGAGCGTCGAGGTCGCCGGGGCGGGGGATGACGGCCGATTCACCTCGGTGCTCTCGATCCTCAATGAGCTGGGCGTGACCAAGCAGTTCGAGCGGGGCGGGCAGGTGGCGGCAAGCTGGCTCCTGTCCGCGTCCGAGGATCTGCGCACGGGCGCGACGGACCGGTACACGCAGTCGAGCGAGATCGTGCTCTCGGGCAACTTCCCGCTCCTGCGCGGCGCGGGCACGGTGGCGAGCGAGGCGCTCATCCAGGCCGAGCGGAACGTCGTGTACGCGGCGCGGAACTTCGAGCGTTTCCGGCGTGAGCTTTTTGTGTCGATCGCGAGCGACTACATCCGGTTGCTCCAGCAGCAGGCCTCGATCGCGAACCAGATGCGCCGGATCCAGTCGCTGGAGAACCTGGCGCGGGAGACGCAGGCCAAGGCGGACGCGGGCCAGGTGCGGGACTTTGAGATCTCGATCGCCGAGAGCGATCTGCTGCAGGCGCGGGCGAACCTGGCCGGCCTGCAGGACGCATACCGGTTCTCGGAGGATCGCTTTAAGATCCGCATCGGGCTGCCGGTGGACCGGGCGATTACGATCTCGCCCATGCAATTGATGCTCCCCGACCCGGACATCGGGCTCGAGGACGCAACTGGGCGGGCGCTGGACTATCGGCTCGATCTGCAGAACTCGCGCGATCAGGTGCTCGATGCGCGGCGGGCGGTCTCGAACGCGCGCAACGACATTCTTCCCGATCTGGACATCAACGGGCGCGTGGGCCTGCCCACGGACCCGGACGACGACGAGGGCGGGCTCGGCTTCGACCCGGACGAGCTCTCGTACTCGGCGGGGATCTCGATGGGCTTGCCGCTGGATCGGCTCGAGGAGAAGCTCCGCGTTCGGCAGAGCATCATCCAGCTCGAGCAGCAGATCCGCGGCTACGAGCGTGACCGCGACAACGTCGTGATCGACTCGCGGGCCTCGGTGCGGGGCGTGGAATTGGCGAGGCTCCAGCTCACGCTCGCCGAGCGGCAGGTGGAGACGAACCGCCGGCGTCAGCGCGGGCAGGAGCTCGACCGGGACAACGTGACGCCCCAGGAAATCGTGGACACGCAGAACGCCTTGCTCTCGGCGGAGAACGCGCGGGACCAGGCGGTCGCGGACCTGCGCGTGGCGATCCTGAATTACCTGCTCAGCACGGGACAGATGCGCGTGACCGAGACCGGCGCGATCTCCCCGATCGGCGGGCTGGATCTGATGCCGGTGGAGTAAGGAGCCGCGGGCGTGAGCACGCGGACTGGCGCGTTCAACTCAATGCGAGCCCTCGCGTAAACGAAATGGCTTGGGCCGAGATAACCGCGTGCTTGCGCCCGCGGCTCTTTTTTGACTGGCTTAGCCGAAGTCGCGTTGCCAGGCGTCGATGGTGAGCTGCCAGCGGTTGTGGACGTGCCAGGCATCGCCCGTGGTGAGGTGGCTTGATTCGTCGCTGGATTTGACGAAGCCGCAGGAGGCGGCGAGCTTCTGGCTGGCGGTGTTCTCGGGCTGGATCCAGGCGTCGATGCGGTGCAACCCCAGGCCCTCGGGCAGGTCGGCGAGTGAGTAGGAGAGGAGCGCGAGGAAGCCCTCGCGCGCCAGGCCCACGCCCGTGCGTGCGGGGTCGAGCCAGCAGTTGATGTCGGCGTTGTTCTCGAAGCCCCGGCGGATCACGACGAGGTTGAACGCGCCGACGATCACGCCCGTGCGGTTGGTGGCGATCCGGCGGAAAGCCTTGCCCGTCTTCTCGCCCTGCTGGGTGAGCTCGAGCTGACGCTTGAAGATGGCCTCGGGCGTGGCAACCTCGTCCTTGACGGGCATGACGGCGCTCAGGAACGGGCCGGCGCGTTCGATGAGCTCGACCATCGCGGCCTGATCGGAGGGTTCGAGGGCGCGGAGGATCAGGCGCGGCGTCTCGATCGAGACGGAGGGATGCTCGGTGGTGGGCGGCTCGACGTGGACGCGAACGGGCCTGCGTGACGTGAGCATGCTGGGGTTTCGGGAACCGATCTCGACCTCAGGGGGCATCGCGTGTCTCCGTGCCTGCGTGGGCGGTCTGGTACAGTCGGGCTATGGACGCCGACGCCGCCCTCGCGGTGCGCATGGTTCTGGCTATCGGCTTGGCGTGGCTTCTGACGTTTGCGTTTGGGCGTCGTTTGCTCCGGCTCGACCTGCGGGGGGCGGGGGTCGTGGGCGGGGTGTGCGCAGGAATTGCGCTCGGGCCGATGGGGCTTGGGAAGGTCGCGCCGGGGTTCTACGAACAGATCGCGGTCGGGGGTGTCGAGCAGCAAGAGGCGATCGAAGAACTTGATCGACAGTGGGAACTCGATCATGCGGCTCTGAAAGCGAGCGGAGTGACCGATGTTGCGGTGAAAGCCGAATACGAACGCTACAAAACCAGTCGGTACGTCATCCTGATTCATCAGATGAAGGAGTTGAGCCTTTTCCGCGATCTGCCGCTCGCGATCGCTTCCTCGCTCGGGCTCGTCGCGCTCATGCTCGGGGTGATGCGGGTCCGGGGTCTGTCTGCGGGCGGCATCGGGATCGGTGCCATGACGGCGGTGGTCGCTGCACTGGCGTGGGCGGTCTTGGCGCGCAAACTTGTCGATGTGGATCTGAGGCTCGCGGCGGTCATGGGCGGGGTGCTCGCGGCGGGCACGGTGTGGTGCCGGGGCTCGTGGCGGATGGGCTTCGGGCTCGCGGGC
>JBGSIX010000298.1:0-12360 GCA_041742315.1 Phycisphaerales bacterium | reverse complement strand
CCGACGCCAGGAACGCCTCGTTCTCGTCGAGCTCGGGCTCAAGCGTCTCGACCGGCCCGCCCCGCATGCTGGGCAGCTCGGCGGGCTTGACTGTAAACGGATCGCTCGACGCGAGCACGAAGTCCAGGTCCGCCAGCATCTCCTTCATCGTCGCGTAGCGCTTGTCGTACTCGGTCATGCCCCGGCGGATGATCCAACGCACCGACTCCGGGCACCGCCGCGTAATCTGGCTGAGCCCACCGTGCGCCGGGAACGAGTTCTCGATCACCGAGTAGAGCACCGCCGCGGCGGCGTAGATATCGAACTTCGCGCCGTCGACCTCGTTGACCTTCACACCGCGGAGCGCCATGCGGACGAGCTCCGGATCGCGGAAGTACTCCGTGCCGTGCGTCGTGAGCGTCATCGCCGATCGCAGCGGCGTGATGAGCCCAAGGTCCACCAGGTGCGCTCCGGTCTCGTCCACCACCACGTTGTCGGGCTTGACGTCCTTGTGCCAGAGCCCGCCCGAGTGATACAGGCTGAGCGTGCTGAACAGGTCACGCCCGTGGCTGAGCAGCTTGCGGAGGTGCTTGTCGTCGAGGCCCCCCAGGCCGCTGTCGGCGTGGGCGCGCTGCGCGACGAGCGTCAGCTGATCGCCCGGGACGTAGCGCATGACGTAGTAGAAACGCTCCTCGGTCAGGTCGTGCTCGAGCACGAGCCCGAGCCGCTTGGCTGCGTCGAGCGCCCGGTTCTCGCGGATGATCTGGGGCAGGCTGCTGCCCTCGTTGAGGTGGAACGCCTTGATCACCACCTGCTGCGCATCGCCGATGCCCCGGCGCTCATAGGCCGCGAGCTTCAGATCATCGGGCTCGGCGATGTAGAGCTTGGCGCCCGACCCGCCCCCCGCGAGCGAGCCGACGATCGTGTACCCCTCGAACTGGTTCTTACGTCCCTTGGGTTTATCGCGACCCGGTGCCGCGGCAACCACCTCGGGCAGCCGCTTCTCGAACCCGTCGATCACGAGCCCGAGCCCGATGAGCCTGAGCGGGTGCCCCAGCGCGACGCGGTACAGATTCAAACCCGCGGACTTGATCTCGCCCGACACGGCCCTGCCGTAGTGCCCCGTTGCCGACCAGCGCCCGATGACGATCGAGCCCACGGTCAGGAGCATGAACACCGGGATGACCAGGATCGAGCCGACAAACCGCAGCGCGTCGGCGACGATGTTGACAAGCGTCCGGGCGACGTGGCTCACGAGCTTGCCGAGCAGCTTGAGCACCGGGATGAGGATGAACACGAAGATAATCGCCGCGGCCACGGCCATCAGGACGACGGCGACGACTGTTCCAAGCATCCCCATTTCACACCCCTCCGTCGGTCGTGTTGCAAAGCACCGGTGACATCAGGGACCGCCGAATCGGGCCGATTCCTCGTCCCGCCGGCGGAGCTCCTGCTGCTGGTGGCAGATCTCCGAGATGGCCTCATCGAAGAGGCCGTCGTCCGCTTTGCTGGGATTCAGCTCCACCCCGTTTCGCTTCGCCTCTTCCAGCTCCTCCTCGGTAAAGCTGAACTTGCCGATCACTTCCCGCATCTCGACCCGAAGCAGCTCGCGGATCTTGGCGAGCCGCCTCGAGATCGTCGGCTCGCTCACCCCCACCTGCCCCGCCACGTCCTTGCCGGGCATCCCGTCGAGCACCCGCATCCGGTAGATCGAAAAGTCCACGAAATCGGCCTTCTTCTCAACGTTTCGCAGCGCCGCCTCGACCTTGGCGCGGAAGACCGCCGCCTCGTATTCCTCGTCCACGCCCATCTCTGGCGAGGCGGTCATCCAGGCCTCCTCGAACGAGGCCCCCCTTTTGCCCGAGCCCCGTTTGAGGGCCATGCGCTTGTCCATCTCGTCGCCCAGGACGTGCTTGGCGATCGCCAGGAGCCAGGTGCTGAACCGCGCGCCCCGACTCGGGTCGTAGCGATCGATGGAGCCCGATAACGCCGCCAGCGTCTCCTGCGACAGGTCACGCACCGTCTCGGCCCCGATCCGACCCTTGCCCCACTTGGTCAGCTGCGAGCGCAGGACGGGCCCGAAAGTCTCCCAGAGCTCATACCAAGCGGCCTCGTCGTTGCCGCGCAGGCGGTCGATGAACCCCGTGGTCACGTTGGTCAGCATGATCTTTCCCCGCTGCAATCGGGGGCAGCCCCGCAAACCCCCGGCCTCATCGCCGGCGTCCTGTCTGCCCCTGACGGACGCTTGTTCCGTCCCGGACCCGATTCCTTTCGCGGTGTGCAGGTTCTGGGCCTGTCGATTGTACCTGATCCCGCTTGCAGAGTGGCCCGAAACACGAAATCACAATTCTCAGCCTTGGCTGTGAAATCGGGCGGACCGGCTCCCCAACAAGCGTCCCGTACCAGAACCTATAGCCGGGCGAGGCGGAGGAAAGCCAAGACCCGGATCGCACCCGTCTGAGAAGGAGGCCCAGTCATGGCCGGAATCGTTTGCAACGTCGTTCGCATTGGCGTCATCACGGCTTTGGGCGCCGGAGCGGCTTTCGTGGTCGCCGAGGCTGTCAGCCCGGGCAGCGCCCGAGCTCTGGCCCACCAGGCCGGCAGCAACCTCTCGCAAGCCATCACCAGCAACGTGGATGACCCCATCGCCATCCGCGAGCAACTCCGCTCGCTCGAAGAGCAGTACCCCAAGAAGATCGCCACGGTCCGCAACGACCTGACCGAGCTTCAGACCCAGCTCTCCCAGTTCGAGCACGAGCGAGCCGTCGCCGCCCGCGTCGTGGCGCTGGCCGACAACGACCTCTCGAGCCTGCAGGATCTGATCTCGCAGGGCGAGGAGGCCCGGGGCGACAGCTACCGCGTCGTCCGCGTCTGGCACAACAACGCCAAGCTCAACCTGGAAGAGGCCTACGCCAAGGCCGAGAAGATCCGCCGCCTGCGTGACTCATACGCGACCCGCACGGGCGAGCTCGACCGCGACATGGGCTTCCTGAAGCAGCAGGAGCAGAACCTGGGCGAGCTGCTGACCACGCTCGAGACCGAGCGGGCCGACTTCCAGAGCCAGCTCTGGCAGCTCGACCAGCAGATCGACGCGGTGAGCCGGAACGAGCGTCTGCTGACGATGCTCGAGAAGCGTCAGAAGACGATCGACTCGATCAGCCCCTTCCAGGCCGATAGCCTCGATCAGGTGACCAGCCGCATCGCCAAGATCCGCGCCGAGCAGGAATCCCGGATGGCCTCGCTCGCCACCCGGACCGCGGACGAGCGGTACGTCGAGCGGGCCCGCGTCCAGATCGACGCCGAGACCCGGGGCGACGAGACCTACGAAATCAAGTCCAACGGCTTTGAAGACCTCGGCCCGATCGGCGAGATCGAGATCGGCGAGCAGCAGGGCGAGATCGAGATCCCCTCGGTCCGGGCCCGGACGAACTAAACCAGACCACGGGCAACCGACAGGTTCAACCCCGCTGCCGGCGGCGCACTCTTTCCGAGTCGCCGCCGGCTTTGTTTCTCCCCAGACCGTCCAGAAACGGCGCTGATCGGCCGCTGTCGGATATAGTCATGCCGGACTCCTGCTCGGGGGGGACGGCGTGGATTCGCCGGGGCTTGGCCGAGCGTTCAACAAAAGTAAGGGAGCGTGGAGCTGCTCGACCGACTGCTCAAGTACTTCAGCCTCGACCTTGGGATCGACCTTGGGACCTGCAACACCCTTGTCGCCGTGCGCGGCCAGGGCATCGTCCTCAACGAACCGAGCGTGGTCGCCGTGCGCAAGGGCACCAACCAGGTCCTCAAGGGCGGCCAGGCCGTCGGCTGGTACGCCAAGGAGATGCTCGGCAAAACGCCCGGCTCGATCACCGCGATCCGCCCGCTCAAGGACGGCGTGATCAGCGACTTCGAGATCACCGAGGCGATGCTCAGCTACTTCATCAATAAGGTCCGCGGCAAGTACAACTTCGTGCGCCCGCGCGTGGTCATCAGCGTGCCCAGCGGCATCACAGCCGTCGAGAAGCGAGCCGTCACCGACTCCGCCGACCGCGCCGGCGCCAGCCGGACGTATCTGATCGAAGAGCCCATGGCCGCCGCCATCGGCGCGGGCCTGCCCTTCGCCGAGGCGACGGCGAGCATGATCGTCGACATCGGCGGCGGCACGACCGAGGTCGCCATCATGTCGCTGGCCGACATCGCCGTCTGCGAGAGCGTCCGCGTCGCGGGCGACGACATGGACGAGGCGATCATCAACTATCTGAAGCGCACCTACAACCTGATGGTGGGCGAGCAGACCGCCGAGCGCATCAAGATCGAGATCGGCTCCGCCGCCGAGACCGAGGGCCAACTCGGCAGCATCGACGTCCGCGGGCGCGACATGATCTCGGGCCTGCCCCGCAAGGCCTCGATCAGCGACTCCGAAATCCGCGAAGCACTCCAGGAACCGATCAACTCGATCATCGACACGGTCGTCCGCACGCTCGAGCGCGCCGAACCCGAACTGGCGGCGGACCTGGTCGAGAACGGGATCACCCTGGCCGGCGGCGGGGCGTTGCTCCGGGGCCTGCCCACGGTGCTCTACAAGGCCACGGGTTTATCGGTGCGTGTCGCGGAGGATCCGCTGACGTGTGTCGCGCGAGGGACCGCCATCTTCCTCGAGCACCTCGAGGAATGGAAGGAAGTCCTGGAGAACGATCTCGATCTCTAGCGTCCGTTCGGTGAGATGACTCAGGAGGCGCCGCGGTGTCCAGACGCGGTCTCGTCACAGCAAGCCGGATGCTCGCCCTCTCGCTGAGCGTGCTCGCGGTCACCACGTTCCTGCCCGCCAAGCGCCTGACGTGGACGCGCATCCCCGGGCGCATCGTCCAGCGCCTGACCTCGCCCCCCGCGGATCTCGTCAAAGCCGTCGGCGACTGGCTCGTCAAGGCCGAGCCCGCCCAGCACCCCGAGCCCCTCGTCGGCCAGATCGAACAGCTCAGCGCGCTCGTGCAGCGCCTCGAACTCGAGAACCTGCGCCTCCAGCGCGAGAACGATGAACTCCGCGGCGCCCGGCGCACACAGTCCGACCCGATGAAGCTCATCACCGCCAGCGTCATCGCGGGCACCACCGACCCGACCGGCCGCCTCCTGCGCGTCAGGGCCGGTCGGCGTGACGGCATCGAGCCGGGCAGCGTCGCCACCGCCCGGGGCCAGCACCTCCTGGGCCGAATCGTCAATCTCGACGACGCGATGTGCGACATCCTGCCCATCACCGATCGCAACGCCGACACGATCGAGGTCATCACGACGGGCGAGGGCGAGAGCGCGGGCCTCCGGCTCGACCTCACACCCACGGGCGATGGCATACTCAAAGGCCCGGGGCGCTACGTCACCGAGGGGCTCGAGCAGACCCCCCGCACCGCGCAGGTGGGCCAGCAGGTCGCGCTCGCCGACGAGAACTGGCGCGGCCACGAGGGGCTCATCGTGGGCGAGATCACCGCAGTCGAAGCCTCGCCACAGATGCCGCTTCGGCAGGTCATCACGGTCAGACCCATCATCGACACCCGCCGCGTGTCGAGCGTCGTCATCCGCGTGCCGGGAGCCGGGTCATGAGCTGGGGCGTGTTCGCGGTGGTGCTCTGGCTCATGCTGGGCGTCGAGGTCGGGCTCCGGGGCGTGCTGCGCATCGGCGACACGGGCGTCGCGCCGAGCTTCGTCCTGCCGCTGATCGTCTTCATCGGCTTGTACGCGCCCGCTCGCGTCACCACGATCGCCGCGCTTGTCGCGGGGTTGCTCATCGATCTGACCTCGCCCGTTTCGCTCCCGGGGGGCGGGGCCGCGATCATCCCGGGCCCGAATGCGCTGGGTATGGTGCTCGCCGGGCAGCTCGTGCTCGGTGCGCGAGGATTGGTCTTCCTGAACTCTCCCGTCACGCTGATCGTACTGACGCCCCTTGCGGGCATGGTCTGGCAGATCGCTGTCACCGCCGCGTTCGGCGCTCGCGAGCTCTACGACCCCATCGGCTTCCACGCGGGCGGCCAGCTCACCCAGCGCCTCTTCATCGCCGCGTACTCTGCGGTCCCCGCGCTCATCCTCTGGTGGCCTTTGCGCCGCGTCGGCCCCTTCTTCGGCTTCGACGCCCCACACACCGGGCGCTACACGATGGGGCGTCGCTAACAAATAATGTTCAATACGAGCCCCTCGCGCGAGCGGGGGGACTCTTCGCAACGACGACATACGTGTGTGGTTCCCTCACTCGCGCGAGGGGCTCGTTGTGAGAACGCGGAGCAAGTTGAGTGTGATCCGCTCGGTCGAATCCGCGACAAAGTCCACCTGACCGAGTTCTTCCGCGCTCACCGAATGGCACACCCCTACCACCCTGAGCCCTGCGCTCCGCGCGGCCTGCACACCCCTTGGTGTATCCTCGATCGCCACGCACCGCGACGGATCCACGCCGAGCTTTCGCGCGGTCAACAGATACCCCGCCGGGTCGGGCTTGGCCCGCTCGACGTCGTCCGCCGTGACAACGCACCGGAACAAGTCCGTCACCTCGAGCCGACGCAGAATGCAATCGATCTCGACCCGAGCCGCGCCGGAACAGATCGCCACGGGCATCACGCTCGCCGCCTCACGCGCGAGCGCGAGCGACCCATCGAACGCCCGCACCTCGCCCCGATCGATCCGCGCGAGCATGTCCTTCTGCTTCCCCGCGACCACATCCGCAAGCTCATCGGGTGAGAGCGAAAGCCCGCCCATCGCCGCAATCGCCCGGAACGTGTCCCGGTCGTCGAGCCCGATGATCCTGGTCATGTAATCCGCGTGCGTCAACGGCACACCCATCGCCCTGGCGGCCTCGGTGATCGCCCGCTCGTGCACGGGCTCGGAATCGGCGATCACGCCGTCAAAATCGAAGATCAGGGCGTCCATGAAGCCCACTCTAGCGGCTCGCCTCCGCCCATGGACGTAGACTCTTGGCATGCAGGTCTACCTCTTCGATGACGGCAAGGGCAAGCTCGCACCACTGACCGATCTGCGGCCGGCCTTTGCCGTGCGTACCGGCGCCTCCACCACGCTCGAACGCATCGAGCAGATGCTGGGCGACGACGAGGACATCGCGGGCGTCTTCGTCCCCGAGCACCTCAAGGCCCTCGTCGAGGAAGCCTACGAGTTCGGCGTCAACACCATGCCCTCGGGCGTCGACTCCGTGCTGCTCATCAACGGGCGCTGCCCGCTCCCGCCCGGCGAACTCAGCAAAATCAAACCCGGCACCATCCTCGTCGAGCACCACGGCGACAAGGACAATGAACCCTCGGTCATCCTCGCCTGCGTCAAGCCCGACGTTGCCGCCAAGATCGTCAAGGGCGAGATCCCGACCTCGGGTGTCACCACGACCAAAGAGCATCACCTGCTCCGCCGCCCCTGGGACATCCGCCGATTCCGCGACGCCTGCATCAAGCACGACCTCGCAAGGCTCATCCAGATCCCGGGCACGGCTCTGCCCGAGGGCTCGCTCAAGCGCGGCTCGCACCCCGTCATCATCCGTTCGGGCGCCGACGTCTGGCCCGGCGTCACCTTCGACACCTCGCAAGGCCCGGTCGTCATCGCCGCCGGCGCCACCGTCCGCCCCGGCGCGATCATCATCGGCCCGACCTACGTCGGCGAAGACTCGACCATCCTCGACCACGCGCTCATCAAGGCGCACACCGCCATCGGCCCACGCTGCAAGATCGCGGGCGAAGTGGGCGGCAGCATCTTCCAGGGCCTGGCCAACAAAGCCCACGAGGGGCACCTGGGCGACTCGTGGGTCGGTGAGTGGGTCAACTTCGGCGCGGGCACCAACAACTCCAACCTTCTCAACACCTACGCCGAGGTCATCGCCAAGGCGACAGGCAACGGCTCGCACGAGCGCACGGGCCAGACGTTCCTCGGCTCGATCGTGGGCGACCACGTCAAGTTCGCGATCTCGACGCGCATCATGACCGGAGCCGTCATCCACACCGGCGCGATGTGGGCCGCCACCCCGCCCGTCGTGGGCTGCGTCGACGCCTTCACCTGGGCCACCGACGCGGGCGTCTCCGCCTTCCGCCTGCCCCGCTTCATGGACACCGCCAAGGTCGTCATGGCCCGCCGCGGCGTCGAACCGAGCGAAGCGTATCTGGAACGGATCAGATACCTGCACGATGTTGCGTCGGGGACTCGATGCCAGTGACTTCGCCCCTCACCCTCTACATCGTCGACGGCTACGCCCAGTTCTTCCGCGCCTACCACGCCATCCGCACGCCCATGACCAGCCCCGTGACGGGCGAGCCGACGAACATGACGTTCGGATTCGTCGGCATGCTCCTCAAGCTCCTGCGCGGGCAGGAAGCCCGCATGCAGGACGTGGGCGGCCCACCGACCTACGCAGCCGTCGCGCTCGACGTCTCGGGCGATCGCGGCACATTCCGCAGCCAGCTCTACGCCGACTACAAAGCCAACCGCGACGCACCGCCCGAGGACCTGCGCCCTCAGGTCGAGCGCTGCCTGGCGATGCTGGGTGAGCTGGGCATGCCCGTCATCGGGAGCGAGGGCTACGAGGCCGACGACGTCATCGCCGCCATCTCGGCGAGGCTCAAGCAGAAGCACCCGGACCTGCTCATCCGCGTGATCAGCAAGGACAAGGACCTCAAGCAGCTCCTCGAACCCGGGCGCTTCGAGATCTACGACATCCACCACGACACGGTGATCGACGCCGATGCGCTCAAGGCCGACACGGGCCTCATGCCATCGCAGGTCGTGGACATGCTCACGCTCATGGGCGACAACGTGGACAACGTGCCGGGCGTCCCGGGTGTCGGACCCAAGACAGCCGCGGATCTGCTCGTGCAATTCGGCACGCTCGAAGCCGTCCTCGCCGAGGCGCAGGACGAATCCAAATCACCCAAAGAGTGGCTCATCAAGGGCAAGCGCCGCGAGAACATCGCCGCCGCCGCAGCCTCGCTCCCGCTCTCCAAAGAACTCGTCACGCTCCGCGCCGACACGCCGATCGACTTCGACCTGGAAGCCTGCAGGCTCAGCACGCTCCAGCCCAAGAAGATCGAGCCGATCATCCGCGAGCTCGGCTTCAACCGCCTCCTCGACGAGGTCAAGGCCCTGACCGGCTCCGGCCCCGAACCCGTTGCGCCAACCAAATCCAAAGCCAAGGACCCCATCGGCTTTGGCGGCCTCTTCGATCAGACGCCCGCAAACGACGCGACCCAGACCGTCGAGGGCGACTACCAGATCGTGCGCACCAAGAAAGACCTCGATGCGCTCGTCAAAGAGCTCAAGAGCGCCAAGGCCATCGCCCTCGACACCGAGACCACGCACATCCGCCCGATGCTCGCCAGGCTCGCGGGCCTGAGTTTCTCGACCAAACCCGGCACGGGCTGGTACGTCCCCGTCCGCGCCCCCGAGGGCGAGGAGCATCTCGACGAACACACTGTGCTTGAGGCGCTCCGCCCGATTATCGAAGACGAAACCAAGCCCAAGATCGGGCACAACCTCAAGTACGACCTGATCGTCCTCCGCCGAGCGGGCGTGAAACTCGCGGGCCTCTCGTCCGAGGGCTCCTGCGACACGATGGTCGCCAGCTACCTCATCGACGCCTCGCGCCCGAGCCACTCGCTCGACAACCTCGCGCTCGCACTGCTGAGTCGCACCAACGTCTCGATCAAGGACCTGATCGGCTCGGGAAAGGTGCAGAAAACATTCGACCAGGTCCCCCTCGCGCAGGCCGGACCCTACGCCGCCGAGGACGCCGACGTCTCGCTCCAGCTCGCGCACATCATGATGCCCGAGCTCGCAGACAAAGACCTCCTCAAACTCGCGCACGAGGTCGAGTTCCCGCTCGTCGAAGTCCTCGCCGAGCTCGAATACAACGGCATCCTCGTCGATCCATCCGAACTCTCCCGCCAGCACGAGCGCCTCGAAGGCGAGATCAAACGCCTCCGCGCCGAGATCGAGGACGCCGCCTACGAAGCGCTCAACCGAGGCTTCGACCCCGACTCGCCCAAGCAGCTCGCGGGCGTTCTCTTCAACAAGCCCACCGACGCCGACCCGGGTCTGGGCCTCCGCGTCATCAAGCGAGGCAAGACCGGCCCCTCCACCGACGCCGAGGTCCTCGAGAAACTCACGCAGGACGCCGCGATCGAAACCAAGCTCCCACAGCTCGTGCTCGATTACCGCCAGCTCACCAAGCTCGTGAACACCTATCTCGTCAACCTCGCCGAGGAGATCCACCCCGAGACCGGGCGCATCCACGCGAGCTTCAACCAGACCGTCGCCGCGACGGGGCGCCTCAGTTCGAGCGACCCGAACCTGCAGAACATCCCCATCCGCACCGAGGTCGGTCGCGAGATCCGCAAGGCCTTCGTCGCGCCCGAGGGCTGCGTGCTCATCAGCGCCGACTACTCGCAGATCGAGCTCCGCCTGCTCGCGCACCTCTCCAAGGACAAGGCCCTCATCCAGGCCTTCCGCGAGGGGCAGGACATCCACCGCGCCGTCGCCGCCCAGATCCACGGCGTCGCGCTCGAGGACGTCACCAAAGAACAACGCAATGGCGCCAAGATGGTCAACTTCGGCATCGTCTACGGCGTCACGCCCTTCGGGCTCGCGCGCAGGCTGGGCGTCTCGAACACCGAGGCCGCCGAGATCATCGACGGCTACAAAAAACGCTTCCCGGGCATCACCACCTTCCTCGCCGAGTGCATCGTGCAGGCCCAGCAGCAGGGCTACGTCGAAACGATGCTCAAACGCCGCCGCCCCGTGCATGAGATCGATTCACGAAACCCATCACGCCGCGCCCTCGCCGAGCGGATCGCGATCAACAGCGTCGTCCAAGGCTCGGCCGCCGACCTCATCAAGCTCGCGATGATCGACCTGCACCGGCGCATCGGTCCTGCCTCCCTCTCCCCATCGGGGAGAGGGCCGGGGAGAGGGACTTCGGTGTTTCCTCCCTCTCCACTCGGGGGAGAGGGCCGGGGTGAGGGGACGACAGACGCAAAGGCATCCCCTCATCCGTCCGCTTCGCGGCCACCTTCTCCCCCAAGGGGAGAAGGAGCGGAGGCACCGAACCTCAAAGACGTGCGCATGCTCCTCCAGATCCACGATGAACTCGTCTTCGAGTCACCCAAGCCCGCTAAAGACGAGGCGATGAAGCTGATCGTCGACCGCATGGAGTCGGCGATGGAGCTGGACGTGCCGCTGGTCGTCGACGCGGCGGCGAGCGGGAACTGGTTCGAGGGCAAGTGATGGAATCTCACGCTCGCAGGCTCCGCCAGATCCGTCGGCTTTCCTATCGATGCGCTCTCATTGGGGCAGTCGCACTTATATTACTCTTCGCCGATTGGATTCATCTTGTTGCAACGAAATCCGGCGGTGGAATTCTCCTACCTCAAACAGAAATTGAGACGAACGCAGTTTGCCTTTTTGACTACACCGAACGGGCAGGTACGCCGCATGTTGAATTCGGAACGAACGACTCGATTCTGCAGACTGGCATTCAGGCCACTGACTTAGAGGGGAATGTTGCATTTTCGCAAACAACATATCTGCTGACCGAAAGATATCTCACGCCAAATTGGGCAAAGACACAGACTTCAAAATATATCTGGGCTGAATTAACTCCAATGGGCATGCGACCGACCCAGCCTGGCAAGCTCCCTTCTCAATTCATTCCGCTTGCACGACAACTAGCCAATCAGCAGGAGCCTGAATCTGCCTCTATCCTCAATGAAGCTATTGATGACACGCTTTCGAACACTCGATACACACCGGGAATCATTCGCAACTTGATCGCAATGACCCTTGTTGCCACAGTCTTGCTAGGCTGCATCTCTTTCATCTATCTGTTCAACAAGTCCCGGGGTTAACTTTCACCAGAGCGTGTACACTGGCCCCATGAGAAACCTGCTCCTCGCCGCCCTCACCCTCGCCGCCCCCCTCGCCCACGCCCAGCCCGATTTCGTCTTCGTCAACGCCCGTGTCTACACCGTCGACGACCAGTTCACCGTCGCCCAGGCGTTCGCCGTGGAGGACGGCATGTTCGCCGCCGTGGGCTCCGAAGAAGACGTCCGCAACCTGATCGGCAACTCCACCCGCGTCATCGACCTGGGCGGGCGCACCGTCCTCCCCGGGCTCATCGACGCGCACGGGCACATGGCCGGGCTCGGGCAGCTCCAGCTCGGCGTCATCGACCTCGCGGGCACGACCAGCTACGACGAGGTCATCGAGCGCGTGGTTGAACGCGCCAATGAATCCGAGCCCGGCGCGTGGATCATCGGGCGCGGCTGGGACCACGAGAGCTGGCCCGGCAAAGAGCTGCCCACGCAGGAGAAGCTCAGCGCCGCCGTGCCCGATCACCCCGTGCTCCTGCACCGCGTCGACGGCCACGCCGCGC
>JBGSIX010000297.1:0-3149 GCA_041742315.1 Phycisphaerales bacterium | reverse complement strand
GTCGTGGGCGTCTGCTTGAGGCGCGGCGCGATGTCGGCCATGAAAGCGTCGATGCCCGGGTTGGCGAGCCCGATGGCGTTGAGCATGCCCGCCTTGGCGGGCCAGACGCGCCAGGTCTCGTTGCCCGCGCGGGGCTCGCGGGTGATCGACTTGCACACGACCGCGCCGACCTGCGACAGATCGAGCACGTCGGCGAGCTCATCCGAGAAGCCCGCGGTGCCCGCGGCGAGCAGGATCGGCGAGCGGAGCGGGATCCCCGCCAGTTCGATCGAGAGCCGTGGATCTATGTTTCGCGCCACGCAACTAGGCTAGCCGCGTGCGCAGGCCTTCGCCCCTATGGTTCATCCGGAGGCACACGACATGGATATCGAGACCCGCATCGCCCAGTTCGAGAAGATGGCGACCGACGATCCGACCAACGACATGGCCCACTTCTCGCTCGGCGGGGCGTACCAGCAGGCCGGGCGGTTCGAGGAAGCCGCCGAGAGCTATCTGAGGTGCGTGGAGCTCAACCCGGGCATGAGCAAGGCCTACCAGCTCGCCGGGGCCGCGCTCATCGCGACCGACCAGGTGGGCCGCGCGGGGGAGATCCTGACGAAGGGCTTCATCGAGGCGGGCAAGCGGGGCGACCTCATGCCCAAGCGCGCCATGGGCGACATGCTGGGCCAGCTCAAGCTCCCCATCCCCGAGGTCCAGCAGCAGAAAGCGGGCCCCGCGCCCGATGGCTCGTTCATCGACCGCAAGACAGGCAAGCCCGGTCACCAGATGCCTCAGCCCCCCTTCAAGGGCCCCTTCGGAAAGTGGATCCACGAGCACATCAGCCAAGAGACCTTCCAGCTCTGGATCGCCCAGGGCACGAAGGTGATCAACGAGCTGCGCCTCGACCTCTCGCAGGACAAGGACTCGGACACCTACGATGCGCACATGCGCGAGTTTCTGGGTGTGGACGACGCGCTCTACGAGCAGATCACGGGCGAGAAGCCCCGCGGCAGCGCGGTGATGTGAGTTGAGTCCCAGTGGCGGAGGCTTCCAGCCTCCGCCGTCCAATTTCTTCGAATTTAGTGGGGGCGGCGTCCCGCCGCCCAGTCTTATTCAGACCCCCTCCTTCAGACCCCCTCCGTCTGCTGCGCAGACACCTCCCCCGTCGGCGACGGGGGAGGGGAACAACACAGCGGAGGCTGGAAGCGTCCGCCACTGGAGAGAGTCTCAGCCCACGACTCCAAGCCTTCGCAGCGAACCCGAGACGATCTCCTCGATCGGTGTGTCGGTGAGCGCCAGGCTGTGGCGCATCTTGCGTGATCGGCAGAAGTGCGCCAGTTCCTCGCAGTAGGTCCGCACGGATCGCTTGTAGCTTTCGATGAGCTCGTGCGTGACCGTGACCTCGGCGCCCTGGCCCGTTTCGTTGTCGGTCAGGTGCAGATCACCCATGACCCGCCCCTCTTCGAGCGCGGGGTCGAGTTCGCCCGGGCTGAGGATCTGCAGACAGGTCGTGTCGTAGCCGCCCTTGCCCGTGTCGGCGAGCAGACCCAGGCCCGGCTTGTAGCCCTCGCGGATGAGGAAGTCGGAGAGCACGACGACCACGCCCTTGCCCACGCGCGCCGCGGCGAACCTTCGCATCGCGCCGGCGAAGTCTTCGCCGATGGATTGGCCCGGGCCGTCGGGCGCGAGTTCCAGATTCTGGAGCAGGAACTGCGCCATGGGCTGGACGCCGCGGCGGCCCCGCATCGGTGCGAGCGTGCGCACGCCGGCGCGCGTGGCGAAGGTCATCACGCTCACCCGGTTCTGGCTGGCAAGCCCCAGGTAACCAAGCGCCATCGCCAGGCGGTGCGCGAAGATGAGCTTGCTGGGGTTGCCCGCGTCCATCGACGCCGAGCAGTCGATCAGGATGGTCAGCGCCAGGTCCTCTTCCTCGCGGAAGAGCTTGATGAAAAGGCGGTCGAGGCGGGCGTAGACGTTCCAGTCGATGTGGCGGAGGTCATCGCCCGGAACGTAGTTCCGATAGTCGTCGAACTCGACGCTCCGGCCCCTCCGTTTGGAGCGACGCTCGCCGGGCAGGGCGCCCTGGAACACTTTCCGGCTCCGGACGTCCAAACGATCGAGGCGTGAGGAAAGCTCCGGGCTGATGAGCTCGTCTCGCGACTGCGGGCGGGGCTGGGTGGGGCCTGCGATCATGGTGCGTCCGGGCGAGGCTGCGGCCCGGGCTTGGGCGCGCGGTACAGTGTACTCTGGCGGCAAGACCCGCCCAGCCTTTGGAGCGAAGCGATGCGTCATCTGCTTGGAACAACCCTGCTGGCGGCGGTGCTCGGAGCGATCGGCCCGGGTGTCCGGCTCTCAAGCGCTCAGGAGGCCCCCGCGGCGCAGCCCACCTCGCCCGCGGACCTGCTCCTGCAGCAGATCGACGAGCAACGCCGACGCATCGAGGCGCTCGAGGCCAAGGTCGGCGAGCTGACGACGGAACGCCGGAACATCGCGGGTTCGCTGCGCCAGATCGAGGGGATGCTCGCGAACCTGCGCGCCGAGCTGAGCACCGACGATGCGCGCGCGCCATTGGTTCTGCGCGCCGAGACGCCCAGCGACGCGCTCGCCTCGCCCGAGTCGCTCATGCGCGAGCTGGAGTCGCGGTACCGCGCGGAGATGGCGGGGATGGGATTTGCCAGCGAGGCGGAAAGGGCCGCGTACGCGAAGAAGGCGCAGCTCTGGGCAAGGCTGACCAACCGCGAGCTCCGCGGGAAGCGTTCGTGGCTCGTGACGCTCGAGGACCTGGCCTCGGTCGGGCCGCGGGGGCAGATTGCGCGGATGACGGTGCTCGACGCCGTGACTGGTCTCCCGATCGGCGAGGCGGTCGACGTCGCGTTCCCGGCGAAGTTTCTGGAGCGATTCAACCGGGGGACGCGGAGCGGGCGGTGGGTGCTCACCTCGATCGTGATCGCGAGGCCCGTGTTCAACGAGAGCCGGCTCACGCCCGGCGTGTTCGAGTTCCCGCCCTATGTGGGCCCGATGATGGAGTTCGGATTCGAGCTGGACTGGTATGCGCTGAGCGCGTGGGAGCCCGGCCAGCCGATCGCGCCGCCCGAGGATGCGCCCGCAGAGGCGGCGGAGCCCGGCTCGGATCAGCCCGCCGAGGGCGCCTGATTCCGGAAGGGCACGTC
>JBGSIX010000296.1:0-20746 GCA_041742315.1 Phycisphaerales bacterium | reverse complement strand
GCTCGGCCTGCAGATCCGTCAGCACCTGCCGGGCCGAGGCCAGCGCCGAGGTCGCCTGCGTGAGCGCCTGTTCGACCTGCTGGAGCGTGGCGCCCTCCGGCAGATCGAGCGAGGGCTCCTTGGGCGGGCTCGCCAGTTCCTTGCGGATGGCTTCGAGCTGCTGGGGCGAGGTGTCCACGCTCTGGCGGAACTGAGCCGCCGCCTTGGCGTTGGCTTCGGCGCGCCGGGCCTGCTCGAGCGATTTGGTGAGTGTGTCGCGGATCTCGGCGCGGGTCGCGTCGTCGAGCCCTTCGATGCCGTCGAGCCCGGCGAGCTTCGCCTCGATCGCCGAGGGCGCCAGCTCGGTCAGCTGTGTCGGCGGGGGGATCTGCACCCGCACCTGCCCGAAGGCCAGAGCCGAGAGAAAGATCGAGAGGATCAGTGCCGCCAGGCGGGTCAAGCGCATCGGCTCATTCTAGCGAGACGGACGCGCGCCCAAGCTCCCCGATCTGTGCGCCAAACCCCCGGAGACCTACAATGAGCCACATCGGCTCTGTGCGCCGGTCTGGAGCTTCCCCGTGTCCACCCGAAACGAGCTTGTGCGGATCGGCTGGCGCGAGCGCGTGGATCTGCCCGCGTGGGGGCTGACGGGCGTTCGGGCCAAGATCGACACCGGCGCCCGCACGAGCGTGATCGACGTCGCCCGGATCGAGACGATCGACGAGGGCCATGTCCGGTTTGAGGTCGTCTGGCGCATCAGGCCCGAACGATTGACGAAGTGGGTCAATGCCGAGGCCGTGCGCACGAGCCGGGTCAAACCAAGCACGGGCGAGCTCCAGGAGCGGCTCGTCTGCGTGACCACGATCCGGATCGGCGAGATCGAACGCCCGATCGAGCTGGCGCTGGTCTGCCGGCAGAACATGCGGTGCCGGATGCTCATCGGACGCAAGGCATTGGAGGGGGTCTTCCTGGTGGACCCATCGCGGGCGCATCTCCTGACCGGCCGCCGACCCGGAAAGAGGCGCCCATGAAGCTCGCGATTCTCTCGATGTCCGCCAGGTGTTACAGCACGCGCCGGCTCGTGCAGGCCGCCGAGGAGCGGGGGCACAAGGTGCGCGTGCTGAGCACGCTGCGCTGCGCGATCGAGCTGGAAGAGGGCGAGCCGGACCTGTTCTACCGCTCGAAGGAGCTCCCCGACTTTGATGCCGTCCTGCCCCGGATCGGCGCGTCGATCACCTACTTCGGCACCGCCGTCGTGCGCCAGCTCGAGCAGATGGACATCTACACGCCCAACACCGCCAACGGCATCACCAACTCTCGCGACAAGCTCCGCTCGCTGCAGATCCTGAGTCGGCACGACATCGGCATCCCGCACACCACGTTCGTGCGCGACCGCAAGGACGTGCTCCCGGCGATCGAGCGCATCGGGGGCGCGCCGGTCATCATCAAGATCCTCGAGGGCACGCAGGGCGTGGGGGTGATCCTCGCCGAGACGACCAAGGTCGCCGAGGCCATCATCGAGACGATGCAGAGCGCCAAGCAGAACGTGCTGGTGCAGAAGTTCGTCGCCGAGAGCAGGGGCAAGGACATCCGCGCCTTTGTCGTGGGGGACACGGTGGTCGCCGCGATGCGGCGCGTCGCCCAGGGCGACGAGTTCCGCAGCAACGTCCACCGGGGCGGGCTCGCCGAGCCCGTCGAGCTCGACGACCATTATCAGGAAACCGCCGTGCGCGCGGCCCAGATCATGGGCCTGCGCGTCGCGGGCGTGGACATGCTCGAGGGCAAGGACGGGCCGCAGATCATGGAGGTCAACTCCTCGCCCGGGCTCGATGGCATCGAGGGCGCGACCGGGCTCGACATCGCGGGCGTGATCGTCGAGTACATCGCCAACCAGGTGAACTTTCCGGAGATCGATATCCGTCAGAGGCTGACCGTTTCCAAGGGCTACGGCGTCGCGGAGCTGCTCATCCCAGAGGGCTCCAAGCTCGTCGGGCAGACGATCACCGAGTCGGGTTTGCGCGAGCGTGATGTCATCGTCCTGAATCTGCACCGGGGCACGTCGGTCATCTCGATCCCCAAAGGCTCGCGTGTGCTCGAGGCGGACGATCGCCTGCTGTGCTACGGCCGGCTCGACGACATGCGGGACCTTGTCCCGTCGAAGAAGCGCAAGCGCGGCTCGATCAAGGCCCAGAAGCTCGACCCGAGCACGATCGCCGAGCTGGAGTCCGACGCATGAACGCGCGCGATCCCGATCAGGGGAACTGGTTTGGCAGCCGCATCGAGCCGGGCCGGAACGCCTCGGTCCTGATGACCGTGGGCGAGAGCTACCTAAGCGTCAACATCACGATCCCGCTGCACATCTGGCGCGGCAAGGACCCGGGGCCCACGGTGCTCGTGACCGCGGCGGTGCACGGCGACGAGATCAACGGCACCGGCGCGATCCGCCACATCATCCGCGAGCACCCCTACGAGCTGACCGCGGGCACGCTCGTCCTCGTGCCCGTGATCAACATCATGGGTTTCGAGCGCCACTCGCGGTATCTTCCCGATCGGCGGGACCTGAACCGGTGCTTCCCGGGCTCCAAGAACGGGAGCCTGGCGAGCCGACTCGCCAATGCGTTCTTCGAGGGCGTGGTCAAGCGATGCGACTACTGCATTGATTTGCACACGGCAGCCCTTCGGCGCACGAACTTCCCCAACGTGCGCGCGGACATGTCCGATCCGAGACTCGCCGAATTTGCGCGAGCCTTTGGCGCCGAGCTCATCGTCGACGGCAAGGGACCCAAGGGCTCACTCCGCATGAGCGCGTGCAAGAACGGGTGCGCCACGCTCATCCTTGAGGCAGGCGAGGTCTGGAAGGTCGAGAACGCGGTCGTCGAGTACGCGCACCGGGGCATCAGCAACTGCCTCAAGCACCTTGGCATGATCCCGGGCCAGCCCGAGGAGCCGCCGTACCGCATCGAGACCGACGCCTCCAGCTGGGTCCGCGCGACCCACGGCGGGTTTCTCCAGTTCCACGTCGCCCCGGGCGAGATCGTCGACAAGGACCAGCCCATCGCCACGAACACGGACCTCCTCGGCGACGAGCAGCACGTGATTCGCGCGCCACGCGACGGCATCATCCTGGGCATGACCACGCTCCCGAGCGTCGCCCCGGGTGATCCGGTCTGCCACCTCGCCTACACCACCTCGGGCGTCCTCGATAAAGCGGGTCGCGCGGTCCAAAGGCTCGGCAGCGACTCCCTCCACGAGCGCGTCAAGGACGACCTCGCCCGGAGCATGCACATCACCGAGCACGAGGAATCGGACAACGCGGGGGCCTGACCGGGTTACCGGGCCCAAGCCGGCAATCTATCTCTAGAGCCCCGCGCCGAGGGCCCTACCCCGGCGCCCGGGTCGCCTGTATGGTTGGGGAGACCGAAATCCAACTTCGTGCGGAAAGACCATGAGCACCGAGAATCCCAACCACTACGACGTCGCCATCGTGGGCGGCGGGCCCGCGGGCAGCACCGTCGCCTCGCTCCTGCGCAAGTACAACCCGAAGCTCTCCGTGCTCATCATCGAGAAGGAGAAGTTCCCCCGCGAGCACGTGGGCGAGAGCCAGCTCCCGGGCATCAGCGCGATCCTCGACGAGATGGGCGTGTGGGAGAAGGTCGAGGCGGCCAACTTCCCAGTGAAGATCGGCGCGAACCTGACCTGGGGCAAGGCGGGCGACAACTGGGAGTTCGATTTTTACCCCGCCGAGGAGTTTGTGGACGAGCCGAGGCCGGCGAAGTTCCAGGGCCAGCGCCGGCACACGGCCTTCCAGGTCGAGCGGGCGATCTACGACGACATTCTCCTGCGCCATGCTGAGGGACTCGGCACCGAGGTGCGCGAGGAAACGATGGTGAGCGAGATCATGCATGAGGGGGACCGGATCACCGGCTTTGCGCTCTCAACGGGCGACACGGTCACCGCGAGCCATTACGTTGATGCCTCGGGGCATGTGGGGCTTCTTCGCCGGGCGATGGGCGTGGAGAGCAAGGCGCCCAAGGAGCTGCGCAACGTCGCGTTCTGGGACTACTGGGACAACGCGAAGTGGAAGGTCGAGATCGGCAACGGGGCGACGCGTGTGTTCGTGCGGTCGCTGCCGTTCGGCTGGATCTGGTTCATCCCGCTCGGCCCGAGCCGGGCGAGCGTGGGGCTCATCTGCCCGTCGGAGCATTACAAGGCCAAGAACATGGCTCCCCATGAGCTCTACAAGCACGCGCTGGCGATGGAGCCCGACATCTCCGCGCTGCTGGCGGACGCCAAGAGCGAGCTCAAGGGCGAGAGCGTGCACTCGACGAAAAACTGGTCTCACCTCTCGCAGCGCCTGGCGGGCGAGAACTGGTGGCTCTGCGGCGAGTCCGCGGGCTTTGCCGACCCGATCCTCGCTGCGGGGATGACGCTCGCGCACAACTCGGCGCGCGAGGTTGCGTACTCGATCCTGGAGATCGAGGGCGGCGCTGATGATGCCGCGTGGATCCGCAGGCGGTACGACGAGAAGAACCGCAAGAACATCGACCAGCACATCCGGTTTGCGCAGTACTGGTACGCCGCCAACGGATGCTTTACGGATCTGCAGGACCACTGCTCGGCCATCGCCAAGGACGCGGGCCTGAAGCTGGCGCCCAAGGACGCGTGGCGTTGGCTCGCCCAGGGCGGCTTCGCCAACGAATCCGTGGGGCATGCGAACCTCGGCTCGTTCGATCTCAACGCGGGCAGGCACCTCGTCGACCGATTCCTGGGCGGCCAGCAGAGCATGAAGATCGCGCAGTACAACGTTTTCAAGCTCAACCTGCGCGGCGCGAAGAAGGACAAGGTCGCCGATCTGCGCGAGGGCAAGATCATCCGTGTGCCCTGTCACAGGCGGGGCGACGCCGTACTCCCGCTCGCGGGTGTGTACGGCAACATGGTCGAGATCCTGCAGCAGACCTCGGACATCGCGACGATCTACAACGCGGTGGTTTCGAACGTGCAGGGGCGGGTCGCACCGGGCGCGGTGGGGGGCGTCGTGACCGGGTATCTCCAGGCGCTCGAGGCGATGCTGATCCAGGGCTGGGTGACCGCCAAGCTCGACCCGAAGAAGCCGATGCTCGAGATCAGCTCGACGACGGGTCGGCTGATCCGCTCCGCCGACGCGGCGAGAGAGGCGCTCACGAAGGCCAAGGGGTCGGTGAAGTTCAATTAATCGTGCGATGGTATTCTGGCGTTCATGCCTGAGATCACGCCCCGTTCCATTGGGCTCGGACCGAATCCCCACCGCCTGATCGCCAAGGGTGTTCTCATCTTTGTGCTGTGTTTTTGTGGTGCCGCGCGCTGCGATGCGCAGGAGTCGTCGCCCGAGCAGCCATCGCAGCAAGTCACCAAGACCGAGGCCGAGCTCGAAGCCTCGGCCCTTGAGGCGTTGTCGCGCATTGCGGGTCTCGAGGACGAGGCCGTCACGGTGCACGGGACCTCCGCGGTCCTGACGGGCGTCGCCGACGATCCCGCAGTGATGGAACGGGCCGCGGAGGCCGTTCAGGCCGCCGCGGGGATTACGAATGTGCAGAACGAGATCACGATCACGCGTGACGTCGGCGAGCGCATCCACGGCGCGACGGCTCGGGTGAGCGGCAGGCTTGAGGGCCTGATCGATGCGCTCCCGCTCGTGCCGGTGGCGATCGGTGTCATCCTGATTGCGTTGGCGCTGGCGTGGGTCGTCGGGAAGATAGACGGGCTCTTCCGGAGGCTTTCGCGCAACCCGTTCCTTGGGAGTATCGCCCAGCGCCTCGTGCAGATCGCCATCGGGGTGGCGGGTTTGCTTCTGGCGCTGGAGATTTTCAATGCGACGGCGCTCGTGGGCGGGGTGCTCGGGGCCGCGGGCGTGGCGGGGATCGCGGTCGGGTTTGCGTTCCGTGATATCGTCGAGAACTACATCGCCAGTATCTTGCTCTCGATCCGCCAGCCCTTTCGTCCCCGCGACCACGTCGTCATCGACGGCTACGAGGGGCTCGTGACCTCGATGAACTCGCGGACGACGGTGCTCACGACGTTCGACGGGAACATCGTCCGGATTCCCAACGCGATTGTGTTCAAGACCACGATCGTCAATTACTCAACGGACTCGCGCAGGCGCTTTGAATTCGAGGTGGGTGTGGGTTACGACGTTGATCTCGCCCAAGCGGTCCGGACCGGTGTGGAGACGATCGCCAAGGCCGAGGGCGTGCTCGCGGATCCCGGTCCGTTCGGGATCGTCACCAAGCTGGGTGATTCGAGCATCAAGCTCGTGTTCTACGGCTGGGTGGACCAGTCCAAGCATGACTTCTGGAAAGTCCGAAGCGCCGCGATGCAACGCGTCAAGGTCGAGTTCGATAACCGCAACATCGATATGCCCGAGCCGATCTATAAGATCAGGTTCGAGGGCGAGCAGAACGCTCTCGGTATCGGTTCGGCCCCGAGTGAAAACGGTTCCGAACCCAAGAAGCCCCAGGCGCTGCCCACTCCTTCGGTGTCAAAGGACACCACCGCCAGCGAACTCGCCGCGGAAGAATCCGAACGCAGCAAGGATTCGAACCTCCTCGACCGGGCGGCCCCTTCGGAGTAAATGATGTGAGGTGACCGTGAGACAAGTCTGAGTCAGACAGCGCGGCGCCAATAACTGGCACCTCAGACGTCGGCCAAAGTCCCGAGTGTTCCAGTGCCGACCCTGCTATCAGGGGTGAGGTTCAATAGAACCCAAACCAATGGAGATGATCGAGATCATCTCGGCTACGCAATCAATATGCAGGAACGATTATTCCAAAAAGAAGAACGTGTATAGAAAGACAATCGGCAGTTGATGCAGCGCAAATTTTGCGCAAGTCGATAAGTAATTTGGAAATAACAAATTACAGTAAATCACGTGATTGGAGTATTAAAGAACATCTGATATGAAAGAAAATCCATAATTTGATCGGCATCATCCATTCGTTTCATTGTATTTGTATTCCATACGCACATGGTGTGCGAAGGGAGTACGTGACACATGCAAAATAGATCTGTCATTGCGGGAGTGTTGGCCTCAGCGGGAATCGTCGGCTCTGTGATGGGCCAGGCCGACGTCACGCCGCTGATCAGCCAGGCGGGAGCGGATGAGAATTGGAATGATCGAGGTCAGGTCTATTCATACCAGCATCGACCGGATCCAACGAGCAGTTACACCACCAAATTCTTAGGCGAGGAGCTTGGATATACCGGGAGGGGGCTCGGCGATGTAGACGGCGACGGCATGAGTGACTTCGCTGCCACGTACTACTGGAAAACGTATTCCAGCACGGATCCCGGCTGGGAGTACCCTACGAATCACATTATTCCTGCCGGCGATGTGCGCGTATTCGGTTGGGATACCGGCACATCATCTATCCAGCAAATCGGTGGCGTCATCAAATACAACGACGCACTGCGTTCGGGGCGATTCGCTCATAATATCGCAGGTCACGCAGACATCGATGGCGATGAGCAAGCGGACGTGATCGCGGGATCGGCGATCGGCCGTGGAATCTCGGTCTGGGCGTACACAAACCGGTTCAACAGCGGCGGCACGGGCAGCCCAGTCTGGGTGCAACTCATGCGCATCCGGGAACCAGAGCCGTATTGGGACCACTCGCCTTCGAACAACCTTCCGGTCACCCGGTTCGGCTGGGCACTTGACACTCCGAAGGATTTCAACGGTGATGGAGTCGCCGATCTGATTGTTGGTGCAAAGGGTTACAACGAATTCCAGCCCTGGAATAGGGTTGACGATTCGCTCGATGAGGGTGCGGTCTTTGTCTTTTGCATGCCGCCATATGCCTGGTGGGAGAACTTTGAAGACGGAGGATCCTACTACAGTACGTACGTTGCGCCGCACTTTCCGAGCGGTGTCTACGACGGCGAGCCCCTTGTTGACATCGAGGGAGACGATGTTGATGCATATTACAACATCCGCATTACCGACCCGACATTGACGCACGATGCCAATCCGCCCACTGCGAACAAAATCGCTGCCGAACGCGAGCCTTCGTTTGGAACCTGCGTTCGTGGCGCAAGCGATCTTGATGGAGATGGTTCACCCGATCTGGTTGTATCCGCACCGGCTCACTTCGGGGATGATGAAAGGAATGGCAAGGTCTATGTGTATCTCTCAACGAGCCACATCCGCGAAGAGGAGCCTACCGAAAGTCAATTCAACTCCCTCGATCCGTTCTTGCATGAAGTGTGGGAATACAACCATTCGCTCGGATCGGCCCCAACGGTTACTCCCGGAGCCAATCAGCTCGATATCCTGGTCGGTGATGCAGATCTGATCATCACCGGACCAGATCTTACCTCAGGTGTGGGCAGTGGGATTGCGGCACTGACGAACACAATCTCCGAAATCGAGCCGTACAACGACGATCGAACAACCGGCGATATTGACCTGTTTGTCACCTGTCTGTCAAAGTTGGACGGCAAGACATACTCAGGTTTCAGTGCATTCTTCCAGATTGCAAAGCGTATCCAGGATTCCATTGCCACAAACGGCTACCCAGATACCACAAGCGGTCCGATTCTGTGGGAGATTACACTCGACGAAACCGACGCGTCAGACTCGCCCACAACGTATCCGGATCGTTATGTCTACAGCAACGATGGCAAGCTTCAGAATCTTGATATGGCAGGCAATGTTGACGGGTACGGAGACCAATCGGGCGATCAGACCGGTCAGTGCGAAGTGTTTATGTTCGTAGAAAATTCTACATATGCTCCGATGAAAACGGAGATCCTGACTTACAACAGGCACAGAGTATCAGGCGGACTTATTGGTCAGTTTGAAGCGATCTGGTCTATCGGGAACGAGCCTTCGAGCACTTCGATGTCTCCCTGCTCTGAAGATGACACAGTCGCTGTATCGGGGTACCCGATGCTTACCGAATTTGAATACGGTCTGCCGTCCGGCGGAACCGCTTCGGATCAGAATTCTGTCGACCCGCAACCAATAGGCAAGGCAATCAGTCGTTGGTGGTGGGCGGGCGATGTCGACGGGGATGGGCTTGGCGATCTCCTCGGTGCGGCGTGGTTCTACCCATCGCTCTTTGAGAGCAGCGGAACTTGGGACTGTGATCCGGTGTCGAACGGATCGTCTCCGGACTACTTCCGCGCCGGAAAGGTGTTCTTCTTCCAGTCGCCGTTCCCAGCGGAATTCTGCTCAGCCGCTCAAGATTACGACCACGACGGCGTCCACGACAGCGTCGATGACTGCATCTCTGTTGGAGATGCGAACGGCGATGGTGTTCTCGATGGCACAGATTATTCGGCTTGGAATGCCGCGTGGATGAATCATGAACCCGCGGGTGATGCCGATGGAAACGGATCGTGGGATTCACCGGCCGACTTTAATGCCTGGTTTTATGCATTCAACTATGGATGTCAATCTCAGCAAACCTGTCCCTGATTATTCTGTGATTGAGCTGAAATAAAAGAGAGGTCGGTGGAGTATTCCCCGACCTCTCATATTTTTAATATCCGAATTGAAATGGAGACGAGCGGGGTCGAACCGCCGACCTCTTGCATGCCATGCAAGCGCTCTACCAACTGAGCTACGTCCCCAAGCTGTCGCCGATCGCCCCCGGGCCGCCCCGGATCATCGGCAGGACCAATCGTACAGCCCGCCCCGCCCCGGTCAACCGGTTGGGCCCGGGTCCGCTCGCTTTCACGCAACTTCCCGCTCCTGCGCGACTTATCAGGCCCCGCTCCGGGCCATCGCCAGCAGCCGATCCACCGAACGCACCGCTGCGTCCAGCCCGATCCGGTCCACCCGGCACCTTTCCGGGTGGTCGTTGGCCGACTCCGTCAGGGGGAGCTCCGGGTCCGCCACGAGCACCGTCTCGCGCCCCTCGGGCCGCGTCGGGATCGTCGTCCAACGGTGGTCCGTGGGCCCGAAAAGCGTCACCATCGGCACGCCGAACGCCGCTGCGATGTGCCTGGGCCCGGTGTCGTTCGTCACGAGCAGCTCCGACCGCTCGATGATCGACTTGAGGGACCCGAGCGACATGCCAAGCGCCGGCAGCGCCACGGGCTCCGTCTCCGCCAGCTTCGCGACCGACTCCGTGAGCGCCGCCTCGCCGGGTGAGCCGCTGATCAGCACGCGCAGCCCGTGCGCGCGTTCGAGGTGGTCCGCGAGTTTCGCAAACCGCTCGGCGGGCCAGCGCTTGGCGGTGTTGTTCCCGCCCGGGTTGAGCACGGCATATGGCCGATCGAGCACGCCCGCCTTCGCCAGCACCCCGTCCGCCTCGGCCCGATCCGTCGCGGTGCTCACGAGCTCGAGGTACGTCCCCGCGGGCAATCGGTGCGCACCCGATTCATCCGCCGCCCGCAGCTCATGGGCCCTTTCGCTTGTCGTTAGAGCAATCAGCGATTCCGCCGCGTGCCAGTAGTAATCCACCGCCGGCACGATCGCCCATTTGCCCTCGTCCGTCTTAGGGGCCATGAGCCGATGCGTGAGCAGCAGGTGCCTCGCGTCGCGGTCGTAGCCCATCCGCCTGGGCGCGCCGGCCATCCGCACGATCAGCGCCGACGAGAACGAATTGGTCAGCAGCAGAGCCGTGTCGAACCCGCGGAGCCTGAGCTTCGAGGCCGTGTGTTTGTGGCCCATCACGCCGCCCGGGTGCATCACGATCATCTCGTCAAACAACTCCAGCCCGTTCATGATCGGCGCGACGCCCGGCTTGCAGAGCAGCCCGATCGTCGCCCCGGGCAAACTCCGCCTCACCAGCCCGATCGCGGGCGTCGCCATCACCGCATCGCCCACCCAGCTCGGGCAGACAATCACGATCCGCAATGGCGTGCTGGGCGGCAAGGGCATGCGTGAAGGATAGGAACTCAGCCCGCCGCGCCCACCACGCGCCGCGCCGCCGCCAGAATGCCATCGAATTCGCCCTCTTCGCCGATGAGCAGGCACCGCTCGGGCGCTAGGCCCGCGTTCACCCCCGCCTCGCAGTCGCGGGGCATGTCCCCGATGAGCCACGACCTGGACAGATCCAGGTCCAGCTCCTTGGCCGCCTTGAGGATCATCCCCGGGTTCGGCTTGCGGAGCTCCGACTCACGCGCAAACTCGGGCACGTTGCCTTCGGGATGAAACGGGCAGTACTCGAACCGCTCGATCAGCGCCGTGCCCGCGTTGTCCACGAGCAGTTCGCTCACCCGCGCATTGACCGCTTCCACATCAGAGATCGTCGCCGACCCGCGCGCCACGCACCCCTGGTTCGACACCACCACCAGCGCATACCCCGCGCCCCGCATCAGCCGACACGCCTCGAGCGCGCCGCCCAGGAGCCTCACCCGCGACGGGTCCGACAGATCCCCCGGCTTCCACGCCGGGTGCGGGTGCTCAGGCGGCGGCAGCGTCGCGTTGGCGATCAACGTCTCGTCACGATCCAGAAATACACAGGGTCTCATGCAGCGAGCGTATGTCCCCTCCCTCGCCCGCGCCCCGCGGGAGAGGGTCCCAAGCAAAGCGAGGCGGGTGAGGGCCTTCGCCTCTATCTCGGTGGGGGCGGCGTCCCGCCGCCCGACTCTTCACGATCTTGCTCCTCCACCAACGACCCGCGCGGTACGCTCTCCACATGCCCGACGCACTCTGGCACTTCTCCGGCCAAGCCCTCGCGATCCTCGCGGCCTTATTCACACTCTGGGCCCTCTTCGCCGACCACCCCCATCAAACATTCCCATAAAACGAGCCCCTCGCGTGAGCGAGGGGGCCTCTTCAGAAGCACGTCTAAACTGAGAAAAACAAGTGTGGGGAATCGATTGACGACAAGAGAAGACATCATCAGCGAAATCAAGCGGACAGCAGCGATGAATGATGGCGGCCCGCTTGGTTCGAGACGTTTCGCTGCGGAAACAGGTATTCAAGAACACGAGTGGCGAGGAAAGCTATGGGCTCGATGGAATGATGCCCTAGTTGAAGCGGGTTTCTCGCCCAATACATTGACCGAAGCCTATGACGAATCAACCCTACTCGAACACTACGCCAGGCTCGCTAGGAAGATCAATAAAGTACCTACGTACAATGATATGAGTCTTGCTTCAAGTAATGACAACGCTTTTCCTGCTCCAAGTACATTTCTAAAGAGATATAAAACAATGAAGGCGTTGATAGAACGCCTTCTTGATTACAGCATGCAAAACGATGAGTTCGCAGACCTTGTATCCCTGTGTCAAGCCTACTCGCCTCGCAAACGAACCGCAATAGCCGACGAATCAGTCAACACGAATCAAATAGGCCATGTCTATCTCATTAAGCACGGATCTCGCAAAGAATACAAAATTGGACGCACGAGCAATGCTCTCCGGCGTGAAGGCGAGATCGCGATTGAGTTGCCTGAGAAGATCCGCCCTGTCCACACGATCCAAACGGACGACCCAGCAGGGGTCGAAGCCTATTGGCACAGGCGATTCGCCGATCGACGAAAGAACGGAGAATGGTTCGAGCTTAGTGCCGCGGACGTTGCGGCCTTCAAGCGGTGGAAACGGATTCACTAGCAACGGGCGGCGGGACGCCGCCCCCACCGAATCGGGCTTGGTTCGCCCTAAACTCTTCCCATGCTCCTCCTCACCATCACCCAGGGCCCCGACAAAGGCAAAGCCTTCAGCCTCCCCCAGAACGAGCCGCAGCTCATCGGCCGCTCCTCCGAGGCCCTCCGCATCTCCGACTTCACCGTCAGCCGCCGACACGCCGAGCTCACGCCCGACGGCGGGCACTGGTACATCCGAGACCTCCAGTCCCACAACGGCACCTATGTCAACGGCGTCCGCATCAACAAACGCACCAAGCTCAAAATCGGCGACGAGATCCGCGCCGGCTCCTCCGTCTTCGCCTTCGGCGGCGTCGTCAGCCACCCCGAATCCGACATCGTCGAGATCCTCCGCCCCGAAGAGATCGACGCCGAGATCGAGCACGCCCTGGCCAGCAACGAGGACTCCGTCCTCATGGCCGAGCCCGAGCCGCGCATCGCCGCCTCCGAGCACCTGCGTCTCCTCTTCAAGGCCAGCGCCATCGCGACCGAATCCATCGACCAGCAGGAGCTCCTGGCCAGCATCCTCGAGCTCGTCTTCGACCAGTTCGAGCCCGAGCGGGGCGTCATCCTCATCGCCCCCGACAAGTACCACTCGCCCCGCCCCGCCGTCGTCAAGTACATGACGCCCCCCAAGGGCGCCGAGGAAGCCAAGATCCAGCTCTCCCAGACCATCCTCCAGCACGCGATGGTCAAGAAGGAATCGGTTCTCAGCTCCAACGCCATGGCGGACCCGCGATTCAAGGCGGGCGACTCGATCCAGCGCCTGGGCATCCGAAGCGCCATGTGCGCGCCGATCCTCTTCCGCGAACGCGTCTTCGGCGCGATCTACATCGACAGCTCCATCGTCAACTACACCTTCACCGCCGACCAGCTCGCCCTGCTCAACGCCGTGGGTCAGCAGACGGGCCTGGCGATGGCGAACCTCGAACTCGTGGGCGAGCAGATCCACACCGAACGCCTCGCCGTCATCGGCGAAACCGTCGCGAGCCTCTCGCACTCCATCAAGAACATCCTCCAAGGCCTCCGCGGCGGCGCCGACGTCGTCGAGATGGGCCTCAAAAAGGACGACCTCAAAATCGCCAAGGGCGGCTGGGCCATCCTCAAACGCAACCTCGACCGCATCATGAGCCTCACGCTCAACATGCTCGCCTTCAGCCGCCAGCAGAACATCGAGATCGAACTCACCAAGCTGGGCCCCCTCATCGAAGAGTGCGCCCAGCTCCTCGAGGGCATCTGCCACACGCGGCAGGTCCCGCTCATCGTCGACGTTGACTCCGACATCCCGCCCGTGCCCGTCGATCCGAACCTCATCCACCAGGTCATGATGAACCTCATGACCAACGCCGTCGAAGCCGTCGAACCCAAGACCGGTGCCGTTACCGTCCGCGTCGACTACCACCCGCACGGCAAGCCCGGCCCGACCGGCAAGCACAAGCCCCACGCCCGAGGCACGAGCGGCGCCGAGGTCGAGATCTCCGTCATCGACAACGGCCCGGGTATCCCCGAAGACCGGCGCGTCTGGATCTTCGAGCCCTTCAACACCACCAAGGGCATGCGCGGCACGGGACTCGGGCTCGCCGTCACCAAACGCATCATCGAAGACCATCACGGCGAGATCGACGTTCACGACACCGCCGGCGGCGGCGCGACCTTCCGCATCCTCCTCCCCGCCGACCCCGCGCACCTCATCGACCCATCCGCCACCGCCGCCACGCGAAGCCTCTCCAGCGCCCAACGCATCACACGCAAGTAACTACCTCCAGTGGCGGAGGCATCTTGCCTCCGCGTGTCCCTCCCTCTCTCTCCCCTCCGGGGAGAGATGTCTGCGCCAGCAGACAGAGAGGGGGCTTCGCATCCACCCTCTCCCGCGCCCCGCGGGAGAGGGTGCCGAGCGCGGCGAGGCGGGTGAGGGTCTTGCATTCCTCCTTCTCCCAATTGGGGAGAAGGTGTCTGCGCAGCAGACGGATGAGGGGTCTTGGTCTTCTCCTCCCCCGTCGCCGACGGGGGAGGTGTCGACGCAGTCGATGGAGGGGGGCTTGATTTGGAAGGGAACTCCCGCGCCCTACCCTACCCCCATGGCCACCTTTCACGATTCCATCCGTTCCCTCTCCGATCAGTTCGCCCCCTCGATCATCTTCGGCGCTCGCCTCGGCAACCCGAACGAAGTCCCGGACTCTCTCCGCGAGAAACTCGATCCCTGGGCCATGTGGTCCGATCAGGCCTCGCAGAACCTGGGCGTCGCGGTTCAGATCGCCGCGAGCCAGCGTCTCGGCAAGGAAGGCTCCGAAGAAGCCCTCGCCATCCTCGCGGGCCTGCGCCTGGCGTACATGAAACTTGTTTCCGATCTCGCCGACTCGATGAACATCCCAGAGGGCGAGCTCCACAACCGCATCAACGAGACCATGAACAACGCGCAGATGGACGACAAAGGGCCCTTCGACGGAGAAAGCCCTCATTAAGCCCCCGGTGGGGGCGGCGTCCCGCCGCCCGTCTCCTCTCCCCTTTTCCCTCCAACAATCCCCCATGGCACGCGCCATCCTCCACGCCGATCTCGACGCCTTCTTTGCTTCTGTCGAGCAGCTCGATAACCCCGATCTCCGAGGCAAGCCCGTCCTCGTCGGGGGCGCCGGCAAGCGAGCCGTCGTCGCCGCTGCCTCCTACGAAGCGCGCGCCTTTGGCTGCCGCAGCGCCATGCCCACCGCCGCCGCGCTGCGCCTCTGCCCGCACGCCGTGGTCGTTCACCCGCGCGGCAGGCGCTACCGCGAACTCTCGGACATGGTCTTTGCCATCTTCGAGTCCGTCACGCCCCTCGTCGAGCCGCTCTCCATCGACGAGGCCTTCCTCGACGTCACTGGCTCGGCTCGCCTGCTCGGCCCGCCCGACCTCATCGCGCGCGACATCCGCACGCGCGTCAGACAAACCACGGGCCTGACCATCTCCATCGGCGTCGCGCCCAACAAGTTCCTCGCCAAACTCGCCAGCGAGATCAACAAGCCCGACGGCCTCACCATCATCAACCCCGATCAGATCCAGCAGACACTCGACCCCATGCCCGTCACCGCGATCTTCGGCATCGGGAAATCAGCCGAGGATAAACTCGCAAGGCTCGGCATCCACACCATCAGAGAGCTCCGACTCGCTCCGCCCGCACTCGTCGAATCGCGCCTGGGCTCCTTCGGCCCGCACGCGCAGCAGCTCGCCCGGGGCATCGACGACCGGCCCGTCGTCCCCGATCGCACCGCCAAATCCGTGGGCCACGAGCAAACCTTCGGCGACGATCTCACCGACAAGGAGCTCATCCGCTCGATCCTGCTCGGTCAGGTCGAGCACGTCGCGCGCCGGCTGCGCACCAAGCAACGCGCCGCGGGCAACGTCACACTCAAGATTCGCTTCGGCGACTTCGAAACCATCTCCCGATCCGCCGCGCTCGATTCGCCCACCGACAGCACCGAAGACCTCTGGCAGGCGGCGCTCAAGCTCCTCGAAACCTGGATGCGCGAGTCGTTCCGCCCTGTGCGCCTCATCGGCATGACCGCGGGACAGCTCTCCGAAGCCTCGGACATCCAGCCCACGCTCTTCGGCTCGGTCGAACGCGCCAAACAAACAGGCATCGACAAAGCCGCGGATGAAATCGCCCGTCGCTTCGGTAAGGACGCCATCAAACGCGCAGCCTCATTCCCGAAACCCCCACCCTCGCAGCATGCGAACAAAGAAAGCCCGCCCCGCGATTCTCGGTCCTGAGATCTGTCAACATCCTGCGAACTCCCAGATGCCTGCAACTGACCGCGTGCGCCCCTCGTATACCCGGGTACTCGTGGACAGTCAGGACCCCACCAGACATGGACCAATTCGTTCGCAGGTTCGAGCCTCTGGCAGCCATCTGCCGCGCCATCACCGAGGGTGATGTCTCCAAAGCCAACGACCTCATCGAGCGCCAAGGCCCGGAAGGCCTCGTGGGTCTCTCGGGCGACCACATCGGCGAGAGCCCCGTCATGCTCGCCCTGTCCACAGGCCATCCCCGGCTGGCCCGCCGGATCGTCGCCGCGGGCTACAAGCCCTCGGCCTGGGAAGCCGCCGGCCTCGACCTCGCGGGTGAACTCCACGCCCTGGCCGCCACGAACCCCGAACGCCTCTTGCTCTGCAACGCCGAGGGCTGGGCACCGATGCACCTGGCCTGCTACGCCCACGCCCACCGGGCCCTGGCGGTCCTCTGCGAGTTCGACACCGATCCGAACGTCGTCGCCTGCAACAGCTCTCTGGAAACCCCGCTCCACTCGGCGGTCCGCGCCGACGACGCCGAGGCCGTCCAGACCCTGCTCACCGCCGGCGCCGACGCCCGATTCCTCGACGCCGCTGGTCGGACCCCGCTCCAACTCGCCATCGAGCTGGCTGCCATCGAGGCGGGCCGGGTCCTGACCGAGTTCGCCGAGTAAGTGTGGCAACACACAATCAAGTGTTGAAACAGACAAATCGAACAACCTGGGCCCATTGGCTTGTCATTGAAGGATTTAGGACTCGTCGTTGTCGTCGCGGAGCCGCTCGAGCAATCGGCTGAGCTTCCGCAGATCCGCCTCGCCCAGGTGCCCGAGTCGACCCCGGAGCAGGTTCCGCACCGGCTCGTCGAGCTTCTCGACCACCTGACGCCCCTTGCTCGTGATCCGCACGTAGACCTTGCGCCGATCCGTCACGCACCGCACCCGCTCGACGTGACCCGCCTTCTCGAGCCGATCGATCAGCCTTGTCACGTCCGGCACGGGCACCACGAGATCCTCGCGGATGTCGCTCCAGCAACGCCCCTCATCCCCAGCGGATCTCAGAATCCGAAGAACGTTGTACGTCGCCTCGCTGAGCCCCGATTTGCGGAAGAGCCTGCCGAAGTACGACTCGAGCGTCGCCGCCGTCCGACGGACGTTGAGGTACGTCTCCTCCTCCGCGAGCTCGAAGGGCTTCTTCTTCCCGATTTCATCCTGCAAGTTGGGCATCTGTGTCAACAATAGTATACAACACCAGCAAAAAACGATCCCCCCGCACGAGCGGGAGGTCGCGCATTCATCTGGCCCTCTGGCCATCTGCCATGTGGCCCTCTGTCAGGCCAGGTCGAACACCAGGACTTCCGCGTCGCCGAGCGACTCGAGTTGAACTCGGTCCTGCGCGCTGATCGCGATGCCGTCGCCCTCATCGAGGGTCTCGCCCGCGACCCGGACCGGGCCTCGCACGACCTGCACGAAGGCGTGGCGATCCGCGCCGATCTCGACTGCGTCCGATTGGCCCTTGCCGAATCGGCCCACCCAGATCTTCGCATCGGCGCCGATGGTCATCGAGCCGTCGGCCCCGTCGGGCGAAGCCGCCAGCCGGAGCTTGCCCTCGGCGTCCTTGCCGAAGCCATCGCCGAGGAGCGCGTACCTGGGCTTGGTGTTCCGCTCGGTCGGGTGGATCCAGATCTGGATCAGCCGGGTCCTCGTGTCGGCTGACGGGTTGTGCTCGCTGTGCGTGATGCCGCTGCCCGCGCTGGTGAGCTGGAACTCGCCGGCACCGATCACCTCTGCGGTGCCCATCGAGTCCTTGTGCCGGAGCTCGCCGCTGGCGATGTAGCTGATGATCTCCATGTTGTCGTGCGGGTGCGTGTCGAAGCCGCTCGCCGGCGCGATCACGTCGTCGTTGATGACGCGCAGCCCGCGGAACCCGCGAATATCCGGCCCGTCACCCGTCGGGAAACCCCTTCCAAACGCGAACGTGTGCCAGCTGTCGAGCCACCCAAAGCGTGTGTGTCCCCGATCCTTCGCTCTTCGGATACTGACCATCTGATGCCTTCCTTTCTGCGATCCGCATCATCAGAAACATCAACCCCGGGCCCGGACCCGCTATTCCGCAATCAATCCGGCCCTTTCGGGTAGCATGCCCGCAGTTCAATCACGGAGCCCTTCGATGATCCACCGCCTCTGGACGCTCGTCCTTATCATTCTGACTTCAGCCGCGCAAGCCCAAACCGCCGAGCCCAAGGGCCTCGTCGTCCTGCACTGCGGCCAGCTCCTCGCCGAACCCGGTCAACCGCCTCGCGGCGAATCCACCGTCGTCATCAAGGACGGCGTCATCACCGACATCTTCAACGGCATCGCCTTCATCGACGCCGCCCCGGGCCAGCCCCAGAACACGCACATCGACCTGATGGACAAGTTCGTCCTTCCCGGGCTCATCGACTGCCACACGCACCTGACCTTCGAGCTCCCGCCCATGCAGATGCGCCTGCGCAAGCAGCTCACCGAGGACGCGACCTACGAAGCCATCGACGGCACGCACAACGCGCTGAAAACACTCATGGCGGGGTTCACCACCGTGCGCAACGTCGGCTCGGGCGGGGCCGCGATCTACGCGCTCAGGAGCCGCATCGCCGAGGGCGTCATCCCCGGGCCGCGCATCCTCGCCGCGGGCAAGACCATCTCCGTCACCGGCGGGCACGGCGACCCGACCAACGGCATCAACCCCGCCCTCTCGCCCGCCCTCACCGCGACCGACGGCATCGCCAACGGCCCCGATGAATTCCGACACGCCACACGCGAACGCATCCGCCAGGGCTCCGACCTCATCAAAATCACCTCCACCGGCGGCGTGCTCTCCAACACCGCCGCGGGCCTGGGCCAGCAGATGTTCGACGACGAAATCGAAGCCGTCGTTGAGACCGCACACATGATGGGCCGCAAGGTCGCCTGCCACGCCCACGGGACCGACGGCATCAACGCCGCCCTCCGCGCGGGCGTCGACTCCATCGAGCACGGCACCTACCTCGACGACTCCTCCATTGCCCTCTTCAAGGAAACCGGCGCCTACCTCGTGCCCACGATCCACGCCGGCAAATTCGTCGCCGAGAAAGCCAGCGACCCCGCCTGGTTCAACCCCGCCATCCGCGCCAAGGCCGAGGCCGTCGGCCCGATCATCCAGAATTCGTTCGCAAAGGCGCACAGGGCCGGCGTCAAAGTCGCCTTTGGCACCGACGTCGGCGTGGGCGCGCACGGCACCAACGCGCTCGAGCTCGTCTACATGACCGAGGCTGGCATGTCCCCCGCCGACGCCATCAAGTGCGCCACCGTCAACGCCGCCGACCTCTGCGGCCTCTCCGACTCCGTCGGCAAGATCGCCAAGGGCTACCAGGCCGACATCATCGCCGTCGACACGAACCCACTCGAAGACATCGCCACCCTCCAGAACGTCACCTTCGTCATGAAGGGCGGCAAGGTCTTCAAGCAGTAATCCCGGCTTTGTGCGCGAATAAGCGTCCGGTGACTCGTTCTGTGCGCCAAAGGTGAGTGCTGCACACCCCCCACGCCGACACGTAATGAACGGCCTGATTCAATCGCCCACACACCAGTGGGGGATTCATCATGAAAGCAGCAGTTCTCGTCGTTCTCACCGCAAGCACCATCGGCTGCGCGTCGCAGCAGGACCTCTGGCGCGCCCAGGAGAACATCGTCGCCAACGACAACCGCCTCGCCCAGTCGCTGGGCGTCCAGCACGAACAGATCCTGTCGGGCTCCGCCTCGACGCTCCGGGCCGAGATCGACGAACTCCGCCGAGAGAATCAGCGCGTCACGGAGCGGGCGCGCGAGATCGCCGACGAAGCCGTCAGCGCCCGCAACATCGCCGCCGATGCGATCGGTGGCCTGGAGCGCTACGTCGGTTCTCTGGGCGGCCCGCTGGGCGGGGCGATCGGAGCCGCGATCGAGAACGTCGCCCAGGGCGTTCGCACCCAGGACACGCGCCTCATCGCCGTCGAAAGCGTGACGCGCGCCAGCGCCGCCCGCGTTGAGAGCATCGAAACCTCGCTCGACGATCGCATCCGCTCCGAGCTGCTTACGCTCGGCCTCTCCAGCGACCAGGCGAGCGCGCTCCAGAGCAACCTGAGCACCGAAGAACTCGTGGCGCTCCTGGCGATCCTGGGCCTCTCGACCGGCACTGGCGCGTTCGCCTCAAAGCTCGGCAAAAGCCGAAGCGCCCCCGAGGTCGCAGAACTCCAGCGCCGCGTCGAAACCATCGAGCACAATCGCACGCCCAGTGCCTAATGCCTCAACTCAGCCCCATCGCCTTGACCATCGCCCTGCCCATGTCCGCCGGGATCTGAGCAACCTCAACACCCGCGGCCCGCATCGCCGCGATCTTGCCCTCGGCGGTGCCGCTGCCGTCGGCCTCGATGATCG
>JBGSIX010000295.1:0-9016 GCA_041742315.1 Phycisphaerales bacterium | reverse complement strand
GCTCGCCGGGCTCGGGCTCCGGGCGGTGGAATCGGGCCGGGTGGTGGTGATCGACGACCCGCTGGCGCTCGTGCCCAGCACGTCGTTCATCGGCGTGAGCGCCGAGCTCTCGCGTCGGCTGGCGGCGCTCGGGCCGCTAGGATCGCAGCACGATGACCGAGACAACAATTCACACGACGAGCCAGAGGCTGGACCCGGTTGAGATGCTCGGCGAGCGGTTCCGGGCCGCGATCGCCGAGGCCTTTGCGGGCAGGATCGACCGGGAAGCGATCGACCCGCTGATCACGCCCAGCAAGAACCCGCAGCACGGCGACTACCAGTCCAACGCCGCGATGAGCCTCGCCAAAGCGCTCGGCATGCCCCCACGCGAGGTCGCCAAGGCGATCGTCGAGCAACTCGACCTTGGCGAGCTTGCCTTGCCCATGGACGAAACCTCGATCGCGGGCCCTGGCTTCATCAACGTGCGCCTCAAGCCCGAGACGCTCGGTCGGCTCGTGAGCGAACTCGACCGGCCGGGGCTGGGCGTCAAGGCCGAGGAAACGCAGACGATCGTCGTCGATGTCTGCGGCGTGAACCTCGCCAAGCAGATGCACGTCGGGCACCTGCGCTCGACCGTGATCGGCGACGCGATGAGCCGAACGCTCGAAAAGATGGGCCACACCGTCATCCGCCAGAACCACGTGGGCGACTGGGGCCTGCCGATCGCGATGGTCGTCGCCAAGCTCCAGAGCGAGGCCAAGGCCGGGCGGATCGACCTGAACAAGGTCTCGCTCGACGATCTGGACCGGCTCTATAAGGTCGCCAAGGAAGAGAGCTCGCCCGACGCGAAGGGGCTCAGGGCCGTCGAACGCTTCAATCTGGGTCCCAAAGCGCAGGCGGAGCTTGAGGCGCAGGTCGCCGGCGCGACGGAGGCGCTCGAGCGTTCGAAGCAGACGCTCGTCAGGCTCCAGTCGGGCGACAAGGAGATCGTCGCGCTCTGGCAGATGCTCTACGACGTGACGATGGGCGCGTGCCTCGAGACGTGCCGAAGTCTCCAGGCGAACATCACCGAGAAGGACTCGGCGGGCGAGTCGAGCTTCCGCGATCAGCTGGGCGAGATCGTGCAGATCCTGCTCGACAAGCAGCTCGCCGAGGAAGACGGCGGGGCGCTCGTCGTCCGCAACGAGGGGCTCGAACCCACGCTCGTCCGCAAGAGCGACGGCGGGTATCTCTACGCGACGACCGACCTCGCCGCGGTGCGCAAGCGCGTGCAGCAGCTGGGCGCGGACCGCGTGGTCTACTGCGTCGATGCGCGGCAGGCGCTGCACTTCAAGCAGGTCTTCGCGACAGCCAAGAAGGCCGGCTTTGCGCGCAAGTTTGGGGCGAGCGAGGACTCCACGCTCGAGCACGCGCCCTTCGGCATGGTGCTGGGCGAGGACGGCAGGCCCTTCAAGACGCGCTCGGGCGAGAACGTCAAGCTGCGCGATCTGATCGCCGAAGCCGACCAGCGCGCGGGCCTGATCGCCGCCGAGAAGAACCCGGAATTGACCGGCGCCGAGCACGAACAGATCGCCCACACCGTCGCTGTCGCCGCGCTCAAGTACGCAGACCTGTCGAGCGACCGGATCAAGGATTATGTCTTCGACTGGGACCGCATGCTCGCCTTCGAGGGCAACACCGGGCCGTACCTGCTCTACACGTACGTGCGCATCCGCAGCATCTTCCGCAAGGCCGAGGAGCAGGGGCTCGCCTCCGGCTTCGCCTCGGCGGCGCTCGCCACCAACGAGCCCGATGAAAAATCGCTCGCGCTCGTGCTCCTGCGCTACCCATCGACCGTCGCCTCGGTCGCGCGGACGCTCGAACCCCACCGGATGTGCGGCTACCTCTACGAGCTCGCGGGCGCGTTCAGCCGATTCTTCGAGCACTGCCCGGTGCTCAAGGCCGACAGCGACTCGGTTCGCCTGAGCCGCCTGCGCCTGTGCGACCTGACGGCCCGCGTGCTCGCCGACGGGCTGGATTGCCTGGGCATCCAGACGCTCGAACGGATGTAATTCAACCTACAAGCCGTATATTTCAAGGAACATCCTCGATCGCGCCTCATGCTCTGCTTTGGATCCTCACGGCAATAACGCACAGATTTTGCCCCAGCGGGAACCGTTTGGTGTTTTTACACGTATCCACTATGTGAAACACAGCACCAATCACTTTAGTAATTGAATATTACAGGAGTGCGTTATGCGGGACTCGAAAAGGACAGACTGGCAGCATGAAGTCGGCACCAGACTCCGCTCGATTCGAAACGAACGGAAGCTAACACAAGCCGAAGTGGCGCGAGCGGCTGGTGTATCACAATCCCTCATAGCTCAAGTGGAAACGGGAAAGAAATCACTTCCATCCGAAGCTATTCGAAGCCTCGCTACCACTCTCAACATTGATGAAACTTATCTATTGAGAGGATTTACAAAGCCATCCAACGCTCTCGAATTACTCGTATCAGGATGGTCAGCCTACGACAAGGTGCAGAAAAAATTTCATGAAACCATACGACTCGCACAAAGCTGTTCTCAGTTTTTAACAAACCACCGATCTTTGCTCACACGCACAACAACCGATGAGGACCGGAACAATTTCGATCGACTACTTGAGAAGTGTGAGATTATATCGAAATGGAAATCAGATATTGATGGCAGAGAGTCTTCGGCTCAAGCCGCCAATGCATTCGGGACACTCCCCACTGCGAATGACATAAAGGCGATCAATGCTTTAATTGATTTATATTATCGACTTGACAGACAAGACAAAGATCTAGTCCATCAACTGATTGAACGGCTGGCAGGCAACACAACCGGCGAGGACGAGACATGACTTGTAGTGAACATATCAATGTCGCAAACAAGCAATCAACCTCCGAGTTACCGGTATCACTCCAGCGATGCTTCAAAGTCGGATATCTGTGCACTTTTCCTCTTGCAGCCGTTGGCTATTGTATTGCTCTGTTATTCGTTATTCCCAACACAAATTTTTACAGCAGCCTGCCCCTGGCATTGTGTTCGATATTTTTGGCTAACATGGCAAACCGTTGCTTTAGCCATGTGCTGCCCGACAAGGTGATGCATAGCAATCATAAAATCGATAACAACAACACAGATTCCACTTGCTAAGTGTCAAAGGGAACATAAAAGAACGGACCGGCCCTTTCGAGCCGGTCCGTTTGCGTATCAGAGATTCAGAGTCGGATCAGATCAGAAGGTGACCTGAGCGAGGCCCTGGACCGAGACCGAGCTGCCGTTGGTGTCAACGAGGCCGGCGTTGGTGTTGGTGGTGACGAGGCCGCCCGAGTCTGCCGGGTCATCGAGGAAGATGGTGACCTGGCCGGCGAGGCGAACGGCCTGGGTGCCGTCGAAGGGGAAGTGGTTGACGCCGACGGCGAGGGTGCTGAAGGGGTCGGGCTCGCCAGCGCGGCCGTCGTCGGGGATCAGGATGTCCCACGAGCCGTAAACTTCGGTGTTGTTCTGGACGAAGTAACCGCCCTGCAGGACGATGCCGGTGTCGAGGAAGGTCTCGCCCGCGCTGTCCATGTCGACGCTCGCCACGTTGAAGGCGCCGAAGAAGTTCCAGCCATCGGCGTTGTCGACGACGAAGTCGGCACCGAACTGGATGATCTGGGTGTCGTCCTGAGCCGGGGTCTCGGCGTTCTGCTGGATGTGGAAGTAACCACCGAGGATCATGGCGTTCTCGCCGCCGGGGAGCTGGCGGGTAGCCGAGAAGTAGGGGTCGACGGTGCCTTCGAAGGCGTAGTCGCCGCGGACCGTGAAGCCGTAGTCGCCGTCGTTGGCGGCGTTGTAGGGGGTGTTGCCGGTGTTGGCGCCGTCGTTGAACGAGCCGGTCACGCGGTAGGAGTTGTTCTCGTCGGTGAGGCTGAAGGCGGCACCCTGGATCTGACCGGCGCTGAAGAACCAGTCGGTCGGTGTGGTGCTGATGGTCTGGAGCATGTTGGTTTCGACCATCGACTCACGGGTGACGGGGGCGGTGAACTGACCGACCCAGCCGCTCGTGTTGTTGCCGAAGTCCTGGCGGAGGAAGGCGTTGCGGAGGGCAACGCCGCCGATCTCGTTGATCTGGAGCTCGATCTTGTAGGTGGTATCCGGGCTGACGACCGAGCCGCTGAAGATCAGGCGGGTATCGGGGGTCTGGAAGCCGGACTCGAAGCCGTCCTCGGCGCTGTCGTTGTCATCGAGGAAGCTGACGGTGTAGGTGGTCTGGTTCCACCCGCTGAAATTCAGGGTCGAGGAGCCGTCGGCGGAGGTGATGCCGAACTGGGCGCCGTTGGCAGCGGAGCTGCCAAGGAGGCTGGTGCGCTGCTGCGCGTCAGCCATGACCTCTGCCGCGTACTCACGGGTCTGGTCGAGGCTCTGAGCGCTCGCAAAGCCGGACGCCAGCGCGGTACCTGCCATAATCATCAGACGAATCTTGGGACTCATGTCGTGCCACTCCTTGCTACGTGTCGCGCAACGTGTCGCGAATGCTCGTGCAGGCCATTGCCTCACGATGCGGGCTAGTTGCGGCGCTCACGCGGCGTCGCAGAAGTCTTGCTTACCCGCACGCAGGTTACAAACTCATTCCTGCATGATCTGTCTCTACCAGCGGATAGGCGGGGTCTTTGTCTTGAATATTCAGACCTGATTCCGCAAACCCGGTCGCTCTCCAGATCCTCTGAAAGAAACCGACATCATGCCGACACCGGACCACACGGCCAGGTGCCGTCCCCCCACGCCCAGAACTTCCTGCTCTGACGTGGAGCGGCGAGTGCATCCTGCGCTCACCGGTACGACGCTCCCCCCGAGAACCCCCGCGGAAGAACCCGCAAGGCGGAGAGAACCGAGTGCCTCCGGCACCCCGGTACAGTGAACACTAGGCATCGGTCAACACACTGGCGACACGCCACGAATTGAGTTTCAAGCCGATACGCATCGTTTTTTTCTGGACCGCCGCACTCCAAATAAGCAAGTACTATCCTGTCAAGCCTTTGTGAAGATCCCGATGGGAAGCCGGTTCTGGCTTGGAGTTGGGCCCGGTCCTCCCTAACCTTGATGCGATCGGAGCCTGGGGACGCTCGATCAAGTTTTTGCACCAGGAATCACCCATAACAGGTGGCTCTCAAAGGGGCTGGGCGATGCAAGAGATCCGCAGCATCCTGGTGGTGGAAGACGAACTCGATCTCGCCGAGCTCCTCCGGTACAACCTGAACGTCTCCGGGCACCGCGCCGAGGTCGTCCACACCGGCAGAGCGGCGCTCGACGCGGTCGCGGCCAAGAAACCCGATCTCGTCGTCCTCGACGTCATGCTCCCCGAGATCGACGGCATCGAGGTCGCCAAACGACTCAAGGGCAACCCCGAAACCTCGGGCATCCCGATCATCATGCTTACCGCCAAGTCCGCCGACGCGGACCAGATCCGCGGCCTCGACGCGGGCGCGGACGATTACGTCACCAAGCCCTTCTCCATCAAGGTGCTCCTGGCACGCGTCGACGCGGTGCTCCGCAGAGCCGCCCGCGACGGGTCGGCTTCGTCCATCGTCAACCTCGGTCCCGTCCGGATCGACCTCGACCGCCATGAGGCGAGCTGCGCGGGCGAGAGCATCAAACTCACGCTCACCGAGTTCCGCCTGCTCTCGGCGCTCATGCAGGCGCCGGGCCGGGTGCTCTCTCGGCGTGGGCTCATCTCCAACGCCATCGGGCCGGGCATCACCGTCACCGAGCGCACGATCGACGTCCACGTCGCGGCGATCCGCAAAAAACTGGGCGAGCAGGGCTCGATGATCCAGACCGTCCGGGGCGTGGGCTACCGCATCAACGAGCCCGAGGCCTGAACGCCCCCGCCTCTACTATCTCTCCGTTCCGCTCCGTGAACCCCGGATGACCCATGGCCCGCATCGGCAGGTACGAACTCTGGCAGCTCTGTGGCTACGCCGCCCTGGCGACGCTCCTCTGGGCGAGCCTGGCGATCGCGCTGCGCTGGCACGCCTGGGTCATTGGGATGGGCTGGGGGGTGACCTTTGCCCTGGCGGGCGTGGCGCTGGTGGGCTTTCTGGTGAGCCAGCCAAGGCCCTTCTCCGCGGAAACGCCGCTTTCTCCCATGATCGAGCCCGACGAGCCGCCCGAACCGGAGCCCGACCGCTCCCAGAGGCTCGACGAGCTGATCGAGGCGGTGGGCGATCCGGTCATCGCGATCGGGCCCGACGGCGTGGTGATGCACGCCAACAGGCGCGCTTCGAAGATCCTGGGGCTCGCAAGGCCCCTGACCGGCAGGTATGTCGAAGAGGTCGTGACGAAGGCCGAGCTCCTGGATCGGATCTCAAGGGGTCGGCGGGGCGAGCACTGGCGGGGCTCGATCCGGCTGCCCAGCGCCGGGGGCGTCAAGGTGTGCGACGTCTCGATCGTGCCGCTCTCGGACGAACGCCCCGCGAGCGTGGTGGCGACGCTGCGTGACATCACCGAGCTCGACGGCGCGCTCAAGCTCAAGACGGACTTCGTCGCCAACGCCTCGCACGAGCTCCGGACGCCCATCGCGGCGATCAAAGGGGCCGCCGAGACGCTCACGATCGCGCACGCCGACGAGGCGATGCGAACGAGGCTCGTGGGCATGATCGAGTCGCACGTGCTCAGGCTCGAGGACATGGTCAGCGACCTGCTCGACCTCTCCAAACTCGAATCGGAGTCGATGAAGCTCGAGCTGAAAGCTGTGTCGCTCGGGGTGCTCGCCGAGGAGATGTCCGGGCTGCTCGAGGACCTGTGCCAGAAGCGGAACGTGACGCTCGAGTTCGACATCGCGCCGGAGGTCGAGTCGATCCGGACGGACAAAAGGCTCCTGGTGCTGATCGCAAAGAACCTGATCGAGAACGCGGCGAAGTTCACCGCCGAGGGGACCAGCGTCCGCATCGAGGCCCGCCCGGGCCAGAAGCCGGGCTCCTGCGTGATCCGGGTCACCGACCGGGGGCAGGGCATCCCGCTGGCCCAGCAGCAGCGGATCTTCGAGCGGTTCTACCAGGTCGACCCGGCCCGCTCGGGCACCCAGCGCGGCACGGGGCTCGGACTGGCCATCGTCAAGCACGCCGCCCGCCTGCTCGACGGCACCGTCGAGGTCGATTCCGTCTGGCAGCAGGGCACGACGATGATCGTCACGCTCCCCCAGAGCGCCGTTTCAGTTTGACGGGGCCACGTCCTTGCCCGCCAGGGCCTTAAGCTGGACGACGACCTCGCCCACGACTTGGCGCTCGATCGTCTCGGCATCGGGCAGGAGCGAGCCGGCGCTGATCGAGATCTCGCCCGACCCTGCCTGGGTGGGCCAGCTCTCGAGCGCCTCGAATTCGAGCCAGAACTGGTCGTCGCGGATGGAGAGGAAGTCCACGCGGATCCGCGAGCCCTTCTCGCCCGAGCCGACCTCGGTTCGCGCGACGATGGCGGTCTCGGTCCTTTTGGTCGCCCGGCTCAGGGCGGCGTCGATGTCGTTCCAGTCCGCGACTACCCGGGCGGGCAGGTCGCCCTCGTAGCCCCGGGCCTTGGGGATGCCCGCACAGCCCCCGAGGCTTGGCAAGAGCGACGCACAAAGAATCCCCAATACAGGTGTCATCCGAGAAAGTCGTCGGCAATTCCCGGATCCGACCAACCCGGGGCGATTCCGGGTACGATTTTGGGATCGGGTTTCGCACGTCCCCGGGCCTTGGCGGCTCGGGCGGAGATGATGGTTGGAGATCACGGTTCGCATCCCTGTGGCTGGTGACTGGGTCCGCTTCGCCGGACCGGCGGACTCTAATCTCAAACTCGTCCGCGAGGCGGTGGGCGTGACAATCGCCGCCCGCGACGGCGTGGTCCAGCTCGCCGGCCAGGAAGAGCCGGTGTGCATCGCCAAGGCGGTGATCGACCGGATGGTCGAGCTGTGCGCCAAGGGCCACGAGTGCAAGCCGGGCGAGGTGCAGGACCTGATCGCCGACGAGACGGCCGAGCAGGCGGTGCAGGTGGCGACGCTGGACGACCCGGAGCTTCGCACGGTGTCGTGGGAGGGGGACCTGGAGGTCTACGCCGCGGGCCGGCGCATCCGCGCCCGGACGGAGAACCAGCGCAAGTACATCGAGGCGATCCGTCACAGCGACCTGGTGTTCGGCTCGGGCCCGGCGGGCACGGGCAAGACGTACCTGGCGGTGGCGTGCGCGGTGCATATGCTCAAGGCCGACCGCGTGCGCAAGATCATGCTCGTGCGCCCGGCGGTCGAGGCGGGCGAGAAGCTGGGCTTCCTGCCGGGCGATCTGGAAGCGAAGGTGCACCCCTACCTTCGCCCGTTGCTGGACGCGCTGCACGACATGCTCGACTTCACGACGATCCGCAGGTTCATGGAGTCGGACGTCCTTGAGATCGCGCCCTTGGCGTACATGCGGGGGCGGACGCTCAACCACTCGGTGATCATCCTCGACGAGGCCCAGAACACGACGGCCTCTCAGATGAAGATGTTCCTGACGCGCCTCGGGCACGGGTCCAAGATGATCGTCACGGGCGACACCTCGCAGGTGGACCTCTCCAACCCCGCGCACAGCGGGCTGATCGACGCGGCACGGCGCTTCAAGGACGTGCCCGGGTCGGCGTTCATCCGTTTGCAGAACTCCGACGTCGTGCGCCACCCGCTGGTGCAGCGGATCATCGAGGCCTATCAGAACGACGGGCCGCACCACTAACCACACGAATCACCGAGAAGCATGGCGAAAGAGACGACCAAATCGACCGGGCGTGGCGGGCGCAGCAAGCGCAAGCTCGCGGTGAAGCGCGAGACACTGACGCTCTCGTCGGTGCTCCGCCGCGCTTCGAGCACACCCGAGCTGGGCTGGGCGGCTGTGGTGGTCGCGATCTTCACGCTTTCGAGCGCGTGGATGGTGTGGTGGTCGGGCACGGAGCCGATGGTCGCCTCCGACAACGTGTCGCGGCGGACGGTGCTGACGCGCGTGCCGGTGAAGCTGCTCGACGAGGACGCGACGGCGCGCGCCCGCGAG
>JBGSIX010000294.1:0-7589 GCA_041742315.1 Phycisphaerales bacterium | reverse complement strand
GCGGTTCGTGCTGGCGGGCGGCGCGGGCCAGATGGACGCCGGGCGGTACTCCGATGCCGAGCTCCAGTCCGCCCTCGTGCCCCAGGGCTTCTGGTACGGCCCAAGGACAGGCCACTTGGCCTTCCTCGACGGCTCCGTGCGAGCCGAGGCGATGACCGGCGGGGCCGACACGAGCCAGTACACCTTCTACGTCGATCCCCGCAAGCACAAGGACCCGCTCGCCTGGAGACGGGCCGACGGAAAGTAAGCCCAAAGGGCGGCCGGGCTCGGGATTCCGGGCTCATCCGGGGCCCCGGAATCCTCGCCATCGGCGGGCCCTCTGCCTATCCTCTGACCCCCCGCCTCTGGAGCGTGGGGTTCCCTATCTAGCGGAGGATCGGCCGAATGGCTGCAGGCACCAAAGGTACCGTTATCCAGGTCATCGGCTCGACGTTCGATGCCCAGTTCCCCGAGGACAATCTCCCCTCGATCTACAACGCGATCGAGCTCACCTGGGAGGCCAACGGCGTCTCCCGGAGGCTCGTGGGCGAGGTTCAGCAGCACCTGGGCGGCGGCGCCGTCCGGGCCGTGGCGCTGGGCTCGACCGACGGCATGCGCCGGAGCATGGAAGTCGTCGACACCGGCGCATCCGTGACCGTGCCCGTGGGCGAGAAGGTCCTGGGCCGCGTCTTCAACCTGCTGGGCCAGCCCATCGACAACAAGCCCGCCCTCGAGGGCGTCAAGCGCATGCCCATCCACCGCGCTCCCCCCGAGTTCGACCAGCTCAACCCCAAGACCGAGATCCTCGTCACCGGCATCAAGGTCGTCGACCTCCTCTGCCCCTTCGTCCGAGGCGGCAAGATCGGCCTCTTCGGCGGCGCCGGCGTGGGCAAGACCGTCATCATCCAGGAGATGATCGCACGCGTCGCCCGTGAGTTCGGCGGCTACTCCGTGTTCTGCGGCGTGGGCGAGCGGACCCGCGAAGGCAACGACCTCTGGCTCGAAATGCAGGAAGCCGAGTACACCGACGAGAACGGCAAGACCGCGCACGTGCTCGACAAGGTCGCCATGGTGTTCGGCCAGATGAACGAGCCCCCCGGAGCCCGTCTCCGCGTCGCGCTCTCGGGCCTGACCATGGCCGAGGACTTCCGCGACTCCTCCGGCAAAGAGACCATGATGTTCGTCGACAACATCTTCCGATTCACCCAGGCGGGTTCGGAAGTGTCCGCGCTCCTCGGGCGTATGCCCAGCGCCGTGGGCTACCAGCCCACGCTCTCGACCGAGATGGGCGAGCTCCAGGAACGCATCACCTCCACCGCCAAGGGCGCGATCACCTCGGTGCAGGCCATCTACGTCCCCGCAGACGACCTGACCGACCCCGCGCCCGCGACGGCGTTCGCTCACCTCGACGCGTTCGTCGTGCTCGCCCGCGGCATCGCCGAGAAGGGCATCTTCCCCGCGGTGGACCCGCTCGCCTCGACCTCGGCGATTCTCGACCCGGGCGTCATCGGCCAGCGCCACTACAACGTCGCCAGCCAGGTGCAGCGCACCCTCCAGCGCTACAAGGACCTCCAGGACATCATCGCCATCCTCGGCGTCGACGAGCTCAGCGAGGACGACAAGCAGATCGTCGGCCGCGCCCGCCGCATGGAACGCTTCCTCTCCCAGCCCTTCTACGTCGCCGAGGTGTTCACCGGCTTCCCCGGCATCTACACCTCGATCGAAGAGACCATCGACAGCTTCGAGCGCATCTGCAACGGCGAGGGCGACGACCTCCCCGAGTCGGCGTTCATGTACGTCGGCACCCTCGACGACGCCCGCAAGAAGGCCGAGAAAATGGCCGCCAAGGCCTGATCGCGGTTCGGCAGATTAACCCACTGTGGCGGAGGCATCTTGCCTCCGCCTTTGTTTTTCTACTTCATGTCTCGGTGGGGGCGGCGTCCCGCCGCCCCTCTCTACTCTCTACTCGTTTCTCCGATACCATCACCCACCGGAGAGACTGCCATGGTCAACACCAAAGCCGCCCCACGTCGTGAGCTGAGCTTCGCCTCGCTCGATGAACTCTCCGCCGAACTCGATCGCCTCGATGCCGCAGAAGCAGCGGGGAATCTCGGGCACACGGGCAACTGGACGCCCGCGCAGATCATCGAGCACATCGGCATCTTCTGGACGCACTCGCTCGACGGCTTCCCGCCCGGTAGGCCGCCGCTGCCCATGCGTGTGCTCGTGCAGCTCTTCTTCAAGAAGAGCGCCGCCCAAGGCAAGCAGCCCCCGACCGGCATCAAGCTCCCCAAGCAGGCGGCCTACTTCCTGCCCAAGGACGATGCGCAGTTCGCGCATTCCATGGAGAAGCTCCGCACCTGCATCGAGCGCGTCAGGCGAGGCGATTCCTATGTCCCCGCGAGCCCGCTCTTCGGCAAACTCGCGCGCGACGAGTGGACCCGGATGCACCTCGGTCACTGCGGCATGCACCTGTCATTCATCTCGATCAACGAGTAAGGAGCCCACCAATGGTCGCGATTGTCTTCGCCGTGCTGGCGGGGCTGTGCTGGGGCGTGGGAGAGGTCTTCACCAAGAGCGTGCTGCACACAAAGCAGATCGGCCCGATCACGGCGATCGCGCTCCGCTCGACGATCGCCCTGCCCGTCATGTGGGCCGTCTGGGCCGCGCTCGTCGCGGGCCGGAAGATGGAGCCGATCAAGTTCTGGCAGGCCGACACGTCGACACTGCTCAAGCTCTTCCTGGGCTCGGGCCTCATCGCCGGCGCGGGCGGGATGATCTGCTTCTATCTCGCGCTCAGCTTCGGCGAAGTCAGCCGCGTCAAGCCGATCGCCTTCTCGCTCGCCCCGGCGCTGGCGGTCATGCTGGGCGTGATCTTCCTGCACGAGTCGTTCGACTGGCGCAAGGCCTTCGGCGTCGTGCTCATCATCGCGGGCGTGATCGTTCTGGCGACCGCACACGCGGCGCACAAAGACGCGGCGCCGGGTGAGGTGCCCAGCGCCGCGTCCGTGGAGTGAGTCAGCAGACTCCTGTTCGGTTACCGCCGCCGACGGGTCATCGCGAGAGAGCCCAGCCCGACCAGCGCGATCGACGCGGGCGCGGGCACGGGCTGGTACTCGAACGTCGCGGTGATCGTGCCCTGGTGGCGGATCTCTGGGAAATCGACGAACACGCCGTAGTACGGATCTTCAAACATATTGAACGGCCCCTCGGGCGGGTTGTTCGGATCGACATCGGGGAACCCCGGGTCGGAGTTGAACCCGCCGAAGAGCTCGGTGAACCCGCCGAGCACGGTCGTCAGCGTGCCCTGCCCGACGAAAACGTCCAGGTAGTCCTGATCCGCGCCTGCCGCGTACTCGGCGGTGAAGTTGAACATGCCCGAGTCAAAGAGCGCCTCGTAGGTGTCGGGGCCCGAACCGTTGAAGCCGTCCGTCGCGCCCAGCGCCGGGCTGTACACATCACCCGCGGCCCCCGGCCCGAGGAAGGGCGGGTTGGGGTTGTCGTCGATCGTCCCGAGCTGGTGCAGCGAGAGATAGACGATGTCCACGAAGAAGACGCCCGCGTCGAGGGCAACGGGTGAGTTCTGCTCGAGCCTCGTGGTAAACGAGATGCTCTGGTCGTAGCTGAGCGTGACGCCGGTCAGTTCGCGGGTGCCGCCCATCGTGTCGAACTTGGCGAATTCCGGGAAGGCGAAGTCGACGGCTGGGTTGTAATCGAACGGCACGACCTGCGTCTCGGTCTGAGCGGCCGACGCTCCTGCGAGAACGGCCGAGATGATTGATGCTGCGGCTTTCATGGTCTTTCCTCTCTTCCGGGCCGGTGTTGTACCGGCCTCATTCCCTGACCCCCATACGGATGGCTTGGGTCCCTGGACCGATGCTACATGGTTTCCAAGGCCGCGCCAAGAATTTCTAGATAATCTCTAGAGATTTTTTGTGGAGTGTGTATTCAGCCCTGATTCGCTGTAGAATGCAGGGATGGGATTACAGGTCACACAACCCGAACAAGCAGGCGGCGGCGGGCCCGCAGACTTCGGAGTTGCCGCCGAGGGGGCGATCCGTTCGGCCCAGTCGGCTCTGGCGGAACTGATCAACGAGGTCGGCCTGGGCGGATCAAGGGCCGTGGACCTCGCCCGCTCCCTCAAGCTCGACAAGACGCTCGCCTGGAAGCTCTCGCGCTTCACCGAGCAGAGCGACCCGACCGCCGCCTTCAAGCACCTGCCCGGTCAGAGCGGCGTCGAGATCGTCGTCAAAGCCGCGGGCGATCTTGGCGTGCCCGAGCAGCGCCTCGAAGCGGTCCGCAAGGCCGACAGCGATCTCCGCGGCTTCGTGCGTAAGCACGCCGGCGATCGGCGCACGTTCGAGGCCATGCTCGCCGGGGCTCGCCCCGACCCGCAGACCGAAGCCGAGGAACGCAAGGCCTTCTACAAAGCAGGCAGCGCGATCTGGGGCGTCCGCGCCAAAGCGCAGCTCCTGACACTTGCGCTTCGGCCCTCGGAGAAGGACCCGGACCGGATCGACGTCGTGCAGGTCTCGGGCTTTGTCGATCTCGAACGGCTCAGGCCCGATGTGCCTTGGGTGATCCGGCGCCTGCGCGTGCACGAGGACGACGGGTCGAGCTCGGGCGACTTTGAGCGCGAGCCGCTCGATCCCGAGGGCGCATCGCAGACACAGGGCGTCGACCGCCCGCTGAGCCTGATGCCCGCGTTCTGCACGAGGCCCCTGCCAAAGATCCGCCAGTGGATCGGCGCTTCGGGCTGGCTCTACGACGAGCTCGCGCCGGGAGACGTCGGACGCAAGGGCGCGACGACCGTCATCGCGGGCGAACGCTACCACGGCGCCCTGCCCAGGTACCGGAGCGACGACAACACCGAGGGGCGGTACATCCTGACGATCCGCACGCCGATCGAACGCGTGCAGTTCGACCTGCTCCTGCACCCGGAGCTCACGAATTTCCGCTGGCCCACGGTGCTCGTCACGGGCAACCTCGAGGAGCGGATCTCGAGCGAGCGCGTCCCGGGGCGCGAGCTCTTCCCCGAGCGCCCCGCAGATTCGGTCGCGCCCGGCGCAAGCAGTTCGTTCGGGGGCAGACTCGACTACAGCAAGCTCGTCGCCGATGCGTTTACCCGCGCCGGGTGGGGGGATGCCGCGCAGTACCGCTGCTACCGCTCGATGATCGAATACCCGCCCGCCCCGTGCGAGATCACACTCACGAGCGAGCTCGCAGAGTCCTGATCCAAGAGATGATTCAGATCAGAGTTCACGGATGATGTTCGTGCCCTTGCCGCCCGTCGCCCATTCAAACTCTTCCACGATCTCAGCTTTGCCCGCGTCGTTTACACGCACCTGGCAGACCGAGTGCCCGCCCGCGATCACGCCGTCGGTGTGCGTCTGGCAGTAGCGGAACTCGAGCTCGGTGCCACGAAGCCTGCCGATCAGATAGCCCGAGACGATCTTCCCGCCTCGGTACTTGGCCTCGACAATGTCGCCCTCCTGAGTGAACTCGAAGAACGTGTCCGCGTTGATGACGCCGCCCGGCGCAGTGACCGCGGCGTGCGCACGAAGCCCGTTCAGATCAGCACGTGTCGGCGCCACTCAGCACATCGTCATGCCGCCGTCGACGGCGATGACCTGCCCCGTCAAAAACCCCGCGTCGTCGCTCGTGACGTACGCCACCGCCGCGGCGATGTCCTCGGGCGTGCCGAGGCGCTTGACCTGGATCAGGCCCTTGACCGATTCGAGCACGCTCTCGGGCAGGTTGGCGGTCATGTCCGTCTGGATGAACCCCGGCGCGACGACGTTGGCGGTGATGCCCTTGCCGCCCAGCTCCCGCGCGACCGTCCGCGTGATCCCGACCAGCCCGCTCTTGCTGGCGGCGTAATTCGCCTGTCCCGCGTTGCCCACGAGCCCGCTCGTCGAGGCGATGTTGACAATCCGCCCAAAGCGCCCCTTCATCATCGCCCGAGCCGCGGCCCGCATCGCGACGAACGCGCTCGTCAGGTTCGTCTCGATGACCGAGTCCCACTCCTCGTCGCTCATGCGGAGCAGCAGGTTGTCCCGCGTGATCCCCGCGTTGTTGACGAGGATGTCGAGCCGGCCGTGCTCCGAGGCGACGCCCTCGACCGCCTCGGCGAACGCCTTGCGGTCGCTGATGTCCACGGCGCAGACGCTCGCTAGGCCCCCGGCCTCCTCGATCTGGGCCTTGACCTCACTCAGAGGGCCCTCGCTCCGACTGGCGAGCACGACGTGGCGTCCATCGGCGGCGAGCCTGATCGCGACGGCCTTGCCGATGCCCCGGCTGGCCCCGGTGACGAATGCGATGCGTGTGTCGGACATGTTGAGTTCCTCTTGAGATCAGCCGCCGTTGTCGGCCATGGTGCGCACGTCATCGACGCTCTGCCCCGAGAGCTCGGCGTAGAGCTCGATGATGCGATCGCGGTCGATCGCCAGGCCCTGCGACTCTGTAATAGTCGTCATGCTCAGGATGAGCCCCGCGACGTAGGGCGCCGCGAGCTTGCTCCCAGCATCGGCCTTCGTCTTGCCCTGGTCGTACATCGTCTGCGCCTGCTCGGCGGAGATGCCCATCGACTGCGAGATGCCCGCAAACACAAGGCTCTTGTCCGCGACGGGGATGCCCAGATCCTCCTGGATCTTGGTGTTGAGCTCGACCGCCATGTAGATCAGCACCGGATCGACGGACGAAAGCGCGCTGCTCATGTCACCCGGGTTCGGGATGCCCGCGGCGCTCGTCGATTCGTTGCCGCCCGAGGCCTCGTAGTTCGGGTCATCAAAGTCGCTCGCGCGGGGGCGCTCTTCCTTGTCGGATTCTTCGCCCGAGAAGACAAGCCCGCCGTCGGGACCCGGGTTGATGGTCCAGGCGAGCGTGTACGCCGCGCCGGGCGTCTGCAGCGCGTAGGTCACGCTCCCGCCCTGGCCTGCGCCGGCTTCACGCAGCTCGAGCACGCGCACGGCTTCGAGTTCGCCCGTCGCGTCGTACCACCCGCCCGTGATGAGCAGGCGATCAAGAACGCTCTGCCCGGCAAGGTCGAGCATGCTCCGGACTTCCGAGTCATCGCCCGACAAAAACGCCTCGGCGAAATCGACCACACTCCGCGCCAGGTCCGCGTCGATCGGCGCGACCTCCTGCGGGAACGTGATCCGCGCATCGGCGTCCATCTCCGAGAGCAGGCTCTGGATGTCCACGGGATCCGGTGCCTTGGGCGGCGGGGGCGGGGGCGGCGGAGGCGGTGGGGGTGGCGGCTCCTTCTTGCAGCCAACCAGAGCCGCCAGAACCGCGCCGGTCAGGGCCGATGAGAACGTCAATCGCCTGTGCATGCTTAGATCTCCGGTCCGTCGTGGCTCTGCACCTTGGTGCTGCGAGCGATGCGCTTGGCCATCCCGGCAAGGGTCTTGCCCGGGGCCAACTCGTGAACTTCTGTGTCTGGGTACGCCAGGGCCATCGCCGCGAACGACTGCGCCCAGCGCACGGGCGAGATGAGCTGCTCGGCGAGCCTCGCTCGGATCGCGCCCGCGTCGTTCACATGGGGCTTGGCGGTCACGTTGGACCACACAGGCACCCGGGGCGGCTCGATCGACACGCCCGCCAGCGCC
>JBGSIX010000293.1:0-1590 GCA_041742315.1 Phycisphaerales bacterium | reverse complement strand
GGCTTGGCTTCCTCGATGAGCCGGGTCCGCTGATCGCGGCTCAGCTTCGTCCAGTCGCTCCCACGCTCGCGCCGGGCGCGGGCGGCGGCCTGGCGCTCGACCCACTCACCCGAGATCACGCGGTAATCGACGGCGATATCGAAGCTCGGGCGGTTGTGCGCCAGAACGCGGCCCTTGCGATCCACGATCTGCCCGCGCACGGTGGGCGACCAGCTGAGCCGGACGAGGCGTTCCTGGGCGTCGGCGAGGAGTTTGTCGCCCTTGAGCACGGTCAGCCTCGCGGCCTGAGCCGCCAAGACCATCAGGCCCAGCGCGAGCAGAACCGCCACCAACGCCAGCCGGCGGGCGCTTGCGCTCTGGATCAGCTGGCTCAGTCTCACGCTCCCGGTACTCCGTTACCACCGCGCCGGTGGCATGGTACGGGCGATCGCGGGGCCGGGCTGGATCAGGCCTTATCGCGGGTGATCTGGGCGTAGGCGTTGTGGGAGTGGATCGACTCGAAGTTCTCCGAGTCGATGTCGTACCACGTGATCCGGTCGTCGGCGTCGAGCGCCAGGGCCAGGTCGCGGATGATGTCCTCGACGAACTTGGGGTTGTCGTAAGCGGCTTCGGTGACGAACTTCTCGTCGGGACGCTTGAGCACCGCGTAGACGGGGGAGCTCGCCGCGCCTTCGAGCACCTCGACGAGGTCCTCGATCCAGAGCGTGCCCTCGAACTTCACACGGGCCGAGATCCGGCAGCGCTGGTTGTGGGCGCCGTAGGCGGAGATCTCCTTGGAGCAGGGACAGAGGCTTGTCGCGGGGGCGGCGACGCCCAGGATGAAGCTCGATGTCGCGTCAGAGCCGTTGCGCTCGCAGACGAAGGTGACCTCGTAGTCCATCAGGCCCTTCATGCCCGTCACGGGGGCGGGTTTGTTGATGAAGTAGGTGAATGAGGCCTCGAAGTGGGCCGTCTCGGCGTTGAGGCGTTCGCGGATGGCGGCGGTCACTTCGGGGATGCGATCGGGCGTGAGCGGCTCGTTCTGGTGCTCGTTGAGCACCTCGAGGAACCGGCTCATGTGCGTGCCCTTCTGGTGGTGCGGCAGGGCGACGTACATGTTGATCTTGGCGACGGTCGATTGCGTCTTGCCGTCGCGGGTTTTGAGGAGCATCGGGTAGGTGACGTTCTTGACGCCCACCTTGTCGATGGCGACGTGGCGCTGGTCCTTCTGGCCCTGCACATCGACGATCGTGTTCGCTTTGGGGGCGGTCGGCATTGTGGTCATTCTCGTCCTTGTCTGGCGGCAAAGTCAGGGACTCAGACTTCCCCGGCAGGACAAATCGCCGGGCGTGCCTGAGTGTTCCCGGGTTCGCCGAGGATCGCTCGATGGATGTTAGGCGGCTGGATTTGCGGGCCCGGAATCAGGCCCCCGCGTCTGCTGGACGACGTTGTCCGTCCAAGCGAGCCCGATGGGGATGCCCACGAGCGCGCCGGCGGCCCAATCGAGGGGCAGGAGCCAGCCGAGCCGAAAGAGCGAGTGATCGAAGACGTCGGCGACCACATCCCCCGCGATGGCGTGGGTCGCCAGGGGGCCCAGGATCGCCAGGGCCG
>JBGSIX010000292.1:0-33036 GCA_041742315.1 Phycisphaerales bacterium | reverse complement strand
GGCGACGCCGGCGCGATGGGCGGCGGGGTCTCGATGCAGCGCGTCCTCGTCGACGCGAACGAGCGGCTCGATGCGCCGGCGGTCGGCAAGGGCGAGGCGGAGAAGTTTAACGACGGTGTGAACGTCGGCGTGGGCGATTCGATCGAGCGGGTAACGCTGGCTGGGCTTTTCCGGCGTCGAACAACTTTGCTCAAGGTTGTTGGGATCGTGGAGCCGCCGCCCTTGGGCGGGAGGCCCCAGGCGTACATGACGCGGCAGGGGCTGGCCTCGATCTCGGACCAGGTCGGGCGCGTCTCGGCTGTGGAGATCCTGCTCGCCGAGGGCGTGGACGCGGATGCGTTTGTTGAGGCGAGGCGGGCCGAGCTTGCCCAGAGCGAGCGGGTGATCGTTCAGACGACCGCGAAGAAGACGTCGGAGCTCGACAAGAACATGCGTTCGAGCCGGATCGGGATGGTCCTGGCGTCGGCGATCTCGTTTCTGTCGGCTTCGTTCATCATCATGACCGGGCTGACGGTCGACGTCGCCGAGCGGCAGCGCGAATTGGCGGTGTTGCGCTGCATCGGTGGCAAGCGGAGCCAGCTGGCGGCGAGCCAGATCCTGTCGGGGCTCGTCATCGGCGGGCTGGGCGCGGTGATCGGGACGCCGCTAGGCATCTTTCTCTGCGGCGTTTTGATTTACTTCCTGCGCGACCAGCTCCGCGCGGGGCTCGTGCTCAGCTGGTGGCCCGCGGTGCTGGCGGGCTCGGGCGCGATCGTGGCGGGTTTGATCGGCGCGCTCTGGCCCGCGTGGAAGGCCGCCAGCACGAGCCCGCTCAAGGCGCTGAGTCCAAGGGCGATGGCGGTGCAGCGGCGCTCGGTGGTGCTCGTGGGCGTGATCGGGCTCGTGTGCATCGGGGTGCAGACGCTGACGGTGAGCCTGCCGACGGAAGCGAGCGTCGCGTTCTTTGCGTACGTGCTGGTGGGTCTGCCCGCGATGTTCGTCGGGTATTTTTTGATCGGTGTGCCGGGCGTGCTGCTCATAGCGAGGGTGGCGGGCCCGGCGCTGTCGAAGATGCTTGGCTTGCCCAGGATGATGCTTCGGCGCTCGATCGAGCAGACCCCCTACCGCTTCGGGTTTACCGCCGGGGCGATGATGGGCGGGCTGGCGCTCATGGTCAGCATCTGGACGCAGGGCGGCTCGGTGATGCGCGACTGGCTCGGGAACCTCAAGTTCCCCGACGCGTTCGTCAGCGGCGTGGCGCTCTCGCCCGAGGCGCAGGCGACGCTCGACGAGCTGCCCTTCGTGACGGGCACCTGCGCGATTACCCTCCAGCCCGTCGAGACGGACGCGTTCGGGATCAAGGGGCTGACGACGTACCAGTCCTCGTTCATCGCCTTCGAGCCCGAGGTGTTCTTCGATCTGGCGGAGTTGAAATTCGTCGAGGGCGATATGGAGACCGCCAAGGCCAGGCTCATCGAGGGCGGGGCGATTTTGGTGGCGCGCGAGTTCCAGGTGGCGCAGGGGCTGGGCGTGGGCGACACGTTCGTCTGCCGATACCAGGACAGGCAGTTCCCGTTCGAGATCGTGGGCGTCGTGACGAGCCCGGGGCTCGACATCGTCAGCAAGTTCTTCAACATCGGCGAGGAGTACGCCCAGCAGGCGATCCACGCGGTTTTCGGCTCGCGACGGGACATGATCGAGAAATTCGGGAACGAGTCGATCAACCTGATCCAGATCGAGCTGGACAAGGACTTCGACGACGCCGAGGCGATCGAGATCATCCGGCACGAGCTCTTTTCCTACGGCATCCTCGACGCGGGCAGCGGCCGGGCGATCAAGGCGCAGCTCCGGTACGTGCTGGGCGGGGCGATCGGGGCCTCGACGATCGTGGGCGTGTGCGCGATGATCGTCGCCTGCTTCGGCGTCGCGAACCTGATCGCGGCGGGGGATCGAGGCGCGCCGGTTCGAGCTGGGCGTCCTGCGGAGCATCGGGGCGCAGAAGGAAATGCTGCTCCGTATGGTGATCGGCGAGGCGCTGATCATCGCGGTCGCGGCGTGCGTCTTGGGCACGGCGATGGGCTACCAGGGCGCGTGGGCCGGGCGCGAGATGAACAGGCTCATCATCGGGCTGGAGATGAAGGCGCACTTCCCGTGGCTTGGCGCGAGCCTGGGCTGGGTGATGGTGACGCTCATCACGGTCGCGGCGGCGCTGCCCGCGGGATACTTCGTGATGCGGACGAGCGCCCGGGCGCTGCTTCAGGCCAAGGGCTGATCGTCCAGGCTGAGCGGGGCGCGCTCCTGGCGGACCGCTTTGATGATCAGCATCGCGACGCCGATGAGGAAGATTACAAGCCCTCCGATCACGCCAAACTGGAAAAACGGGAGTATGGCCTGTGCCCGGTTGGCGATGTTCGGCGCGACGCGGTAGACCTGTTCGTGCGGGAAAGAGCCCGAGACAGTGAGCGCGATCTGGCCGTGCGCGGGCGGAGTGAACAGGCAGATCGCTCGGCGCTTGCGCTCGAAACCGGGCATCACGGTTTGTTGCACGCTCCACTGGTGAGGCTTCGTCTGGATCATTTCGCCGGTCTGTCGATCGGTGATCTCGATGAGCTGATCCGTGGGCGTCTCGATGAGCGGGCGGTTGGACGTGATGTGCGTCCCGGCGAGCTCACGCCAGACCACCATGTCTTGGCGGGTCTCGTCAAGGTCGATGTCGATCGTGCAGGGCACGGTGATGCCGACGCCCGAGGCCATGAAGTTGGTCCATGTCCACAGGCCGCCGATGACGGTGCCCAGACACACGATCGCCCCGAGCAGGATGAGCCCGAAGGCGATGAGCGTGTTGCGCGAGAGTCTCATGCCAAGATGATACCGGAAGGGCGCAAGACCGCCCGATCAGGCCTCGGCGAGCTGTTTGAGTTTCTGAAGGCCGTCGGCCCAGCCCTCTTCGAAGCCCGCGGGGAGGTCGTCGTCGAACTCGCCCGACATGCGGTGATCGACTTTGACGGTGGTGACGCCGCCCGTTTCCTCGAAGGTGATGGTCATGTTGCAGACCATGGCGCTGGGGATGGTGCAGTCGCCGCGCATGCGGACGGACTTGCCCGGCTTGATCATGGTGATCTGGGCGATGGTGTTGAAGCCGCCGGCGGGGAGCTCAATGTAGAAGTGCCCGCCGATCTTGCGCTCGCAGCGCGTGGGCGTGGCTTTCTTGGATTCCTCGTTCTCGTAGAACCACTGGTCGGGGCTCTGGAACCACAGATCGAACACGGTTTCCTTTTTGGCCTTGATGTCGATCTGGGTCTGGACGTGCGCGATGCGGGCGGGTTTGTCTGAGATCTTGGCGGACATGGGCTTCTCCTTTTGCTCGGCGAGTCGTTTGAGGGAGAGCAAGGAGCCCGCCCAGGTGTTTTCGTACTTGCTGACCCACCGCTCGTAGATCTGCCGGAGCGGGACGGCGTTGAGGTGGTTGTACCGCTGCCTTCCCTGGCGAGAGACCGTGAGCAGCCCTGCTTCTTCGAGCACGCCCAGGTGCTTCATCACGCCGAAGCGGGTGAGGGCCGGGACGGCGTCGACGAGCTGGCCCGTGGTCTTGGGCCCGGTGCGGAGCAGATCGAGCAGATCGCGCCGGGTCGGATCCGAGAGCGCGCGCCACACCTGATCCAGCGGGTTGGAATGGGCATCATCCATGACTCACTCTGCGTGGCAGACCGCTCCGAGCGGTCTGTTTAGAACATCGGCGGCAGGCCCGAGGCGCGGCGGGCGGCGCTGATCTGGGCGGCGTGGAAAGCATCGTGGAAGCTGCAGGAGCTGCCGAGTTGGGCGCGGTTGGCGGCGAACATCGCGATGTCACCCTTGATGGGCTCGAGAAGCTCGGTGTCCGTGAGCGAGCCGAGCCATTTCTCCATCACTGCTCGGCGCTCGTCGAGGACGGCCAGGAGTTCCTGACGGGTCGGGTATGCCTTGGCGTCGCTCGTCGGCTTGGAGTTCACGCCAAAGATCGCCTCCCAGGCCTTGGGGACTTTCCGTTCCTGACCGGCCAAATCTTCCAGAAAGCAATCGTCGGTGTAGGCAAGGTGCCCAACGACCCAGGCAGCGTGGTTCGCGCCTTCGAAGGCGGGTGTGTAGAAAAGTTCGTCGGGCGTTTTCTCGAGGAGCATTTTGAGGAAGCCACGGCCAAAGCGCATGGCATTCAGACCAGAAGTGAGGAGCGGGCTTTCAGTGGTTGCGTTCGACATGGGCTTTGAGTCCTTTCTCGAGGATCATCTTCCAGCCCTCGGGCGCGCCTTCGAGCATCTCCTCGATGACCGCGCCGACGGCCTGGTGACTGAACGTGAGCTTGGTTTGATTCGGACCGGCCTCAGTGAATCGGAAGCGGATAAGGCTGTAGGCGGGCACGGGGCTCGCAAAGGGGCCGGCCATCTCGATGAGCCCGGGCTTGAGAACGCTGACGTGCGCCCAGAGGTGCCCGTTGCCCTCGCCCAAGTCGCGGAAGACACGCCCGCCGACGAAGGGCTCGATGCGGAGATGCATGTTCTGGTTGTTCTCGGGGCTGACGAACCACTGGCCGATGTCTTCGACCACGGCCTTCTGCACCGCGGCGGGCGAGGCATCGATCGTGATCTCAATCTGGCAATCGAAATCGAGTTCCATGACAACTCCTTCAGGCGTTTGAGAATTTGGAAGGATCTTGAACCACAGGGTACGGCAAGCCCTGTCCGGTCTCGATAAATTTCTTCAAGCTGACACCAACGAAGAACGCCCAACCCTCGATGCAGACCTCGTAGCAGGGCGATTCCTTGTAACCGGTGTGCGCGAATTCGACACCGGTCTCGCCGCCGTCCGGAGTGAGGTCGAATGTGATGTCCGATCCAACCCACGCGTCGGTGTCCTGCATATTGGATCGGACACACCGCCAGACGACGCGGCATGCGTCATCCGATACGGACGGGCGGATCGCGACCTCGTAGCCGTAGCCCGACCAGCCCATCACGAGCAGGTCGCCCTCGGTCTTCACCTCAGCCGTCCACCATTGACGAATCCGCTCGGGATCGGTCAGCGCCCGAACCACACGAGTAGCGTTCGCTTCGAAACGGAACGAATGGCGGATGTCCTTTGTCATCGCAGGCTCCGGTGGGTCGTAAACAAGGCGATCATATATGTGACTATACAGTCACATATTTCTCCGAGCAAGCCCGTGGTTCGAAAATGTGCAACATGGAGCGATTTCGAGACGACGGACTCTATCATCGCCCTAACGACAGGTGCCCCTGAGCCAACCATGACCCAGCACGGATTCAAGGTCGTCAGCCCCTTCGAGCCCACGGGCGATCAGCCCTCGGCGATCGCGGCGCTCGAAGAGCGCGTGCGATCGGGCGAGCACTACTCGTGCCTGCTCGGGGCGACGGGCACGGGCAAGACGTTCACGATGGCGCACCTGATCGAAAGGCTCCAGAAGCCGACGCTTGTCCTCAGCCACAACAAGACACTGGCGGCCCAGCTCTTCGAGGAGTTCAAGGAGCTCTTCCCCGAGAACAGTGTCAATTACTTCGTCAGCTACTACGACTACTACCAGCCCGAGGCGTACATCCCCCAGCGGGACATCTACATCGAGAAGGACGCGGGGCGGAACGACGAGCTGGACCAGCTCAGGCTCGCCGCGACGAGCAACATCCTCAGCCGGCGCGACACGATCGTGGTGGCGAGCGTCTCGTGCATCTTCGGTCTGGGCTCGCCCGACGCCTACGGCAACAAGGTCCTGACCATCACCAAGGGCGACCGGCTCGATCGGCGCGAGTTCATGCTCGCGCTCAACGACATGCAGTACAAGCGGGCCGACATCGAGTTCCAGCGCGGCATGTTCCGCGTCCGGGGCGACACGATCGACGTCTTCCCCGCCTACGAGCAGTTCGCGGTCCGGATCGAACTCTTCGGCGACGAGATCGAGAAGGTCGAGCTGATCAACCCGACTTCGGGCGAATTGCTCGCCGAGGAGTCGCAGTTTTTCCTCTTCCCGGCGGTTCACTACGTGATGCCCGAGGACCAGATGAAGGCGGCGCTGGACGGCATCCGGCTCGAGCTCGACGAGCGGGTGATGCAGCTGCGCAGCGGCGGGCACCTGATCGAGGCGCAGCGGTTGCTGGCGCGGACGAAGTACGACCTGGAGATGATGGAGGAGGTCGGTTTCTGCTCCGGGATCGAGAATTACAGCCGGTACATGGACGGGCGCATGCCGGGCGAGCCTCCCTACACGCTCATGGACTACTTCGATTTCGCGCCGCCCTCGCACGAAGAAAACGGGGCCGGGGTGGGGACGCGGTACACCGCGCCGATCCCGCCGAGCGTCCGGCCCACGAGCGACGAGGCGCGGGCGCTGCGGATCAATTGCCGTGACTGGCTCCTGATCATCGACGAGAGCCACGTGACGTTGCCGCAGGTCCGCGCGATGTTCAACGGCGACCGAGCGCGGAAAGAAGTGCTCGTCAACCACGGGTTCCGATTGCCATCGGCGCTGGACAACAGGCCGCTGCGGTTCGAGGAGTTCGAGCGGTTTGTGCCGCAGATGGTGTTCGTGAGCGCGACGCCCGGGCCCTACGAGCTCGAAAAAACGGGGGGCGAGGTCGCCGAGCAGGTGATCCGCCCGACGGGGCTGGTGGACCCGGAGATCGAGATCAAGCCGGCCAATGGGCAGGTTCCGGACCTGCTTGTGCAGTGCGCCCAGCGCGTGGAGAAGGGCGAGCGGGTGCTGGTCATCGCGCTGACCAAGCGGCTCTGCGAGGATCTGACGAGCTATCTCGACGAGCAGGGCATCTCGGCGCGGTATCTGCACAGCGACATCGGCACGCTCGAGCGGACGGAGATCCTCACCGATCTGCGCAAGGGCGAGTACAACGTGCTGGTGGGCGTGAACCTTTTGCGCGAGGGCCTCGACCTGCCCGAGGTGTCGCTCGTGTGCATTCTTGACGCGGACAAGGAGGGCTTCCTTCGGAGCCCGACGAGCCTGATCCAGCAGATGGGGCGCGCTGCACGAAACGTCAATGCGAAGGTCATCATGTACGCCGACAAGATGACCAAGGCCATGCAGTTGGCCATCGACGAGACCGAACGCCGGCGCGCCAAGCAGCTCGCGTTCAACGCCGAGCACGGCATCACACCCAAGACCATCGAGAAGGCCATCCGCCAAGGCATCGAGCTTGAGCTCAAGGCCCGGCGCACGGCCCGCGAGGTCATCGGGGCGACCGACGAGGCGTTCGAGGCGGAGGAGCTCATCCGCCAGCTCGAGGAGGAGATGCTCTCGGCGGCGGAGAAAACCGAGTTCGAGAAGGCCGCCCAGCTCCGCGACCAGATCAGGCTCATCCGCGGGGGCGGGGTGGGCAATGACGGGAAGGTCCGCCGCTCGGAGCTGACCAAGAAAACGGGCAAGAAGGCCCACGGCAAGTCGGCGGGCATGCCGGGCGTGCACGCGAAGAAGCGCAAGAAACGCTGATCACTCGGGCCTGTATTCCGGCGTGCCCGGGGCGTCTGCCGATATCTGGAGCATGAATTCCGAACATCAGACCCCGATCACGTGCGACCACAGGACCGCAGTCGCCTTCCGCTGGCTCAAGGCCGGGTACTGGCGCCAGACCTGGCTGAGGCTGGGTGTGCAGGCGGGCGACAAACCCATCGCGATCTACGGCGGCGGCCAGCACACGATGCGGCTCATGCAGTTCCTCAAGGACATGCAGGGCGGGCCGAGGGTGCTTGCCATCCTCGACGACAACCCCTCGCGTGAGCGGATCTCGGGGATTGAGCTCAAGACGCCGGCGGAAGTGGACCCGAGCCAGGTGGCGCTCGTCCTGGTGAGCTCGGACTGGATCGAGGACAAGCTCGTCCGGCGGGCCGAGGAGTGGTCGGGTGGTTTGGTCCCGGTCGAGCGGCTCTATGCGCACATGCCCATGTCGGTGCTGCACTCGTTTGAGAGCGCGGGCGAGCTGGTCGAGTGGTTGCCCGATGGCACGCGACAGGTCACGGACGAATACGGGCAGACCAAGGCCTTGAGTCCCGAGGGCCGCGACAACCGTGCGCCCTCGGCGATGCCGCCCGTCACGGAGCGCCGGATCTGGACGATGCGCACCCCGGGCTACGAGGTGGGCGTGACGCATGTGGTCCGGGAGCTCGACGAGGTGTTCAAGCCGCACCAGATCTACCCGGGCGACCGGCACCGCCCGAACGTGGACCTGCGCCACGAGGACTTTGCGACGCACGCCGAGCCGGGGCTTGTGACGAAATCGACGCGCGTGAGCGTGATCGGGAGCTGCTTCGCGGCGAACTTCCGGAGCTGGCTCATCGAGAACGAGTACAACTTCTGCCAGTTCGAGGACGGGCCGTTCGCGGCGTTCGGATCGCTTCGGACCGGCCCTCTGTTCAACACGGGGAGCGTTCGGCAGCTCGCCGAGTGGTCCTACTACGGGATGGAAGCGGTTGAGCCGACCTGGACCGTCAACGGGAGGCTCTGCGACCCATACCGGAAGTACATCAGCTGGCCCAGCGAACGGGACATGCACGCCGAGCGCGAGGCGCACTTCGCGGCCATGCGCGCGATGATCGCCGAATCGGATGTTCTGATCCTGACGCTCGGCCTGAGTGAGGTCTGGCGGAACAAGCACGACAAGCGGTGTTTCTATCTGATCCCGCCTCCCGGCGTGCTGGATCTGGAGAAGCACGAGCACGCGCTGCAGACCGTGGACGAGTGCCTGTCGGACATCGAGCGGTTCTACGCGATCGTGCGAGAGCACAACCCGGCGCTCCGGCTCGTAACGACGCTGAGCCCCGTGCCCTTGATGGCGACGTACTTCGACCGCCATGCCGTGGTGTCGGACGCGGTCAGCAAGGCGACGCTCCGGACGGCCCTGCACTGGTTCTGCCAGAACCACCCCGAGGTGATCTACTTCCCAAGCTACGAGATGGCCGTCCGCACGCCCGATTGGCCCTACGAGCCCGACAACCGGCACGTCAAACGCGGGCCCGTGGTCGACCGGATCATGCGATCGTTCATGCAGCACTACGGCGACCCGGCGGACCAGCCCTCTCAGATCGCCGAGCCCAAGCTCGGGGTCACGCACGCATCGGCCTAGCATTCGCTGGTGAAGCTTTCCAAGCGGACCATCTCGAACTTTGCGACCTATCTGATGGGTGTGGCGATCGGGCTGGTGCTTGTCGGCGTGATCTTGTCGATGAAGCAGAAGGTGTTCCAGGGCCACCAGGCCCGGCAGCAGCAGACGCCGCCCTCCGGTGAGCGCCAGCCTTCGGAACAGCCCTGATCCAGGGCAACAGAAACCATCGGGCGCGCTAGGATCGCCCGCATGCCCCAAGCAACTCCCAAAAATCAGTCCAAGAAGAAGGCCACGACCACGCGCACAAAGCCGGCTCCGAAGAGGGCCAAGGCCGTCGAGGTGACACCGGCGCGGTCCGAACCGCTGCGCTCGATCCGCATCCGCGGCGCCAAGGAACACAACCTCAAAAACATCGACCTCGATCTGCCGAGGGACGAGTTGATCGTGATGACCGGGCTCTCGGGCTCGGGCAAGAGCTCGCTCGCGTTCGACACGATCTTCGCCGAGGGCCAGCGCAAGTACATGGAGTCGCTCTCTGCGTACGCCAGGCAGTTCCTCGACCAGCTCAAGAAGCCCGACGTCGAGGAAGTCGAGGGCATCCCCCCCACGATCGCCATCGAGCAGCGCTCGGCCTCGCACAACCCTCGCTCGACCGTCGCGACCACGACCGAGATATACGACTATCTGCGTCTGCTCTTTGCCCGCTGCGGCCTGCCCGTGTCCTGGGCGCCGACGAAAGAGAAGAAAGACGGCACCGTCCTCGAACGCTCGGGCAGGCCCATCACCGCCACGCCCAGCACGCAGATCGTCGACGCGATCATGGAACTCGCCGAGGGCACGAAGCTGATGGTGCTCGCCCCTGTCGTGCGCGGCAAGAAGGGGCACCACAAGGAAGAGCTCGAATCCCTCCAGCAGCAGGGCTGGGGCCGGGCGCGGGTCAACGGCCGCGTCATCGAGCTGCGCGACGCACTCATGGCGGGCGGTGAGAACCCGCTCAATCTCGGGCGATACCACAAGCACGACATCGAGGCCGTGGTGGATCGGATTGTGATCCGCCCGGACGGGCGGCAGAGGCTCGCCGAGTCGGTGGAGTCGGCGCTCAAGCTCTCGGGCGGGACGGTCTACATCTCGATCGCGGGCGAGAACGACACTTGGACGGACAAGACGTACTCGACGAGCTTCGCCGACCCCGATCACCCCGAGTGCTCGCTCGAAGAGATCAGCCCGAGGCTTTTCTCGTTCAACTCCCCGTTCGGCGCGTGCCCGACGTGCCACGGGCTGGGCTCGATCCTGGAGTTCGACGAAGAGCTCGTCGTGCCCGACATGGACAAGACGCTCGCGCGGGGCGGGATCGCGCCGTGGAAGAAAAACGGCCCGGGCGGGATGATCTATCCGCGCATGCTCCGGCGCTACTGCCGAACCGCGGGCATCGACTACAACTGCAAGCTCGCCGACCTCTCCGACGAGAAATACGACGCGCTCATGCACGGCGGCAAGGGCTGGGAGGGCGTCCTGCCAATGCTCGACGCGTGGTTCCACAAGACCGAGAGCCAGTGGGTCAAGGATCACCTGCACGAGTTCCAGGCCGAGCACACCTGCCCCGAGTGTCACGGCGACCGCCTGCGCATCGAAGCCCTGCACGTGCTCGTTTCGTCGTCGCACAGGGCCGACACGCAAAAAGCTTTCGGCGAATCGGTCATCGGGCGTGCCAAGAACGACGGCTCGCAGCTCAACATCTCCGAACTCTCGCGCCTGAACATCAACGATGCGATCGCGTTCGTCGAGGGGCTGAAACTCTCGAAGGAGCAGGAGCAGATCGCCGAGCCGATCATGAAGGAGATCGGCAACCGCCTGCGGTTCCTCTCGAGCGTGGGGCTCGAGTATCTCTCGCTCGATCGGCGCACCGCGACGCTCTCGGGCGGGGAGGCCCAGCGGATCAGGCTCGCCACGCAGGTCGGCTCGGGGCTGGTCGGCGCGTGCTATGTGCTCGACGAGCCGACGATCGGACTGCACCAACGCGACAACGACCGCCTCATCCGCACGCTCCGCCACCTGACGGACATCGGCAACACCGTGCTGGTCGTCGAGCACGACGAGGACATGATCCGGGCCGCCGACCACGTCGTGGACATCGGGCCAGGTCCGGGCGTGCACGGCGGACGCATCGTCGCGCAGGGCACCGTCGAAGAGATCTGCAAGCACAAGGACTCGCTCACCGGGCAGTATCTTTCCGGGCGCCGAAAGATCGAAGTGCCCAAAGAGCGGCGTAAACTCAGCGAGAAGAAAGCCGTCGCGATCAAGGGCGCCAAGGAGAACAACCTCAAGAACGTCGACGTCGCCTTCCCGCTCGGCGGGATCGTGTGCGTCACGGGCGTCTCGGGCAGCGGCAAGTCCACGCTCGTCAACGAGATCCTGCTCAAGGCGCTCCGAAAGGACCTCTTGGGCAGCCGCGACAAGCCCGGCGCGCACTCGCGCATCACCGGGCTCCGCCAGATCGACCGCGTGATCGAGGTAGATCAGTCGCCCATCGGCCGCACGCCACGCTCCAACCCCGCGACCTACACCGGCATCTTCGACGAGATCCGCAAGATCTTCACCGCGACCAAGGAGGCCAAGATCCGCGGCTACAAGCCGGGCAGGTTCAGCTTCAACGTCTCGGCGCAGTCGGGCGGCGGGCGCTGCGAGGCGTGCCAGGGCCAGGGGCTCAAGAAGATCGAGATGCACTTCCTGCCCGACGTGTTCGTCGAGTGCGAGGTATGCCGGGGCAGGCGCTACAACCGCGAGACACTCGAGGTGACGTACCGCGACAAGAACATCGCCGACGTGCTCGCGCTCACGGTCGAGGACGCGTGCAGCTTCTTCGAGAACCACCCGAAGATCCTGCGGTTTACCGAGTGCCTGCGCGACGTCGGGCTCGACTACATCACGCTCGGGCAGCCCTCGACCACGCTTTCGGGCGGCGAGGCGCAGCGGATCAAGCTGGCGACGGAACTGGGCAAGGGCGTCCGGTACGACGGCACGCAGTCGAGCGAGCACACGCTCTACATCCTCGACGAGCCGACGACGGGCCTGCACTTCGAGGACATCCGCAAGCTGATCGAGGTGCTGGGAAGGCTCGCCGACACGGGCAACACGCTCGTCGTCATCGAGCACAACCTGGACGTCATCAAGTGCGCCGACTGGATCGTGGACCTCGGCCCCGAGGGCGGCGACGGGGGCGGAACGGTGGTGGCGACGGGGACGCCGGAGGAGGTGGCCAGGAACAAGGGGAGCCACACGGGGAAGTATCTGAAGGGGATGCTGGGATAGTGTCTGTCGGTTGGCCCCGGTCTCCTGTCCCTTTAGGCGATATGATTGAGGGAATGACCGCACCCACCCTTCAATCAGCTGTCGATCATTTGTATAAAACGGCTGTCGTCAGTGGCTTGTCTACTTCGACGCTGCGGCTTCGCGAACTCGCTCACACCTGCATCGACGGCCTCCATCAGCGTGGCCTCGAAGGTGCAGAACATGAAGCTCGGATTGAAGGTGGTGGCCGTCCAAAGGATTGGGATGTCGGGTGGAAATGGGCGGGGAAGTACCGACTGGTTCTCTCGCTGAAATCGATCCTCAAGAACCTTTCCGGGACTGTTCCCAATCGAATTGACGATCTCATGGGAGAGACGGCCAATATCCAGCTTTACTCACCTGAAATTGTGACTGGCTATGTCATGCTGATCGATGTCAGCCAGAACAATACTCGGCGCGAAGGAGGGATGTGGTGTGAGCTACTTGAAGACAGACTCAATCGGTTGAGTGTACGACGCGCACCGTATTGGACACCGAGCACATTTGAGGCTTATTCACTCATCCGCGTAGATTTTTCGAGCGGTCCCACGATTGTTTCCGGCAAGGACGGCTTCGAGCGAATGCTAGACCAGCTTGCAGCGGAAACAAGAACACGCAATCCCGGTATAGGGGTATGGCCATGAGATCGCAAGCCGCGGCCCGCAGCGCGCCATCGCTTCAGCAGATGCTCGACCAAGAACTTTCGGATTCGGATGTCAAATCCCTAATCCCAAAGCTTGCGAAGCAAGAGCGGATTTCCGACGAACTCGATAGACTCGTGTCGCAACGAAAGACGAAGCATGTCTTGCGACAGGGTGACGCACGGCATCTCCAGTTTTTGGAGGATAACAGCGTTCATCTTGTCGTCACTTCACCCCCTTACTGGACATTGAAAGAATATGTTGGCGCTGATGGACAACTCGGAGATGTACAAGACTACAGCGAGTTTATTTCCGAGCTTGGTCGAGTTTGGCGACAGTGTCATCGCGTGCTTGTTCCAGGTGGGCGGCTGATTGTCGTGGTAGGCGATGTATGCCTGTCAAGACGACTTCACGGACGCCATGCGGTTGTCCCTTTGCACGCATCTATTCAAGAGTCGTGCAGAGAGATCGGCTTTGACAATCTAGCGCCAATTATCTGGCACAAGATTGCAAATGCAAAGTTCGAGGTTGATGGCGGTGGTGGCTTTCTTGGCAAACCTTATGAACCCAATGCTGTAATTAAAAATGATATCGAGTTTATACTCATGCAACGGAAGGGCGGCGGTTATCGCAAGCCTTCGGTTGAATCTCGGCTGCTCAGCATCATCCCTGAAATGTCGCATCGTACTTGGTTTCAGCAAATATGGACAATAGGCGGAGCATCGACAAAGGATCACCCTGCACCGTTTCCAGTATCAATTGCAGAGCGACTCATCCGCATGTTTAGCTTTGTTGGCGACACCGTCATAGACCCCTTTGTAGGAACGGGCACGACCATGCTCGCGGCGAGTCAAGCTGGCAGAGATAGCGTCGGAATAGAGATTGAACCGTCTTACCTTAAATTTGCCGAAAAACGGCTTAGAAACTCATTTGAGAAGCTGATTTCGCATGCGGAACTTTCAATTATTAACCGTTAACGAAATTACAATCTGCACATTATTGTTCTAGCTCCGCCACACTCTTCGACCCAAACCACCCATGCAGCGTCCACTCGCCCTCCGGCAGGAGCTTGCGGGCGGCTTCCTCGTTCTCGGCATCGAGCCAGAGGAGGATCTGGTCGGCGCCGTCCGGGCCTGAGCCGTGGAGGCGGGCGGCGATGAGGACGCCGTCGGCATCCTCGGCCTTGGCGAGGAGCGCCTCATCGAACGGGGCCGTGGCGAGCATGTACGAACGGGCGTTGGCGCCGGGGGGCGCGTTCTCACCCTGCTCTTCGAGGGCCTTCATGTCGAGTTCGTGGAGCTTGGTCAGCGGCTCATCGGTCGTCATGAGGTGCGCGGTCAGCTTGAACACGCCGGCCTGGTACGTCGGGTCGGTCTCGGCGAACGCCATGCCTTCGTCGAGGGCTTTGGCGTCGAAGACGAAGAGGCCCCGGTGGTTCGGGTCGGACTTGGGCGGGCCGAGGGGGCCGGCGATGAGGAGGTCCCCCGCGACCGCCATGCGCGTCATGTTGGAGAAGTGCCCGGCGAACGCCTCCCGCTGGGCCTCGGGCGAGAGGTCGGTCGCCTCGCCCGTCGTGATGAAGACGAAGACGTAGTCCCGGGGTTCGGGCTTGGTGTTATCCTGTCCCACGGCAGTGGCTCCCAGCAATACCAAGCAAGCGGCGAAGGCGATGCGTGCGATGTTCATGACGCAAGTATACAGATGGCAAGCCAAGGCGGAGCAGAATGACGAGCAACATCATCTCCTTGCGTGTGGCGCAGTGCCGGGCGGGAGAGCACCCGATAGTCCTGGCGCGGCTTCCCTCGGGCTTTGCCGTGATGAACGACCACCAGCCCGAGATGATCGCGGGCTGCTGCGTGCTGCTGCCCGACCCGGTCGTGCCGAGCGTGAACGATCTGGACGCCGAGGCACGGGTCCGGTTCATGGCCGACTTCCTGCTGCTGGGCGACGCGGTACTCGCGGCGACGGGGGCTGAGCGGATCAACTACCTGATCCTCTGCAACATCGCCCCCGAGCTGCACGCGCACGTGATCCCGCGATTCTCGCGCGAGGACCCGGAGAAACGCCGGCAGGGGCCGTTCGAGGCGTACGACCTCGGCGCCTCGCCAAACTGCGAACCCGAGGGCGTTCACCGCGAGCTCATTGAACGCATACGGGCCGAGATCGAGTCCCGGCTCGGGGCGCGGTAGACTCGGTCGCGATGGTCAAGGCGTACCTCATCTTCGTGCTGCTGGCGATGACCGCGATCATTGTCGCCAGCCGATGGCTCCCGTGGTGGGCGGCCCTCGTCCTCATCCCCGGTTCGTTCCTGTTCTTCGTGTGGCTGGCGATCGCGCTGATCAAGCACGGCGCGCGCAAGCTGCTCTCGGCGGCGCTCGAGGACCAGTCGCTCGTGCTGAGGGGCGCGACGGTGACCATCCACGGCGTGGCGCCGTGCGAAATACCCGAAGAGTTCGCAGAGAGTGAAACATTCGAGGACGAGGACGCCGACCGGTCCGAACCCGACGGGCGGTACGTGTGCGTTGAGATGACCGTGCATCCGGACCCGGGCGGTGTCTCGGCTTCGCGCGAGAAGCTGGAGGAGGGCGGCGGGAAGTGGATGCCCATCATTTTCACGCTCATGGAGCCGGGCACTGTGCTCGATCCGAAGACCCAGGGCGTGATGGCGATGTTTTCGATCCCACAAGCTCGCGCGGTCACGGTCGATCGCACCGACGGTGAGAGTGCCGTCGATTTCGACGGGGACATGCTCATCGAGGGGCCGGCGCGGGTTCGTGTGACCTTCCATGTGCCCGATGGCGTCGAGGGGCGTGTGGCGGTGCGGTATCAGCTGCTCGAATTGGCGGAGATCACGGTGCCGGCGGCGCCGATCGAGGGGCGCTTGATCGAGGGCAGAGCGACCCGGGACTAGGTTCTGTTTGACAGATCGTTCTTCGTGCCACTGACCTGGTCTTCCAGGTCAGTGCGTGGGAGACACCGACCCCGAAGACGGGGTCGGTGGCACGGAAAGTCGTGTGGACCGGGTCTGTCAAACAGAACCTAGTGCCAGGAACTGGCGCGGAGTCGGCTATCAAGGTCGGGCATCCAGCGCCTTGCGGTCGAGGCGTCGAAGCTCTCGGGGAGGGGGCTGGGGACATGGGCGTCCGGGCCGGGGTCGAGCAGGCACTCGATGAGGCTCGCCGTGACCTGTTCGGGCGGGCGAGAGCCGCCCGACCAGTACTCGTAGTCCTGAAAGCAGAGCTGAACCGTGACATGGACGGGCGGCTGATCGTCCGAGGTGATTTCGACCTGGTGGGACCAGCCCCGGGCGGTGTCTTCTTCGAGGGTGACACGGACGGCGGTCATCGGGGGGCCCCCGCACGCCACCGGAGGGGCCGGGAGCGGTAGCATCTGCCGGGCGCGGTCCGCGCCGGGCTCAGGGGGATTGGCGCGAAAATGACGTTCCTGCTCGAAACCATCCGCCTTGGGCTCTCCAATCTGCGCCTGCACATGCTCCGATCGTTTCTGACGGCTCTTGGCATCATCATCGGCGTCTCGGCGGTCGTGACGATGGTTTCCATCGGCGAGGGCTCCAAGGCTCAGGCTCTGATGCAGATCGAGCGGCTTGGGGCCCGGAACATCATTATCCGCTCACAGAAGCCGCCCCAGGCCAACCAGCAAAGCCAGAACAACCAGAGCTGGAGCTCCAAGTACGGCCTCACGCGGACGGATCTCGCCGTGATCGAGGAGATGTTCCCCCACGCCACGGCGATCGTGCCGCTCAAGGAGCTGGGCTCACAGGTGCTCCGGGGCGAGAAACGCAAAACAAGCCAGGCCTTCGGCACGACGCCAGACATGTTCGAGGTCGCACAGTTGAACCTCGAGCGGGGGCGGTATCTGACGCAGGCGGATTTGGACTCACGGGCCATGGTGTGCGTGATTGGCTCGGAGATCGCCAAGGAGTTCTTCCACCTCGAAGACCCGATCGACGAGACGCTCCGGATCGACGAGAAGACATTCAAGGTCATCGGGGTGCTCGCGCCCATCGGGCTCTCGGGCGGCGCGGGGGCGGCCCTGGTCGGACGCGATCTAAACCTGGACGTCCATATTCCCATGGCGACCGCACGCGCGACCTTCGGGGATCTGGTTGTGCGCAGTGGCTCGGGCTCGATGCAGGCCAGCGAGGTCGAGATCGCCGAGATCTATGTCCAGTGCGCGGGCCGGGACGACGTGCTGACGGATGCCGACATCATGCGCCGGCTCCTGACGGTGCGGCACCCCAAGATGGAAGACATCGGGCTGATCGTGCCCTACGAGCTGCTCGAAGAGGCCCGCAGGCAGGCGCTGACCTGGACCGTGACGCTCAGCGCGATCGCGGGGATCTCGCTCCTGGTGGGCGGCATCGGGATCATGAACATCATGCTCGCCAACGTCACCGAGCGCACGCGCGAGATCGGGATCCGGCGCTCGCTGGGCGCGACACGCAAGCACATCGTGTGGCAGTTCCTCGTCGAGACGGGCGTCCTGAGCATGATCGGCGGGCTGCTGGGGATCGCCGTCGGCGTGGGCGGGAGTTTGCTCATCGGCTGGGTGACGCCCAAGCTGCCCACGTGGCCCGTGATCGGCAAGCTCATCCCCCCCGACGTGCAGGCGCCGATCGAGCTGACCCCCTGGTCGATGATCGTGGCGTTCACCGTCGCCTCGTTCACCGGGCTCGTCTTCGGGCTCTACCCCGCGATCAAGGCCTCGAAGCAGGACCCGATCGTGGCGCTCCGGCACGACTAGGCACTAGGCACTAGGCACTAGGCACTAGGACAGATGGTAAAGGCGAAAACTGAAAAGGCACTGGGATTGCATTTCCCAGTGCCTTCTGCCTTATGCCTTATGCCCCGCGTTAGTCGCCCAAGAGCTCGGCGACTTCATCGTCGACCGGGTTCACTGAGCGCTTGTCGCGCTGCTTGCCCTTGCGGGTTTTCTCGGCGGCTTCCTGGGCCTCGCGGGCTTCCTGCTCGGCGATCTCTTCGGGCGTCAGCGGATCTTCTTCCTCTTCCGCCTCGAGCGCCATGCGGGCGTCGAGCTCGGCGATCTGGGCGTCCAGCTTCGCCTGCTCGGCGGCCTGCTCCGCGGCGGCGGCCCGCTCCATCTTCCGGCGCGCCGACTCGACCCGGGGCTTGTCCGGCGCCAGGAGCATCGTGAACTGCCGGCCGAAGGGGCGCGGGGGCTGCTCGAGCTTGCAGATGTCTTCCACGGCGTCGAAGAACATCTTCATGTTCGCAAGACCGAGGTCCTTGTGCGCGAACTCGCGGCCCTTGAATCGCTGGATGACCTGGACCTTGTGCCCGTCCATGAGGAACCGGCGCGCCTGGTTGGAGCGGATCTCGAGGTCATGCTTGTCGATTTTGATGGACCGGCCAAGACGGATCTCCTTGAGTTCGCTGCCCTTGGTGGAGGGCTGCTTCTTTTTGGAGAGGTCGTACTTGTACTTGCCGTAGTCCATGATCTTGCAGACCGGCGGGCGGCCGTCGGGCACGATCTCGACAAGATCGAGCCCGGCCTCCTCGGCCATGCGAAGAGCCTGGTGCGTCTCGACGACGCCGAGCTGCTCGTTTTCCGGTCCGATCAGCCTGATGGGCGTGATGCGGATCAGGTGGTTGACGCGGGTCCGCTTGACGGGGCCGGTATCACGGAAGAATGTTCTGCGAGCGATGAGTCCTACTCCCAATGGGCCGCGTGCGTTCCATCGCTCCGGGTCTTGGCGGCCGACCGACCCCGGAGCGCTTCTTTCAGATTCGTTCCAATTGCTGTATCACATCGGCACCGGGAGAAAGCACGGGAGCCGAGCGCCGCAGGGGCGCTTCGGAATCAGCGTCGAGATGTGCCGAGCCCGAGATCATGAAGGACGGTGCGCAGCGCGGGCGGCGGCGCCAAGGGCGGCAAGCGTGATAGGTGTGTGTTCAGGTGCGATCCCGGTCATCGTCCTAAGCCTAAGCCCTGGAGGGGCCTGCGACAAGGAAAACCGGGCATGGGTCCTGTGGTTCCTCACTTGGCGATGAGGATGATGTTGAAAAGCAGACTCATCAGGGCCACGCAGAGGGTGACGATGAACGCGGTCATGAGCCAGGGCCGGACGTCCTGCGGGCGGGTCTGGTCGAAGGGGATCTCGGTCTGAGCCGAGGCCTCGGCGGCGGCGACCGCGGCCAGGTCCGCCTCGCCCAGGATGTCCCTGTGGGCCAGGGGGGGCTGCTCGCCCTTGTGGACCGCGCGGAGATCGATGAGCAGGTCCTTGCAGTTCTGGTACCGCCGGGCGGGGTCCTTGGCCATCATCATCTCGATGATCTCGGACACGCCCGCGGAGAGCTTGGGGTTGACGTGGTCGGGGGGGACGAGCTCGGCCTTGAGGTGTTTGTGCATGACCGCCGAGGGGTTCTTGCCCTCGAAAGGCACGGCCCCGGTGACCATGTGATAGAAAGTCGCGCCGAGCGAGTAGATGTCAGCGGGCGGCCCGATCTGGCGTTCGCCCCGGATCTGCTCGGGGGAGATGTAATAGGGCGTGCCAAACGCCTTGCCCGCCTCGGCTTCGGCGGCTTCCTTGTCGGACACGGCTCGGGCCAGACCCATGTCGGCGAGCTTGACCACGCCGTCCTTGGTGATCATCACGTTCTTGGGCTTGACGTCGCGGTGGATCAGGCCCTTCTCGTGGGCGTGCAGGAGGGCCTCGGCGACCTGCATGACCACCTCGACCGCGTCGCGCTCGGCGAATCGTTTCTGCTTGACGATGTCGTCGTAGACGGTCCGGCCGTCGACGTACTCCATGACGAAGTAGTGGAACTCGCCGGCTTTGCCCACGTCGAAGGCCTGGACGATGTTGGGGTGGTTGAGCGAGGCTGCGGCCCGGCCCTCGGCGTAGAAGCGCTCGATGAACTGGGGGTTGTCGCTGAACTTGCGGGGCAGGACCTTGATCGCCACGGTGCGGTCGAGCGAGAGCTGGTTGGCCTTGAAGACGGTCGCCATCGCGCCGGCGCCCAGCTTGCCCAGGATGCGGAAGCCCGGGATCTTCTGGCCCGATCGCTCGGCCTCGATGATCCGGCGCAGGCGGGCGATCTGGCGCTGGGTGACGTACTGGTTGTCGACCAGGATCTGCACGAGCGAGGCCTGGTTGGCGTCGGTGCGGACTTCCTTGGCCTGCTCGAGGCAGTGCTGGACCTCGTCCTCGGTTGCGAGCCCCTGGTCGATGACCAGGCGCCCGACGAGGGTGTCGATGTTGGTGTTGCCCTTGGCCGCCTCGTGAATGGCTTCCTCCGCCTCGGCGACGGTGGGCGCGGGGACGGGTCGGGTTTTGCCCGAGGGGTCCTTCATGGGGGACGTATCTTCAAGGTTGCCGTGTCGTGAAGGTGTCATTGATTTCCGGTGCGCGATTGAGCCCCAATTGGTCGCCCACGCTACCGCGATTGCGTGAGGCTGTCAAAGCTTAGTCCGGATGGGAGGCCCGGTCGGATCCATCTGGATCGGGCTCTATACTCCGCCCACAGCGAAAGGCCCCCGCCCAGCGATGCTCGTCACCGAATCCAGGCCGAGAAACCTCAAGTGGTTCCACGCGGGCCCGCTGCTCTACGGCGACTGGGGCACGAGCCGGCTCTATGTGCTGGGTCTGGCCTTCCTCTACACCGCCCACGCGAGCGTGCTCTACCTGGCCGCGATCGGCCTGCTCATGGTCGCCGTCAGCTGGGCGTACACCATCGTCTGCAAGGCCTTCCCCGACGGCGGCGGGGTCTACACCGCGGCCCGCCAGCTCAGCCCTACGCTCTCGGTCGTCGGCTCGACGCTCCTGCTCTCGGGCTACATCATGACCGCGGCGATCAGCGTCGTGGAGGCCTTCCACTACTTCGGGACCCCCCACTGGCTCACGATGCCGCTCTCGCTCGCGACGCTCGCGTTCGTGGGCTTCATCAACTGGTTCGGCGCCCGCGCCGCCGGGCGGTTTGCGCTCATCATCGCGTTCGTGGCGCTGGGCGTCTCGGCGGTCATGGCGATCCTGAGCATCCCCTTCTTCTTCAAGGGCCTGAGCACCATCGAGTTCACGTTCATCCGCGAGAGCAGCCCCTCCGAGATCTGGATCTCGTTCACGGGCATCTGCCTGGCGCTGGCGGGCGTCGAGGCCGTCGCCAACATGACGGGCCTGATGAACCATCCCGTCGAGAAGACGGCCAAGAAAACAATCTGGCCCGTGGCGATCGAGGTCGTGGTCCTGAACATGTTCTTCGGCCTGGCGCTGGCGGGGCTGAGCTACACCGTCGCGGGCAAGTCGCTCGCCGACTCGCACGTGCCCCACATCCACCAGATCGAGCACTACGAGGCGCAGGTCGCATCGGGCGAAATGCTGCCCGAAGATTTCGCCAAGGTCGAGAAGGAAATCGAGAAGTACACCAACGCCTCGATGCGTGTGATCGCCGGCGAGGGCGGAAACAAAATGCTGGGCAAAGGCGCTGGCGTGGTGGCGGGCAACGTCGCGGGCATCGCGTTCGGCCTGCTCCTGCTGAGCGCCACGAACACCGCGATCATGGCGATGGTCTCCGTGCTCTTTGCGATGGCGCAGGACCGCGAGCTGCCCAAGAAGCTCACCAAGCTCAACTACTCGGGCGTGCCGTGGGTGGGGCTGATGGTCTCGCTGGCGATCCCCGCGGGCGTCCTGATCATCGAGCAGGACGTGACCGTGCTCGCCAAGCTCTACGTGCTGGGTGTCTGCGGCGCAATCACCGTGACCCTTGGCTCGGTCGCCCTCAACGGCAAGCTCGACATCGGGAATGCCCGCCGCATCGGCATCGCGGCGTTGGCGCTCTTCCTGCTCTCGATCACGGTCACGATCGGCGTCACGCAGTGGATCTCAACCGCGTTCAGCGGCACGCTCGTGGCGTTGGTGCTCGGCGCGCGCTGGATCGCCTCGAAGCAGAAGGCCGGCGCGATCGAATCGCTCACCGCGCCCGACAAGGGCTGGCTCGCCGAGCTCGAGAAGCCGACGATCACGATCGACGCGAGCAAGCCCGCGATCATGCTCGCGGCCAGGGGGCGCAACCAGTCCGAGTTCGCCGTGGACATGGCCAAACGCCGCGGCGCGACGCTTTACGCGATCTACGTCCGCTCGCTCCGCGTGATGGACATCGTGCCGGGCCGTGTGCCCGATGTCGCCGAGGATCCGATGGCACAAGAGGCTCTCGGGACGACCGCGGTCCTGGCGCGCGAGGCGGGCGTGCCGTTCGTCCCGATCTACGTGACAAGCCCGGAGGTCACCGAGGAGATCCTCGACTACACCGTCACGCACGGCTGCGACACGCTGATCATGGGTAAGACGCAACGCTCGTTCTTCGCCCGCAAGCTGGACGTGGACGTGGTGAGCAAGGTCGCCTCGATGCTGCCCGAGAGCGTGGCGCTGATCACGCGTTCGGCACAGACGCCGCACGTCGCCGGCAAGGCCTGATCGCACCTACGCTCAGACGATGCCCGAAACCGACCAGACGACACAGAACGATTCGCCGCTGCTTGCGGGCCTGACCGAGGCGCAGCGCCGGGCGACGACGGCTCTCGAGGGGCCCGTCCTGGTGCTCGCGGCGGCGGGCTCGGGCAAAACAAGGGTCATCACCCGGCGCATCGCCTACCTCGTCGAGCAGGGCGTGCCCGCGTGGTCGATCCTGGCGCTCACGTTCACGAACAAGGCCGCCGCGGAGATGCGCGAGCGGATCAACGCGGTGCTCACGCCCCCGGGCAGCGACGCACGCGCCGCGCGTGGCCTCGTCGTCACGACGTTCCACAGCCTCTGCGCCAGGCTCCTGCGCCGGTACGCGGAGGTCATCGGTCTCAATCCCGATTACTCGATCTACGACTCGGCGGACCAGCTCTCGCTCGTCAAACGTCTGATCGGGGAACTCGATTTCTCGACGAGCAACTTCCCGCCCCGCTCGGTCCTGAGCGTCATCAGCAACGCCAAGAACGAGCTCGTGGACGCGGAGATGTTCGCGGCCTCTGCGATGGACTACTCGACCCGCAACATCGCCAAGATCTACACCGCCTACCAGAAGGGCCTGAAGAAGGCCGGCGCGGTCGACTTCGACGACCTGCTCGTCTTGACCGCCAAGCTCCTGCGCCACCACGCGGACGTTCGGCGCGAGTGCCAGGACCGCTGGCAGTGGATGATGATCGACGAATACCAGGACACGAACCGCGCGCAGTTCGAGATCGCCTCGCTGCTCGCGGGCACGCCCGAGGAACGCGGGGCGGCGCCCAACATCTTCGTCGTGGGCGACCCGGACCAGGCGATCTACGGCTGGCGCGGCGCGGACATCAGCAACATCCTCGACTTCGAGGAGCGGTTCGCGGGCGCGCGGGTCATCCCGCTGGGCGAGAACTTCCGCTCGACCGCGCCGATCCTGAGCGTCGCCGACACGCTGGTGCGGAACAACAAGCTGCGCAAGCACAAGGACCTGTTCACGAAGCGTCCCGGCGGCGAGCGCGTGCAGGTCACGCTCTGCCGCGACGAACGCCACGAGGCGGAGATCGTGACGGACTGGATGCGTGATCTGATCCAGGCGAGCGCGGACCGGGACAGGCCGCTCAGCTGGAACCACTGCGCCGTGTTCTACCGCACCAACGCGCTCTCCCGCGTGGTCGAAGACCAGCTCAGGCGCGCGCAGATCCCATACGTCGTCGTCCGGGGCACCGCGTTCTACCAGCGCGAAGAGATCAAGACGGCACTGGCCTACCTCCGCGTCGTGGCGAACTCGGACGACGATGTCTCGCTCCTGCGCGTGATCAACACGCCCACGCGCGGCATCGGCAAGGCGGCGCTCACGCTCGCGCAGACCTTCGCGGCGGACCGAGGGCTCTCGCTCTTTGCGGCTCTCCGCGAGGCCGACAACATCTCGGCGCTCTCACCCAGGGCCCGCAACTCGATCAAGCAGTTCGTCGAGACGGTCGACCACTGGAACGGCGCGGGCAGCTTCATGGGCGCCAGCGTCGCGGGCTCGCTGCGTGACCTCGCCGAGCGGGTGATCGTCGAATCCGGACTCGAGGCGCACTACAAGGCGCAGGCAGCCAAGAACGAGGCGGACGAGGATCGGCTCGACAACCTCGCCGAGCTCGTGTCGTCGGCGGCGGAATTTGAAGAGAACTACGACCCCGCCGACGACCCGATGCAGTTCGACGCGGCGATCGCGGGCGGCGAGCCCACCGACCCGCCGATGCTCGCGCTGCTGCGCGCGTACCTCGAATCGGTCGCGCTGGTCGCGGACGCGGACGCCGCCGACCCCGACACGGGGGCGGTGACGCTCATGACGCTCCACGCCGCCAAGGGCCTGGAATTCCCGATCGTTTCGATGATCGGGCTCGAGGAGAACATCCTCCCCCACTCGCGGGCGCACGCCTCGGACAGGGAGCTCGAGGAGGAACGCAGGCTCTGCTTCGTGGGGATCACCCGCGCGATGGAGCATTTGCACCTGACCGCCGCCAAGTACCGCACGGTGCGGGGCATCTCCGAGCGCACGATCCCGAGCCGGTTCATCGACGAGCTCGGGAGCGAGCACGTGCACGTGGTCGATCGCTCCGACTCGCTCGGCGGCTTCGGCGCCAGCGCCGGCACGGGCGAGAGCTGGGACGAGCAGGACCAACGCCCACAGCCCACGCGCACCTACGACTCGGCGCGCCAGGCGCAACGCGCGAGCGAGGACAACCGAATGGCCTCGGGCCTCGGCGAGGGCGTCATGGTCCGGCACCCGCGCTTCGGCGTCGGCAAGGTCATCAACGTCTCGGGCGGCGCCAACGCGCGGGCCAAGATCGACTTCCGCACCGTCGGCGTCAAAACGCTCGTGCTGGAATACGCCAGGCTCGAGCCGCTCGATTAACGCAAGGCACTCTCGACAGCGTTCACGAATGCATTCAGTGCTTTCTCGGATTGCAGCAGAAAGAGCGAGGGCTCGATCAGCTCGAACTCTGAGATCAGGCGTTCGCCCGACGGCCCGAGCATCGTGTCGAGCCTTGCGTACATGAGCGGCTCCGTGATGAGCGAGATCGCCCGCTCCATCATTTCCCGCTCATCTTCGGCCACGGGCTTGGCGTCCGAGACGTGCTCGTCCTGGCCCGCAAAGCGTGGCGATTTCTCGATGACGTGCGTGCATGTGCCGTCGATCCAGATGATGGAACGCTCGCCGCCCGTTTCGACGCTGGGCAGGTAGGGCTGGATCATCATGTCGCGCGTCTCGGCGTGATGAAACAAAGACGCGTCGGCCTCGTCGAACTCGCTTTGATGGAAACGCCTCGTGTTCACGCTGCCCGCGGAGATGCAGGGCTTGATCACGATGTCCGTCCAGCCCCGGCCCGCGAGCACCGTATCGAGCGGCAGGAAGTTCCCTCGGTCCACGAAAGCCGTGGGCACGATGGGCAATCCCGCTGCTTCCATGTCAGACAAATACCGCTTATGGATGTTCCACCGCACCACCTCGGCGGGATTGCGCAGCGTCGTGCGCTGCTCGGCCTCGTCCACCCAGAGCATGAAGCGGTCGGGGTCGCGGTGGTAGTCCCAGCACGAGCGGAGCACGCAGAGATCAAAGCCGAAGGGGTCGGCGCTGCCGTCGTCCCAGGGAAGAAGCTCTGCGTCCATGCCCGCCGTGCGCAGCGCGCCGAGCATCAATTCCTGATCCGGGTCGGGCTCGGGAAGCTGGCGGCACGTCACGATGCCGATGCGACCGCTCATGCCGGGCCGATGCCGCGGTAGAGCTGCTGCACGCGCTCGGCCTGCTGACGCCGGACCGACTCGAGCACGAGCCTGGGCACGCGGAACGACTGCTCCTGCGACGTCACGTTCGAGCAGTGCTCGTTGAGGCACGCGTACAGGAACTTGAACGCGTCGCGGGGCTGGTGCATCTGCTCGAGCGCATCGACCAGGTCCTGCCTCGTCACGTCCTCGGCGAACAGATCGAGCAGCGCCAGCGGCTGGGCCCCCTCGGCCAAACACGTGGCGAGCCTCGCCTCGCACAGGTCGTAGAGCGTCGGGCCCGACCAGGTGAGTCGCTCGACGAGGTTCTGCTTGTCGAGGCGCGCTTCCTGGAAGAAGCTCGATGACTCCTTGAAGAGCGCATGGCGCAGCTCGATCGGCAGGAGCATCTTGATGCCCAGTCCCTCCTGCTGGAGGAACTTGTTGTTGAACATGGGCCAGACGACCGCCCGCATGCGGCTCGCGTCGCCGTTGATGAGCGTGGGCTCGTCGACGCGGTCGATCACGACGATGACCGAGTGGTAGCCGAACCCCGCGATCGCCTGGCGGAACTTGGCGAGCAGGGCGTAGCGTGTGTCGTCGGAGTCGGTCGCCGGGAGCGAGCTGCCCCGGAGCACCGCGGGATCGAGCTGGCGGAACGACTGGATGTAGCTCAGGTCCGAGCGCGTCGAGCCCCTGATCTGCCTGCGGATGCGCCGGGCGAGCCGCTTCATCGCGACCGATTCCCATGCGAAACGCTTGAGCAGGAACGCGAGCCAGATCGCGACGGCGCCGATGAAGAGCGATCGCCAGAAGAGGCTCGACGAGTCGCCGCCCATCCAGATGAACGCGACGAGCACGCCCGCGGGCAGGAGCCAGCCCGCGTACGCGAGCGCGCCCCAAACGAGCCTTGGCATGGGCAGCGGCAGACGCAGCGCTCGCCGGAGCTTGCCCGTCCGCTCGTGCGCCCGGTCCGGGCGGTCGTAGAGCGCCTGGAGCAGGAGCATGTCCTTGCGGCTCGTCGGATCCAGCGCCCGCGCGGTGCGCCGGACATGCTCGCCCAGGTCCGTCGATCGGCCCGAGGCGGTCTCGCCGATGATCGCATCGACGACGCCCGGCACGCTCCGCATGAGGATGCCGTCGATGTGATCGACGAGCCGGATGCGGTTGAAGCACTCCTGGATGTCCCCGCCGCCGTAGCGCTGGTGGAACTGATCCAGGAGCGTGTTGAGCTCGTCGTACGCGACGAGCATGACCTTGCGATCGGGGTTGGCCTTGTTGTGCTCGTTGATGCGCCGGGCGATCTGCATCCGGATCGCGGTCTTGCCCGAGCCCTTCTCGCCGAAGACGATCGAAGTCGACGGGTACTCGAGCCTGCCGATGATCTTCTCGAAGTCCGAGTGCGCGGCCTTTGGCCTGCCCGCGGCGTCGAGCTGCGAGAGCCTGCTGAAAACCGCGTCCTGGCGCGCTTCCTCGCCCCGGAACGGATTCTCCGCGATCGACCAGTGATCGAAGAACTGCTGAAGGTTCATGCGGCTATCGCCTCCGTCACTCGCCCGCTGCCCGATGTAGCGTACTCAGTGCGCCACGCGCGTGCCCAGCAGGGGCTCGATCATGGCCATCGCTTTCTCAAGCGTGGCCTTATCCTTGGCCTCGGCGTTCAAACGGAGCAGGGGCTCCGTGTTGCTCTTGCGGATGTTGCACCACCAGCCCTCGCGGTCGAAGCAGTCGAGCGTCACGCCGTCGAGCTCCTCGATGTCCGCGTCGACGTCCGAGCCCGGGCCGAGCTCCTCGATGATGTTGGCCAGCGCCTCGTCCTTGTTCTCGTTCTCGAAGTTGATCTCGCCCGACTGCGCGTACCGGGCGACCGGCGCGACGAGCTGGCTCAGCTTCTTCCCGCTCTGCGCCAGCTGCGAGAGCAGCGAGCACATCGCGATCGCGCCCGAGTCGGCGTTGAAGTTGTCCCGGAAGTAGAAGTGACCCGAGAGCTCGCCCCCGAAGACGCCTTGCGTCTCGGCGAGTTCCTGCTTCATGAACACGTGACCCACGCGCCCCTTGACGGGCTCGCCGCCCGCCTTGAGGATCTCCTCCTCCACCGCCTTGCTCGAGCGCAGGTCGTACACCACCGCCGCGCCCGGCGCCTGCTCCAGGAAGAAGGGCGCCATCACCGCGGTCAGGTGGTCGCACCCGACGATCCGGCCCTTCTCGTCCACCGCGACGCACCGGTCCGCGTCGCCGTCGTAGCAGAAACCCACGTCCGCGCCGTGCTCGACAACCGCGGCCTGGAGCTGCGCGACGTTCGACGCCACGAGCGGGTTGGGCTCGTGCACGAACTCGCCCTTGGTGTTGTCGAAGTTGAGCTCGACGATCTCGAGCCCGGGGACGTTCTCGCCCTTTTTGCCGAAGATTTTGGGGATCATCGTGCCAGCCATCCCGTTGGAGGCGTCGATGACGATCTTGATCTTCTTGCCGCCCAGATCCAGGAAGCCCAGAACGTGCTTGGCGTACGGGCCCCAGAGATCGCGCGCCTCGGACTTGCCCGCGCCCGCGGGCGGCGGCGCGACGGCCCCGGTGCGATCGACCATCGCCGCGTGCTTGCGAATCAGCGCCAGGCCCGTCTCCTCGCCCGCGGGCTTGGCCTTGCGCTTGGAGATCTTGAACCCGTTGTACTGCGGCGGATTATGACTCGCCGTCACCATGACCCCGCCCGCACAATCAAAGTAGTTGACGGCGAAGTAGATCATCGAAGTATCGACCATGCCCAGGTCGATGACCGAGCCGCCCTGGTCGGTGATGCCCTTGATCAGCCGCTCGGTGAGCGTCGGGCTCGAGAGCCGCATGTCGCGCCCGACGACAATGTTTTTCATCATGGGCGTGGTGTCGCCGTCGGCCTCGGCGTCGCCGAGCAGGAACTGCGATGAGCCGAAGCCGATCTGCCAGGCCATCTGATCGGTCAGCAGATCGGGGTAGGTGCCGCGGATGTCGTATGCCTTGAAGACTCGGCCCAGCATGCAGATTCCTCCGGTTGCCCCTCGCGAGATTGCGGACGAGAGGGACGCAGAGCGTAGCGCACAGGGCCCGAATTGTCAGATTTGCAAGGTCTTTGTTCGTGCAATCAAGGGTTCAGAATTCAGAAAGGCAGATCGTCCGGCTCAAAACGCTGGACATGCCGCTTGAGTTCGGGCTCGGCGGGCGAGGCTTTCGGGCCGGGCAGGGGCTTGGAGCCGTCGATCCGGACGGGCCGGACGCCCTCGGGCAGGGCCGCCAGGAAGTGCTTGCCGTAGCCCGAGGTCAGGAGCCTCGGATCGAGCACGACGACCCGGCCCCGGTCGCCCTTGCTGCGGATGAGCCGGCCGAAGCCCTGCTTGAACCGGATGATCGCGCGCGGGATCGACTCCTCGCGGAACGCGTCGCGCCCGAGTTCCTTGATCCGCTCGAGCCGCGCCTCAGTCAGCGGCCTTCCCGGCGGATCAAACGGCAGCCGCGTGATGATGACGTTCCGGAGCGAATCGCCCCGCACATCCACGCCCTGCCAGAAGCTCGCTGCCCCGAGCAGAACCGATCGCGGGTCCCGGCGGAACTGCTCGAGCAGCTGCGTGCGCGAGCCGTCCCGGCCCTGCGCGAGCAACGGCATGCCAAGCTCAAGCAGATCCGCGCGGAGCGCATCGGCGACCGCGTAGAGGGTCGCAAAGCTCGTAAAGAGCACGAACGCGCCGCCCTCGGTCTGCTCCAGGTGCGACAGGATCCGGCGCGAGAGCTCGGTGTTGTAGTCCACCGTCTGGGAAGTCTGGCGCTCGTTGGGCGCGGTGTACGTCGGACTCGGCATCGTGGTGTCGACGTAGAGCTCGACCTGGGCCGCGTGATCGAAGGGGCTGCCCACCTGCAGAACGCCGGCACCCTCGCAGCCGAGCCGGTCGATGATGTGCGCAAAGGCGAGCTCGGCCCGTTCGCTCGGCTCGCCCTCGGCGACACCGCGCGTCGTCAGTGTCGCGCTCGTCATCGTGACGGACTTCGGGCCCATCGGCTCGCCCTCGTCGGACGTACCCCGGAAAATCGCCTCGCGCAGGATGGGCCCCACTTCCACGGGCGAGCAGGCAAACTTCACGCTCGGCGCTCGGCGTCCAGGCGAACGCGTGACCTCCACCCAGTACGCGCAGCCCTTGAGCGTCTGCTCGACCAGCGCGTGCGCCGCCTCGGCGATGTCGCTCGCCCGCTCGGCGTACGAGGCCAATTCGAACTTGTCCGCCTCCATCGAGCACACGTCACGCAGTAGCCGTAATCGCGTCGCAAGCTGCGCGAAGATCGGCGAGAGCACGTTCTCCACCACCCCCGCCTCGCGCACGCGCCCGCCCGAGCCGCGGTGGGCGTCGTGCCAGAAGATCAGCGACTCGAAAAACGCTCCGCTCGCGTCGCGCGCCTCGGCGACCGCATAGATCGCCTTCTGCACCGGTTCCGTGTCGGGCGTCATCAGACCGAGCTGGGGCAGGAATCCCTTCGATCCGCGCTCGATGTAGAGGAGCGAGAGCAGGTGATTGACGCGACCCTCGGTGAGCGAGACGCCGAAGTGCTCGCTGGCGACGTCCTCGACCATGTGCGCCTCGTCGAGGATCACGTGGTCGTACCTGGGCAGGAACCCGACGCCGCGCGTGCGGAGCGCCAGATCACTGAAAAACAGCGCATGGTTGCAGACGAGCAGGTTCGACCGCTCCATCTTCCGGCGCGCTTTCTGGTAGAAGCAGATGTCGTAGTTGTGGCACCTTCGGCCCATGCAGTTGGCCGAGTCCGACCGGACGTGGTCCCAGACGCCGGGCCTGTCGAGCTGGGGCAGGCTCGTGAGCGTGCCGTCGCGTGTTTCGCGGGCCCAGTCCTCGATGGCGTGGAGCGAGCCGCGCGCGACGCCGTCGACGAAGAGCTTGTCCTGGCGTTTGCTCGCCTGCTCGAGCCTTCGCAGGCTCATGTAGTTGCCCCGGCCCTTGACGAGCGAGGGCCGAAGGCTCGCCATCGGGTCGTGCTCGGTCGGGCCCTCGGCGTCGGCCTCGCCCAGCCCGAGCGCCCGCATGAGCATCGGGATGTCCTTGCGGACGATCTGCTCCTGCAGCGCAATCGTGTTGGTCGCGACGACCACCGTCTCGCCGAAATCCACGCACCGCTGGATCGCCGGCAGGAGGTAGGCGTAGCTCTTGCCCACGCCCGTGCCCGCCTCGGCCAGCAGCCGCCCGCCCCCGTCCATCGCCCGTGCGACGGCCCTTGCCATCTGGATCTGCTCCGGGCGGGCCTCGTAGCCCTCGCCCAGCATCGCCGCGATGGGGCCGGAGGTCGAAAGTGCATCTTCGGGCGTCACCACGGGTTGAGTGTACGATGGGTGTCCGCTCTGAAAGGGAGATTCTCGTGCGCCAAATCCTTGCACTCGCCGTCCTGCTCTTCGCCCCGCTCGCCTGCGCCCAGCCCGATTCGATCGCCATCACGATCGACCCGGGCGTGCGGAGCGAGCCCTACACCGGACGCATCTATCTGGTACTCGGGCCCAAGGAGAGCGAGCCGATCCAGCGCATGAACGCGTGGTTCAACCCGCCGCCGCTGGTCGCGTGGGACGTCCGGAACGTCAGGCCGGGCGAGACCATCACGCTCGAAGGCTTCGACCTCTCGCACGCGCCTGAGAATGTGGGCGACGCCTGGCGCACGGGCGAGTGGTCGGCCCAGGTCGTGGCGCGCGTGAACCCCGATTCACCCAGGCCCGGCGAGGGCGAGGGGGATCTCTACTCCTCGCCGGTGCTCGTCGACATGGGCAAGGTGAGCGACGCGGGCGTCATCGGCTCGTTCACGCTCGATCAATCCGTCAAGGCTCCCGCATTCGTGGATACCGATCGCACTTTCCTGTTCACGATGCCGAGCAAGCTGCTGAGTGACTTCCACCACCGTCCGGTTGAGATGCACGCCTCGGTCACTGTTCCGGTTGGATGGGAGAAAGACCAGGACCGCACCTACCCGGTCGTTTACTACGTCACCGGTTTCGGCGGCGACGAAAGCGAAGCTTTGCGGTATCTCGGCGGCATGCCGCACAAGGAACTGGTCGGCGACACGATCGTGGTCGGGCTCGACGCGACGAACTACTGGGGGCACTCGGTGTTCGCCGATAGCGCGACGACCGGCCCCTGGGGCGAGGCGCTCACGACCGAACTGATCCCCGCGCTCGAAGCCAAGTACCACGGCGCTTTGGACCCCGAGCACCGGTACGTCACGGGCATCAGCTCGGGCGGCTGGGGGAGCCTCTGGCTCCAGGTCGAATACCCGGACGTCTTCGCGGGGACCTGGAGCCACGTGCCCGATCCGGTCGACTTCCACGCGTTTCAGACCGTCAACCTCTACGAGGACGACGCGAACATGTACACCGACGCCGAGGGCAACCCGCGCCCCCTCGGACGCAACGGCGACCAGATCCTGTTCTGGGCGAAGGACTTCATCGCGCGCGAGCGCGTGCTCGGGCCGGGCGGGCAGATCCGCTCGTTCGAGGCCGTGTTCAGCCCGGCGCTCGACGACGGCACACCCGCGCGGGTCTTTGACATCGACACGGGCAAAGTCGATCCGCAGGTCGCCGAGTCCTGGAAGACCTACGACATCAACGCCAAGCTCCAGCGCGAATGGGCGGAGAACGGCGCCGAACTCGCGGGCAAGCTCCACGTCTTCGGCGGGCAGATGGACAACTTCTTCCTGGGCGAGGCGGTCGGGATGCTCAAGGCTTCGATGGAAGAGCTCGGCGCGGACGAGGAGATCGAGGTCATCGAGGGCATGCCGCACACGTTCTACTGGGACGGGGACCGGGAGATGTGGGAGACGATCGCGCGGCGGTGGGAGTCGACTGGGAAGTAGTCTCGCTCGATGGGGTGCCACGGCTTGTTCTCAAGCCGTGTCATGTGTGAGCGCCGAGCACGGCTTGCCGAGGACGGACAAGCCGTGGCACCCGTTGATTGGATCTTTTTAGATTTTTTTGACACCGAGAGGCGAACGCTTGGGCTCGCCGTCGCGGCGTGGGTAGATCTTGGGCGTGCGCCGGGTTTTTTCGAGGACCACGATCTTGCCCGTGGGCGTGTCGATCGTCCCGGTCGGGACGGCGTGGAGCATGTAGAGCGCGGGCTTGGCTTCTTCGAGCTCTTCCTCGGCCTTCTGACCCTTGACGAGCGCGACGATGCCGCCCTCTCGCGCCAGTGGGACGCACAGCTCCGACGCGACCGCGAGGCGCCCAAGGGCCCGGGCCGTCACGAGGTCGAAGGCGTCGCGCAGCTCG
>JBGSIX010000291.1:0-2869 GCA_041742315.1 Phycisphaerales bacterium | reverse complement strand
CCGGCCGGGTTGCGCTCCCTCTCGCCCGCGAACCGGGGCCGGCCGCGTTCTACCATCGACCTCACACGAGGGAGATGCCATGTCCGAAGCCAGCGATCACACCAACACCACCAAGTCCATGGACGACATCATGGCCCTCTGCAAACGCAGAGGGTTCATCTACCAGGCCTCAGAGATCTACGGCGGGATCAACGGGTTCTGGGATTACGGGCCGCTGGGCGCGCAGCTGAAGAAGAACCTGCGGGACGCGTGGTGGCAGGATGTGGTGATGAACCCGTGCGCGGGCCTGCCCGGGCCGGACGGGGAGCCGGTGGAGATTGTGCCGCTGGACACGTGCATCATCCAGAACCCGAAGGTGTGGGAGGCGAGCGGGCACATCGGGGGGTTCAATGATCCGATGGTGGATGATAAAGAGACGAAGCAGAGGTTTCGGGCGGATCATCTTTACGGACTGGCAATTCTCTCTGAGGCGTTCGTCGAAGGGCTAGTCAATGAAGTAGAAGAATTTAGCCAAATGGAAGGTGTTGTATTTCCTGTCGCTACCTTCGTAGCAAGTACTATTGGTGAAGCAGAGGATCTAATACGCCAAGATAAATCGGTTGTAAAACAGTATAGTTTCGAATCATTTAAACCGATGAAGAACAATGCGGGGTCAGTCGGTTGCTTCGCCGTTAGAAGAAGAGATGGCAAGTCTGTCATTGCAGTGATAAGTCAAGTGTCGATGAAGGACATGGCTGAGTATGCCGACAAGATAGTGTCGCCGTTCACTGGCAAAGCAGGCTCTCTGACTGAGCCGCGAGCCTTCAACCTGATGTTCAAGACCTTCGTCGGCGCGACCTCCGCACAGACCGACGAGAACGCGGCCTATCTCCGCCCCGAGACCGCCCAGGGCATTTTCATCAACTTCAAGAACGTCGTGGACACCACGCGGGTGTCGATTCCCTTCGGGATTGCGCAGACGGGGAAGGCGTTTCGGAACGAGGTGACGCCGCGGAACTTCACGTTCCGTTCGCGTGAGTTTGAGCAGATGGAGATCGAGTTTTTCTGCCACGAGGAGCAGGCGCGGGACTGGTACGCGTTCTGGCGGGACTGGCGGATGCAGTGGTGGCAGAACCTCGGGCTGGCGGGGGACAACCTGCAGCTCCGCGAGCACGACCGGGACGAGCTGGCGCACTACGCCAAGTCGGGCGCGGGCACGAGCGACATCGAGTACCGGTTCCCCTTCACCGCCCCGGGCTTCGGCGAGCTGGAGGGGATCGCGCACCGCGGCAACTTCGACCTCACCCAGCACGAGACGCACTCGAAGAAGAAAATGCAGTACTTCGACACCACCCGAGGCGAATTGGCGCCCAACGGGCAGCCCAAGGGCGAGTGGTACACGCCGCACTGCATCGAGCCGAGCGCGGGGCTGGACCGGGGTGTGCTTGCGATCATCTGCGAGGCGTACACGCCCGACGAGAGCCGCGCCAGCAAGGTGTTCATGAAGTTCCACCCGCGGATCGCGCCGATCAAGGCGGCGGTGTTCCCACTGGTGAACAAGGACGGCATGCCCGAGAAGGCCGCCGAGCTCCACCGGGAGCTTGTCAAGAAGTTCGGTCACCTGGGCGCGATCGAGACGGACGCGAAGCAGTCGATCGGCAAACGCTACGCCCGCATGGACGAAGCCGGCTGCCCGATCTGCTTCACCATCGACGGCGACACCATGACCGACGGCACCATCACCGTCCGAGACCGCGACACCGCCGAGCAGAAACGGATTCCGATGGCCGACGCCTCGGCGTATCTCGGCGAAGTGCTGGGCATGTGAGACGGGTCTTTGTGCCACGGCCATCTTGGCCGTGTCTTCGCTTCAGCTTTGAAGAGCACGGCCGACACGGCCGTGGCACAAAGGGATGGGCGTGCTCAGCCCTGATTCATGGGCTTCCAGATCCCGAGCGCGTTGCCCTCGGGGTCGGTGAACCACGCGAACCAGCCCATGTTGGGGACTTCCTGCTTGGGGACGAGCGTCTTGCCGCCGAGCTTCTCGGCTTTGGCGAGCGTGGCTTCGATATCGTCGACGGCGACATAGAACGTGACGTACTGATGCGGCTCGTGGCCCAGGCTGTTGATGTGCCCGCCGATGCCGTCGGTCTTGGGCTCGGCGAACGGCCCCAGGTTGCCGACCATGGCCATGTTCGGGGCCATGTCGGGCATGTATTCCCACGCGAAAAGGCCGCTGTAGAACGAGCGGGCTTTCTGGATGTCTTTGCAGCCGATCTCGAAATGGACAACGGGCGCGGGCTGAGCCATGGCATGCTCCTTCCGGGGTTCGTCTCGTCGGGTCCCGTCCGCCCACCGCGGCCGGAGGCGCCCGCACGCCTTCAGCATACTGACCTTGTCCGGGCCCGCAACCGCAAGGCGGCTACGCTTGATTGCCAGAGAAAAACGCAACCGATTCCGCCCTGAACTGAAAGTCTGGAGAGGGGAATCCGTAACAAGGCACCTATCTCGGCGTCTTCCGTTCGCGGGCAGCGGCTCATCCATCGGCAGGGGGAATCAAGGTCATGAAAAAGGTCATCCTGGCCCTGCTGACGGTCTTCGTCCTGCTCATCGTGACCGCTCTGGTCGCCGGCCCGATCGTGGCGCAGTCCGAGTTCGTCAAGCAGATCATCGCCAAGAACAAGGACAACCGCACCAAGGTCCGCATCGCCGCCCTCGAACGGGGCGACCTGACCCGCACCATCAACGCCCCGGGCACGATCGAGCCCGAGAGCATGGTCGAGATCAGCGCCCAGGTCTCGGCCCGCATCGTCGCGCTGCCCTTTGAAGAGGGCGACGAGATCCGACAGGGCGACGTGGTCGTCCGACTCGACGACGGCGATCTGGCGGC
>JBGSIX010000290.1:0-4253 GCA_041742315.1 Phycisphaerales bacterium | reverse complement strand
CGTCGCCCGGGCCCGGGGGCGGGTAGGCGCCACCGGATTCGGCGCGGAGTTGGGCGCGGAGGACGAGACGCATGTCGTCGATCTTGCGCTCGAGCACGGCGTTGATGTCGCCGGCTTTGAGCTGGGCGGAGTCGATGGGCTTGCCGTACATGACCATCATGCGGGCCCCGACCCGGGGGTTGCCCTTGGTGCGGGGCCAGGCGTCGAACGCGCCCTCGACGGCGACGGGGATGACGGGGCATTTGGCGCGGCGGATGATGAGGGCGGCCCCGTCGCGGAAGGGCTCCATCGCGCCGTCGAACGTGCGCGAGCCCTCGGGGAAGATCAGGACGGCTTCGCCCATTTTCAGGCGTTCGAGGATGTCACGGATCGCGCGGATGTCGCCTTCGCCGTCGCGGATAGGGACGGTGTTGAGTTTCTTGATGATCCTGCCGGCGATCTTGGAGTCGTAGAGGCTGGCGCGGGAGAGGAAGGTGATGAGTCGCCAGTGGGCGGGGCAGCCGATCAGGGGCGGGTCGTAGAAGGACTGGTGGTTGGCGACGATGAGGCAGGGTCCGTCTTTGGGGATGCGCTCCGGGTAGATAAAGGTTGGCCGGTGCGCGAGGCGGAACCAGAGGCGCAGGGCTCCGCGCCAGAGGTGGTACAACACCGGGCGGGCTTTGGTGGAGACGCCGGTCATGCCTTGCGGCTTGCGAGGCGGGCGCGCACGCGGGTTTCGAGATAGCCGACGACCTCGTCGATCGAGAGCGGGCCCGTGTCGACTTTTTCGGCGTCATCGGGGCAGATGAGCGGGCCGTCCTTGCGGGTCGAGTCGCGCGCATCGCGGAGCAGGATGTCGTGCAGGAGCTGCTCCTCGGAGGGCGACTGGGCGCCCGAGAGGCGGATCTGCTCGGCTCGGCGGGCCGCCCGGACGCCCGGGTCGGCGTCGAGGTAGAACTTGACATCCGCATCGGGGAAGACGACCGAGCCCTGGTCGCGGCCCTCGGTGACGAGGCGCGGGTGTTGCTGACCGATCAGGCGCTGCTTGCGGACCATGTGCTCGCGGAGCTGGCCGATGGCGGCGATCTGCGAGACGACTTCCGTGACGCCCAGGTCGCGGATGCGCTGGTTGTAGGGGCGCATCCAGGCCAGGATCGTGGGCGGGTCCTGCGTCCAGTCGAAGTGGAGGTCGGCGTCGACGACGGTCGCGACGACCATGGCGGTGTCGGCGAGGTCGATGTTCTTGTCGAGGGCGATCGCGGCGGCGGCGCGGTACATCGCGCCGGTGTCGAGGAAGTCGAGTCCGAGTCGCGCGGCGAGCAGACGGGCGACGGTGGATTTGCCCGTGCCCGCGGGGCCGTCGAGGGTGACGATGACATCGCCCTTGATGGGCTGATCGGGCGCGGCGCCGGGCGTGCTCTTCTGGTCGTGGGTCAAGGTGCTCACGCGTCTGTTGCCCCGTGCAGGACTCGCTCTCAGTCTACCCCAACAGTTTACTTCTTCGCGGTCGCCACGCCTATGGCATGCTCCAGGGCCCAGCGCGAGAGGTCGGTCCCCTTCGAGCAATCGCCCTTGCCCGTGTAGCGGACGGCGACCGTGCCGTCGAAACCGACCGAGGCGACGGTGCTGACCAGGGGGAGCAGGTCGTAGGGGCTGTGGGTCGGGGGCGGGGGTTCCTCGTCCTCGATGTCCTCGGCTCCGAGCACGGCTGAGAGGAGGCCTTCGAGCCCGCGCGGGGTGTCGTCGCCGTCCTCGTCGGTGTCGAGGTCGGCCTCGGGCTCCTCGTCGATGCTCTCGGGCTCGGGCTCGTCGTCTTCGAGCTGTTTCTTCTTGTTCTTGAGCTTGGTGATGATCTCGGGGTCCTCGATCTCGGGCTCGGTCAGCTCGATGGTCGTGGCGCAGAGCACCGGGGCGTAGGGCACGAGCTTGCGGAGGTAGGCCTCGGGGTCGCCCGAATCGATGGCGGCCTTGAAGTCGGGGAAGGTGCCCACGCGGAAGCCGCCGATTTTTTTGATGAGCTCGGTGACGCGCTCGGGCTTCTCGGTCAGGCCCTTGGTGGGGGCGATGAGCACGTTCAGGTCGAGCTTGTCGGCGGTCTCGACGATCTGGCGGAACCGGTCGACGGTGAAATCGAGGAAGTCCTCGGTGTCGTCGCTCTTGACGGAGACGGCGATCGCGTTGCAACCCAGGATGCTGGCGGCGCTCAGGACGCGCCGGACGCGGTCGACGCCGGCGCCGCCGACCTTGTCGCTCTCGTGCCCGAGTTCGAGGGGTTCTTGCTCGATGAGGAGCAGGCAGGCGCAGCGTTCCTTGTCGGCCCGCTCGCGGAGGCGCTCGAGGGCGGTGCGCGTGGCGCCGGCGAGGAGATCGGTGGTGATGTTAAGCCCGAACATGTCCAGCGTCTGCTTGGCGTAGGCGGGCAGGTCCGCCAGCGCGAGCTTGGGCTCGGCACCTTTGCGGCCCGGCTTGAGCATGGAAGCGACGGAATCGGTGTGGAGTGTGAGGAGCATCGGCAATCCAGCGTATGACCCGCGATGAGGCCGGGCCACCGGCGGGGGAATTGGGCATGACGGGCCGGGGCGTGCCCGCTAGGATGGGCCCGGGCCGGCGGGTAGGCAGGCTCGTACTGGAATCCGGAGCACCGCAGATGTCACTTCCGACCGATCGTCGCTACGCAGAGACTCACGAATGGCACAAGCCCGAGGGCGATCTGGTCGTCATCGGCCTGACGCAGTTCGCGGTGGACCAGCTCACGGACATCACGTTCGTGGAGATGAAGGAAGCCGGGACGACGTTCGGCGCGGGCGATGAGATCGGCGAGGTCGAATCCGTCAAGACATCCAGCGGCATCTACGCGGGCATCGGCGGCGAAATCGTCGAGATCAATGCCACCCTCTCCGACGATCCGAGCCTGCTCAACTCCGACCCGATGGGCGAGGGCTGGCTCGTCAAGATCCGGCCCGCCTCGTCGGCTGACCTGGCGGCGCTCATGGAAGCCGAGGCCTACGAACTCAAGAACCCGAGCTGATCGCGTGAAATTGATGGGCCGGCATCGAGAACAACCGGCATGATCCGCTGCGCCGGGGTGACCAAGTCGTACGACCTTGCGGGCCGGAGCGTGCAGGCGCTCCGGGGCGTGGACCTTACGATCACGAGCCCGGGCTTCTACGCGATCATGGGGCGCTCGGGTAGCGGCAAGAGCACGCTCCTGCATCTGCTCTGCGCCCTCGACCGGCCCGATGCGGGCGAGATCGAGGTCTCCGGGCAGGCGATCCACAGGCTGACCGAGCGCGAGGCGACCATCTTTCGCGGCACGCAGATCGGGATCGTGTTCCAGCAGTTCAACCTCATCTCAACGCTCTCGGCGCGCGAAAACGTCGAGCTGCCGGGCGATCTGCAGGGCCGGGACCGGAGCGAGCTCCGCAAGCGCAGCGAGGAGCTCCTGGATCGCCTCGGGCTGGCGGACCGGATGGACCACCTGCCTCAGGCGATGTCGGGGGGTGAGCAGCAGCGCGTGGCGATCGCAAGATCCCTGCTCTTCAAGCCCCGGGTGCTCTTCGCCGACGAGCCGACGGGGAATCTGGATTCGGGTTCGAGCGCAAAGCTGTGGTCGCTCTTGGGCGAGATCGCGCAGGAAGACGAGATGACGGTCTTGATGGTGACGCACGAGGCGACGGCCGCGGCTCACTGCGAGAAGGTGTTCGTGCTCGCGGATGGCCGCGTGTCCGGATCGTTCGAAGTGGAGGGACTCGATGGGATCGGCGTCGCGGCTCGCTCTGCGGAGCTTGCAGGCCAGGCGTAGGCGGACGGCTCTGCTCGTCGCGGCCGTGGCTCTGTCGGCGCTGCTCATCGCGGCGGTGTCGACGGCGATGGTGTCGATCCAGGGCTCGCTCACCGACCGCATCGCCACGACCATCGGACGCTCGGACGTCATCGTGCAGTCGGGCAGCGGCGGGCAGACGATCGACGAATCGTGGATCGAGCGCGCCGGGGCCTGGCCCGGTGTGAAGGCGGTCTCGGGGCGGATCGAATCGACGCTCTCGCTCCGCGCTTCGATCGAGCTCTACCTGCCCGAATCCAAGGAGAGCGAGACGTACCTGTTCTCACGCGCGCAGACGCTCGTGACCGCGATGGGCAACGGGTTCGACGCGTCGCAGCTCGGCCAGATCCGCCCGATCCGTGTGGTCGAGGGACGGCTCCCCACCGCGGCGGACGAGATCGCGATCGACACGCTGCTCGCTGATCGGCTGGCGGGCCGGGAGGGCGACGCCGGC
>JBGSIX010000289.1:0-12119 GCA_041742315.1 Phycisphaerales bacterium | reverse complement strand
GGCGCCCAGCGAGACCGACGAGCTCACGCCCGCCTGCTCGCGCTCGGCGGCCCGCTCGGCACGCTCCTTGGCCTCGATCGCCAGGTCGCCCCGGCGGTCCTGGGCCCGCATCTCCTCCTCGGTGAGGTGGTCGGCGCGGATCGTCAGCACACGCATGATGTGCTCGGAGATATTGCAGTCGCGCTCGAAGGCCTGGATGTTCTCGGCCGGGGCCTTGATGTAGCTGAGGATGTACACGCCACGCTTCTGCTTGTCGATCTCGTAGGCGAGGCGACGCTCGTCCCACTTCTGCATCGCGATGATCTCGGCCTCGGCCCTCTTGAAGAGCGTGTTGATGTGGTCGATCGCGCCCGCAAAGTCCGCCGCCTCGGCCTGGCTGATGAGGATCATCACCTCGTACGCGTTGATTCTTTTCTGCTCTGCCATTGCTTGTGCCTTTCTCGAAGCCTGCGCTCCGATGGTTATGGATTCGATTCAGTGCCCCCGGAGTCGCCGGGTGTGCCCCAGCCCGAGGTTGTGTTTTTCGTATTGAACTTGTTCATCGCGGCGTCGATCCCCTCGGCCGCGAACACTTCCGCCGCATCCGCCGCCAGTTTCAGCGCCGGCGTGAGACGGTCCAATTGCTCCTCGGTGAATCGGCCAAGGACATAGTCCTCGAGCCTCATCACCGGGGGTTTCTCGTCGATCCCGATGCGGAGCCTCGGGTAGTTCTCGCTCCCGAGTTTCCGCGTGATGTCGGCGAGCCCGTTGTGCCCGCCCGCGCCGCCCGCAGCTTTCAGACGGATCGTGCCGCAGGGAAGCGCCACGTCGTCGACCAGCACAAGCACGTCCCCGACGGGGTCGAGCTTGTAGAACCGCGCCGCCTCGGCGACGGCCTGGCCCGAGCGGTTCATGTAGGTCACGGGCTTCATGAGCAGGCAGCGATCGCCGCCCACCACCGCTTCCAGGAGCATCGCGTTGAACTTGCTCCGCGGGGTCTGCCCCTGGCCGTGACGCTCCGCGAGCAGATCGATCGCCATGAACCCGGCGTTGTGCCGAGTCCTGACGTATTCCGCTCCCGGATTGCCCAGACCAACAAGCAGCTTCATGGCGGCGTGCGCTCCTCACGGGATTACTTGTCCTCGCCCTCGGGCTTCTTCTCGCGGATGACCTCGGGCTCGGAGCCGGAAGCGACCTCGGCGGCCTCGCCCGTCTCTTCCTCGATCTTGGTGTGCGTGATCTGGGCCACGATTGCGCCAGCGTCGCTGGCGAGCTTCACACCGTTGGGGAGCTTGATCTCGCCCGCGTGGATGATGCCGCCCTCGGCCAGATCCGAGACGTTCACGACGATCTCGTCGGGCAGGTCGCGGAGCTTGCACTCGACGGTCAGCTCGGTCACGGGGTGCATCAGCAGCGTGCCGGCGACCTTGAGGCCGATGGCTTCGCCCTTGAGCACGACGTGGACGTGGGCGTGGGTGACCTCGTCGAGGTCGACGCGCGAGAGATCGCAGTGGACGATGCCGTCGCCCAGGTAGTCGAACTGCACGTCGCGGAGCAGGACGGACTCGGTTTTGCCGGCCAATTCGACCATGAAGACGCGCTCGCCTTCCTGGATGTAGCGGATGGTTTCCTTGGCATCGACGGTGATGGCGACGGGGTCCTTGCCGTGGCCGTAAACGACGGCGGGCAGGCGGCCCTGCTCGCGCAGACGCTTGGCGTAGCGTGAACCGAGACGCTCGCGGATCTCGCCCTTGAGGACAGTTGATTTCTCGTGCATGGCTGTTTCCTTACAGAACGCCGGGGGCACACGCCCGCCGGTGGATTGGTGTCTGGACTATCTCTTGAAGCCCGCGGTTCCCTCGAACAGCGCGCTGACGGATTCCTTGTGGTGCACCCTGTGGACGGCATCGCCCAGGAGCTTGCTGACGTCGAGCACGACGAGCTTGTCGCCCAGCTCGTCCTGCGCCCTTTTGGGCGGGATCGAGTTGGTCACGACGACCCTGCTGATCGGGCTCCTCCGGATACGCTCGAACGCCTCGCCCACGAACAGCCCGTGGCTGGCCGCGGCGATCACGTCCGTGGCGCCGTTCTGCATCACGACCTCGGCGGCGGCGCAGATCGTGCCGGCGGTCGAGATCATGTCGTCGACCATGAGCACGGTCTTGCCCTTGACGTCGCCGATGATGTGCCCGGTCTCGACCGCGTCGCCCGAGAGGCGGCGTTTGTTGATGATCGCAAGGTCGCCGCCCAGCATGTTGGCAAAGCCCTCGGCGACCTTCACGTTGCCCACGTCCGGGCTGACCATGCAGAGCTCGCCCAGCTCGTCGCGGTGCTTCTTGAAGTACCTGCTGAACACGGGCGTCGCGGAGAGATGATCGACCGGGATATCGAAGAAGCCCTGGATCTGGGCCGCGTGCAGGTCGAGCGCGATGATGCGGTCGGCCTTGCCCGCGGTGAGCAGGTTCGCCACCAGCTTGGCCGTGATCGGCACGCGCCCCTCGCTCTTGCGGTCCTGCCTGGCGTACCCGAAGTACGGCAGCACGACGGTCACCGTCTCGGCGGACGCCCGTCGCAGGCAGTCCAGGAAGATCAGCAGCTCCATCAGGTTGTCGTTGACGGGCATGCACGTCGAGATCACGATGAAGCAGTCGCGCCCGCGCACGTCCTCGTCGACCTTGAGCATCATCTCGCCGTCGGGGAAGACGTGCGTGCGGGCCTCGCCCAGCGGGAGGTCCAGGTGCTTGCACATCGCCTCGGCGAGGTCACGCATGTGCCGGCCGGCGAAGATCTTCAGTCTGTCCGCGTCCTGATTCGTCATCGGCTCCCCCTTCAGGCCTTCCCCGCTGCGCTCGCGCGAGCGCGGAAAATCGCGTCCACCTGGGCCAGCTGCGCCGGGGTGTTGATGCTCAGCACATCCTCGGGCGGCACGGCGTCGATCACTTCCACGGTCCTGCCCTCGGCCAGCAGGATCTCGGGCACGTCGGTGATGTATTCCTCGCCGCTCCTGGCGTTGGGCGTGATCCGCGCCAGGCCCTCGCGCAGGTCGCCCAGGCGGAAGCAGTAGTAGCTCGGGTTGATCTCGCGGATCGCAAGCTCGGTCTGGCTCGCGCTGGACTGCTCAACGATCCGCAGGAACCGGCCCGAACCGTCACGGACGATGCGTCCGTAGCCCGCCGGGTCCTCGACCACAGAGGTCGCCAGCGTGGCGGAGGCGTTGGCCTTGGTGTGCAGATCGAGGATCGTGCCCAGCGTGGCGCTGCGGATGAGCGGGCCGTCGCCGCAGAGCACGAAGACGGGCGTCTCGTCCGAGAGACTCTCCACCGCGGGCATCGCGCACCGCACGGCGTGTCCGGTGCCGTTCTGCTTGTCCTGCACCGCGTACTCAACGCGATCGCCGTAGGAGGCGAGCGCCTCGCGCACGAGCTCCTGCTTGTACCCCACCACCGCGACGGTGCGCTCGCAGCCCGCCGAGAGACATGCGTCCACGACCGCGCAGACCATGGGCCGACCGCCGATCGGGTGGCAGACCTTGGGCAGGTCGGACTGCATCCGCGTGCCCTTGCCCGCGGCGAGGATGATGGCGACTGGCTTGCTCACGGCAGATCGCGGCGAGCCGAGAAGTTCGATTCAGCAGAAATCTGAAGTAACCCGACCAGGACTCGAACCTGGACTAACAGTATCAAAAACTGTGGTGCTCACCATTACACTATCGGGTCAGATCGGATTGCTGTTCTGAATCGGCCTGTCGGCGGCCTGGCTCCTTCAACGGGGCGTGGGCGGGTGCTCACGCGGGCTCTCGGTAACGCGTACCGACAGCCCCGTTCTCGGGCGCCGGCCGCGGACTGGGCGGACGCACACGCGCCGCCGGAGCTGGACCTTGGACTTCCGCGGCTCTGCGAACCAAAGGCCCGCTCACCAGCCCAAGACCCATGACCGCGCCTCGGCATACGCCTCATCACGGTCGGCTCTCGCTCAACTGACCCAAGTCTACGGCCCTCAAACCCTCCCGGGCGAGTCAGGCCGCGTCGTCTTCCAGCTCTTCCTCGATCTCGTCCAAGTCCGCCCGGTCCGGGGCTTCCTCGGCGGCTTCGCGGGCCTGTTCCTCGCTCAGGATCCGCTCGCTGATCACGTCGTAGCACGTCGCCAGGAGCCCGACCAGGGGGAATTTGCTGCCCTCGAAGGGGCTCTGGCCGAGCCTCCGGAGCAGCGGGTGGCTCACCGTGGGCTTCTCGGGGGCCAGGTGCAGGTGCTCCAGGCCCGCTGCCGGATCCCAGAAGTGGTCCAGGCACTCCTCGAGGGGCTTGGCGCCATAGGTCTCGATCGCCTCGATGTGGGGGGAATAAACGGGGGCCGACCCGCCTCCCGAGTCGGGCATCAGGCGGAGGTGCTTGAGCTGCTCGATCAGATCGTCCCGGTGGATCCCCCGCATCGAGAAGATGGTCCAAGGGTCCTGGGCGAGCTGGTCGGCGATGATCAGGGCGGCGCAGACCGAGTGCTTGCACCAGCCAAGCTCCGAGCGGGGCTCGTCGCAGTTGCAGCTGGGTGTGATGTCCTTCTCGCTCAGCGGGAACAGGTGCAGCCCGAGCGGGGCGAAGAGCTCGTCGATGGAGGTCGGCAGTTCGCCTGAGAGGAGCTTGGCGGTGTAGCGGGCCTGCTGGGCCATTTCCTGGATGACGCGGTCCCAGCTGGCGGTATCGAAGGAGGTCAGGGCGATCGAGACGCGGTAGGCCCTGGGCATCCGGCCCTGGACGAGGGCGGAGACGAGGCCCGGCTCGGTCTTGATCGAGCGGGTCTGGCCCAGGCGGGCGTACTCGAGGCCCTCGGCCTGGTCGTCCTGGCTGGCGCTGGCTTCGACGAGCCGGAGCCAGCGCTGACCCGCCCAGCTCTCGCTGGCGCGCTGGCTTGAGGGGATTTTCACGCCCGCGCGGACGCGCCGTGGGTTTTTGGTCTTCTCGACGGGCTTGCGGGGGAATTGAGGCTGCTGCTGCATCGGGCTCCGGGTCTCCATCCCTCTTGGCCCCTGTCCCTGGGCGCCAGAAACAAGGGTTGGTCGGATGCGGGCGGATATCCACCGGCGGGCACCCGATTCATCCGAACTTGCCGCTCGCTGGCCGATAGAGAGGCAATGGACGCGCCTCATCCATACGAACACCTGCCCATGCTCGCCCTGACAGGCGTGGGCCGAAGCGGGACGACCGCTCTTCGCAAGGCGCTGGCTTCGCACCCGAAGGTCCTCTGCACGGGCCACGAGCACAACGTGGTCTTTGACGTGCTCGAGGCCGCCCGGCGGAACCGGACCGAGCAGAGCAGGCGGTACGCGATGCAGGTCGATGACAACGCCCACGACGCGCTCTTCCGCAGGCTCATTCTCGATCTCGTCTTTCCCAACCCGACAAGCAGCACCGAGGGCCGGTGCACGCTCGTGTTCACGAATCTCTTTCCCGAGACGGCGACCTATCTCACCCAGGCGTTCTCCAGCGCGCATGTCGTCTGCCTCGTCCGGAGCGGCGTCGAGGTGATCGCCTCGCGCATGCATCACCCCCACTTTGGGAGCGACGATTTCCAGAAGCACTGCACTGTCTGGCTCAACGCGGCGGACATGCGGCGCTGGTGCGAGGGACGCCGGGACTCGGTCGTCGTCAAGCATGAGGCGCTCCTCGCCGATCCGGCGCACGAGTGCGGCAGAATCCTGCGGCTCATCGGCCTTGAGGATCACGCCGCGCCCGCGGAGCACCTGCTTGGGCACACGTACCACCCAACCAGCCACAAGGGCGAGAGCGTCTGGCGCGCCTGGACGAGCGCGCAACGCCGGATGTTCGAGGAACGCTGCGGCGAGGCGATGCGGAGCCTGGGGTATCCGATCCCCTGGATCGCCGAGGAAGCCCGCGCGGGCTGAGGCGGGATCAGTTCTCGCCGATCGCGTCGCCGCGGAGCGTGAGCAGGTCGCGGAGGGCGTCGGTGTCGAGCTCGGTGAGCCACTGCTCGCCCGCGCCGACGATCTGCTCGGCGAGCTGGCTCTTGGTTTCGAGCATCTCATCGATGCGCTCCTCGAGCGTGCCCCGGCAGACGAACTTGTGCACCTGCACCGTGCGCATCTGCCCGATGCGGTACGCCCGGTCCGTCGCCTGGTTTTCCACGGCGGGGTTCCACCAGCGGTCGAAGTGGAAGACGTGGTTGGCGGCGGTGAGGTTCAGACCCACGCCGCCCGCGCGGAGGCTGACGAGCATGATGGGCGAGGTGCCGTCGGCCTTCTGGAACTCGTCGACGATCTTCTGGCGCTGCAGGCGGGGCGTGCCGCCGTGGAGGAAGAGAACCTCGCGGTCGAGCGTGTGGCGGAGCGTCGAGGCGAGCAGGTGGCCCATCTGGCGGAACTGGCTGAAGATGAGCGCCTGATCGCCCGCGGCGAGGATCTCGTCGAGCATCTCGATCAGCCGCGTGGTCTTGCCCGAGCGGGCCGCCGACGGGGGCGTGGTCTGGCCCTTGACGATCTCCTTGAGCGCCTGCGCCGGGTGGTTGCAGATCTGCTTGAGCTTGACGAGCGCCGAGAGCACGATGCCGCGCCTGCGGATGCCCTCGGTCGCGTCCACGTCGGCGAGCATCTTCTTGACCGTCTGCTCGTAGAGCTCGGCCTGCTCGCTCGTGAGGTAGCAGTACTCGCGGCTCTCGACCTTGGGCGGGAGGTCCCCCACCACCTTCGGGTCGGACTTGAGCCGGCGCAGCACGAACGGTCGCACGAGCGATCGCAGCTGCACGCTCTTGGCGTCGTCGCGGTACTTCTCGATGGGCACCGCAAACTTCTTGCGGAACCCGCCGGGCGTACCGAGGTAGCCCGGGTTCAGGAAGTCCATGATCGACCAGAGCTCGCTGAGCCTGTTCTCGACGGGCGTGCCGGTCAGTGCGATGCGCGAGCGGGCGCGGAGGCCTCGCACGGCCTGGGCCTGCTTGGCGGCGGGGTTCTTGATGAACTGCGCCTCGTCGAGCACGAGACGCCCCCACTCGATCGTGGAGAAGAGCTCCTGGTCGCGGTTGGCCAGCGCGTAGGTCGTGACGACAAAGTCTGTTTTGGCGACGCGGTTGATGAACTCGGCGCCGCTCAGGCGGGCCGGGCCGTGGTGGACCATGACGTCGAGCTGGGGGCAGAACCGGTGCGTCTCGCGGACCCAGTTGCCCACGACGGATGTGGGCACGACGAGCAGCGTGGGCGGGACGCGGTCCTGGCCCTTGGCCTTGGCTTCCTGCCGTTCGCCCGCCAGGATGGCCAGGAGCTGGATCGTTTTACCCAGCCCCATGTCGTCGGCGAGGCACGCGCCGAAGCCGAAGCGTTCGAGGAAGCTCAGCCACGAATAGCCCCGGAGCTGATAGGGGCGGAGCGTGCCGTGGAACTCGGTGGGCTGCTCGAGGATGGGCAGCGCTTCGCCCGCGGAGGAGCCGCCGAAGACGTCGGCGAGCCACCCGGTGGTTTCGAGGCCCGTGACGTGCAGCCCGCTCGTGCGCGCATCGGCGCCGAAGGCCATGCGGATCGCCTCGCCCACGGACATCTCGCCGCCCGGGTTCTCGCGGATGAACTTGATGGCGGCCTCGACGTCCTCGGGGCGGATCTCGACCCACTTGCCGTTGATCTGCACGAGCGGCGTCTTGCGCTTGGCGAGCTCTTCGAACTCCTTGAGCGTGAGCGTGACGTCGCCCACGGCGATCTGCCACTGATACCCCACGAGCGCGTCGAGCCCGAGCTTGGCCGCGCCCGCGACACTCGGCGCACCGGCCTCGATCGAGTCGTCCATCGGGTCCGAATCGAGCAGGAGCTTCGCGCCCAGGCGCGAGGTCGTCGATCCAAACCAGCCCGGCTCGATCACGCCGAAGCCCTGCTCGCGGAGCAGCGGGCGGATCTCGCGGAGGAACTCGTACGCCTCGTTTGTTTTGAGCTCGATATCGACGGGCTCGGTCTCGTCGAGTGCCTTCTCGAGCCGCTTGTAGAGCCGGCTGGCGCGCCCGAGCTCGGCCAGAAGCAGCTCCTGCGGGCTGTCGAGGCGTCGGCCCTCGATCGTGATGCTCTCGCTCGACAGGAGCCAGATATCCGCGGCGTCGAGCAGCAGATCCTCCGCGCCGATGGGCTGGAGGTGGAAGCTGAGCGCCCAGGTCGCGTCGGCGGGCTCGATGATTGCGGGACGCTCGCCCTCTTCGTCGGGTTTCTTCGGAAGAACCAGCGGCTCGTTGAGACGCAGGCACAGACGCCATTCGGTGCTCGAGCCGCGCTCTTCGAGCCGACCGATCCAGTTACGGACATCGCGGATCAGCCCGCGTCGGTCGGCGGCCTCGACGGTTTCACGCTCGCCAAGTAGCCCGAAGAGCCACGCGACGCTCGGGTCGCTCGGGTCGCGGCCCTCGATCACCTCGGGCAGGTTGTCGTCGATCAGCGCCCGCCGACAGCCCGCGTTGACGAGAGCCGTCGTCATGTCATCGAAGATGCCCGCGGGGTCGTGGTTGCGGCTGTCCACCACGCTGCGCACGGCGGGCGGCATCGCGGAGACGAGCGTGCCCGCGTCCTCGGCGGACTGCTCGTCGGCGAACCAGGCCTGCCACGAGCCGTCGAGATCGCCCGTCGAACTCTGCCGGAGGGCGGGGACAAATCGCTGCTGGGCCTGCAGACGCCTCGCGAAGCGGGCGACGAGCGAGACATAGTCCACGGTGCGTCCGATGAGCACACCATCATCGCCCAAGGCCTCGGTGGCGTGCTCCTGGATGCGTTCGAGCAGCTCGGGCACGAACTCGGGCTCGACGGCGATCGTCTCGGCGGTGACGGTGCGCAACCCGTCGGCGCCGCGGTCGGCCAGCGCGATGCCCGAGGCGTGCGCCAGGCGGGCGCTGGGCAGGACATTGCCGCCCTGCGCGGGCAGGCGGAGTGTGATGCTGGAGAACTTGGCCTCGTGCGACAGGAATGGCGTAAGCGCCTTCTCGAGTTCGGCGCTTGGGATGGCGAACTGGTGCGGGACGACCTCGGTGTCGATCCGGGGCTGGGTAGCCAGAGCGGTCTCGGCTTTGATGTCGGGTGAGGATTCGACACCGGAAGTGGATGGCGTTTCGCTCTCGTCGAGGGACTCGTCCTCGTCGGTGATGTCTTCGATCGGAGCCGCGAACGACTCGGCCCCCCGGGCGCTCTCGGCCCAGAGATGCAGCTTGCCATCCGTCCACACGCTCTGCAGAACGATCATCCGTGCATGGTCCTCAAAGGGGCCGATCCCTCGGCCGGTCTGGATCGTAGGCAGTGCCCGTAAGAACCCGCCATGCGGGATTTCCCGGTGGCGGCCCGAACGCGGGTGCGTCATACTCACCAAACCCACGAGGAGACCGAGATGACCGCCGACGCCAATACCTTTCATCCCACCCGACGCCAGGTGCTCGCCGCGGGGGCGGCGATCGGAGCCGCCGCGATGACCTCACCCGCAAACGCCCTGACCACGCTGGGTCGGGGTGAGCCCAAGTTCCGCATCTCGCTCGCGCAGTGGTCGCTCCACAAGCTGATCTACGCGGGCGAGATCGACAACCTCGACTTCGCCGACGAGGCCAAAAAAATGGGCTTCAAGGCGATCGAGTACGTCAACGGCTTCTTCAAGGACAAAGCCGCCGACGAGGACTATCTCTCCGAGATGAACGCCCGCGCGCGGGACAATGGGCTGAAGCAACTCCTGATCATGTGCGACGGCGAGGGCAACATCGGCGACCCCGACGACGCCAAACGCACCGAGGCCGTCGAGAACCACCGCAAGTGGCTCGACGTGGCGATGGTGTTCGGGTGCCACTCGATCCGCGTCAACGCCGCCAGCGCCGGCAGCTTTGAAGAACAGCAGAAGCTCGCCGCCGACGGGCTGCACCGGCTCTGCACGGTCGCCGAGGACTACGAGCTCAACGTCATCGTCGAGAACCACGGCGGGCTCAGCTCCAATGGCAAGTGGCTCTCGGGCGTGATGAAAATGGTCGATCACCCGCTCTGCGGCACGCTCCCGGACTTCGGGAACTTCTGCTTCGACTGGAGCAAGGCCGACGACCCGGATGCGTGGTACGACCGATACCTCGGCGTCGAGGAGATGATGCCCTACGCCAAGGCCGTCAGCGCCAAGAGCCACGAGTTCAACGACGAGGGCGAGGAGGTCCGCACGGACTACCACCGCATGATGAAGATCGTGCTCGACGCGGGATACAAGGGGTTCGTGGGCGTGGAGTACGAGGGCGAGAAGCACCCGCCGCGCGAGGGGATCATGCTGACGAAGAAGCTGCTTGAAATGATCGCGAACGTTTAACCGTGGCGGAGGCTTCCATCCTCCGCTGTCTGACTTCGTTGTCTTTGGTGGGGGCGGCGTCCCGCCGCCCAGTTCTACTCGGCCCCCTCCGTCCGCTGTGAATCCTCTCCTCCCCCGTCGGCGACGGGGGAGGAGAGGATTCACAGCGGAGGCTGGAAGCCTCCGCCACTTTCAGAGTGCTTCTTGAGTCTTCTTACCCGGCAGCAGCATCTCTCCGATCACGAGCAAGCCGAGCAAGCCCACGCCGGCCGACGACAGGAATCCGCCGACGACGATGGCGTACGCCCAGATCGCGGCGGACCTGGCGAGCCACTGGCCCGTGATGTCGAAGAAGAGCCCGATGCCCGCGAGCGACGCGATGCCGCCAACGACAAGCCCGGGCCAGCGCGTCATCGCGCCCATGAGCGTCAGCACGATCAGCACCATCGAGAGGCTGGGCGCGTGCACGTGCATCGAGAGCGCGATGATGCGCTCGTTCTTCGGGTTGATCTCACGGCTGATCGCGATGGACTGAATATCGCTGAAATACCCCAGCGGCACCTTGTCCCCGATGCCGTCGCCCTCGGTCGCGCCTCGGGTGTGGCAGTTCAGGCAGTTCTCGGCGATGATCTCCGCCGGCGCCATATCGCCCAAGTCGAAGTTGTCGTAGTCCTCACCGATCCGGTCGCCCTCAAGCCAAGAGATCAGCGCCGCTCTTTTCTCGTCGCTCAGCGTGTCGGGGTGGTTGTTCTTGAGGGATTCGAGCAGGGGCGAGGGCGAGGTGACGCCGTGGTACGCGCCGACGATGTCGGTCATCGTGAGCCCGGAGCGTTCGTCTCGGTTCTCGTACTCCATGTTGAGGAAGATGCCGCTGACGATGTAGCCCGTCAGGAGCGTGAGCACGAGAAAGATCAGCCCGACCTTCGAGAAGAAGCCGAGCGAGCTGAGCCGGGGCCAGGCAGTGGGCGTCGTGGTCAAGGGCGTTCTCCGTGTTGGCTCACTCAGAGCGCGATGGCCTGCTCGGTCCCGGTGGTGATGGCCTTGTGCGCGGCGATGCCGATCGCCGTCGCGCGGGCGGCTTCCTCGACGACGCACGCGGGTGTGCCGCCGCCGGTCGCGCAGGCGATGAAGTCGCCCAGCGTGTAATAGAGCGACGGGTTGGGCAAACCGATGCCCTCCTTGAGCTTGCCCTGGCTGGCGAGCTTGGTCGCGTCGGCGATGAGCGTGATGCCCTCGTCGTTGTGGAACTGCTGGCGGTTCGCGTAGACCTCCCAGCCCTGCGTCGGCGCGTCGGATTCTTTGAACATCCAGCCGTGGCTCCACCCGAGCTTGATCGCGGCGTTGGTGCCGTAGAGCACCTCGTACGCGCCCTCATAGGAGTTGGCGAGCGTGGCCTGATACTGGAGCACGACGCCGTCCTCGTAGGTGAGCGAGCAGGCGATCGTGTCGTGCACGGTTCGGCCGTCCTTGTGCAGGCGGATCGAGCCCGAGCCCGAGACCTTCACCGGGTACCGCTCGGTGTAGAAGTTAAAGACGTCGAACTGCTGCGTCCCCCACTCGCCGGCCAGGCCCGTGGTCACCTCGGGGTCGAGGCGCCAGTTGAGCGCCTTGTTCCGCTCGGGGTTGTCGGCGGGCGTGCGCCAGCTCGTCTTCTCGTTCTGCTGGGCGCGGAGCGAAACGAGGTCACGCACCGAGTCGGAGCGGAAGAACGTGCGCGCGAGTTTGTAGACCGGGTTCGATCGCCCCTGCAATCCCGAGGCGACCACGCCCTTGGCCGAGCGCGCCGCCGCGACGATCTCGGCGCAGCCCTCGTTCGTGTTCGAGAGCGGGCCATCGATCAGCGTGTGCACGCCGGCCTGGATGCAC
>JBGSIX010000288.1:0-6373 GCA_041742315.1 Phycisphaerales bacterium | reverse complement strand
CATCTGGCCCTTCAGGCCGACCGGCGACTGGGCGCTCAGCGGCACGGACCTCGTCAAGCAGGTGGGCGACGCGGCCCAGCTCGAGTGGGACACCGCGGCTTGGGACATCCGCGACCGACTCCCCTACAACGACCTGGACCTGTACCGCGACCCGAGGTTCGGGCCCGGGCGCGCCAAGGCGTGGCTGCCGCCCAACTACCCGGTGTCGGACCTTGCGATCTCGACGGGGTACGAGCCCGCCTCGAAAGAGGACGTGCTGACGATGGAGATCCGCTCGCGGCAGACGCGGTTCGTGGCGCGGGTGTTCACGGACAAGGTCGAGCTCTGGATGGAGCCCGAATCACCCGAGGGTTCGCCGCGGCAGCTTCTGACGCAGGCGGACCTGGTGCGGAACCTGCCCATCGGGAAGGCGTCGCTCGTGGAGTTCTGGCACGCGGACCAGTCGCTCTGGATTTTCGTGGACGATCGGCTTGTCTGCCGGGCGAATTACGACTGGACGATCCGCCAGCGGCTCGAGCGTTCGATCCGCGGCGCGAAGTATGAGTCGCTCATGCCGCTCTCGCGCGGGATGAACCTGCTCTCCTCGACGGAGCAGTACACCAAACCCGAGATCCGGATCCTGCACTCGGGCGGGAAGGCGAGGCTCCACCGGCTCCGCGTGTCGCGGGATCTGTACTACCACCCGTACCAGACGAGCCTGAGCATGCGCGCCGGCGAGCCGCCCTATGGCACGCACCCGACGTCGACGCTCACGCTGGGGCCCGGGCAGTACTTTGCGCTCGGCGACAACAGCCCGAGGAGCGCCGACAGCAGGGTCTGGGGCCAGCCCAACCCGCTCGTGTCGCAGAACTTCCCGCTCACGGCGGGGCCCGGCGTGGTGCCCGAGGAGCTGATCATCGGGCGGGCGTTCATGGTGTACTTCCCGAGCATCGTGCGGGACGGGACGATCCCGGTGCCGGACCTTGGGCGGATCAGGGCGATCCACTAATGACAATGAGATTTGCAGAAGACCCCTCACCCCAGCCCTCTCCCCCAGGGGGAGAGGGAGCAGGATCACTCTGACTCGGTTTTGCTCTCGCGGCGGGCGCCGAAGTAGAGGTCGTCCCAGTGCACGACGGCGTGCGCGGGGGGTTCGAGTTTCGCCTGGCGGCCGTCGTAGCGGACCTCGTAGAGCACGCGGATGTACTCGAAGTCGCTCGGGTCGACGCCCCACTGCTCCATGAAGTCTCGGCGCGGGTTGAAGTCGAACTCTTTCCACTCGCCCTGGGTGGGCTGGCCGTCTTTGCCCGCGAGGTCGACGGATTGGCCGCGGGGGAAGAGGAACTTGCGGTTGGCGATGGCAAAGGGCGGCTCTTCGATGCCGGCGAAGGTGTAGGCGATCTGGTAGTTCTTCGCGCCCAGTCCTCTGGGCTTGTTGTCCGAGACGTTCCAGACGATGACGACGATCTGGACGTACTGGCGCACCGTGCCACGCTTCCAGTCGTCGACGCGGACGGCCCCCGACAGCTCGGTTGGCATCGACTCGGACTTGACGTTCTGCGTCGCGCCGACGATGAGCGTTGCGCCGTCGAAGCCCTCGGAGTCGAGCGTGAGGCGCGCGGACCTGTCGCCCGCAAAGGCCTCGTCATCGGCGACCTCGAAGTGACGCCAGTAGGGCTTGTCCGGGCCGGCGAAGCTCCACCACTGGCCGATGACGTGCGGGTCGACGGGCTGGGCCTGGGGCCCGACGGGCTCCTCGAAGGAGGGGTTCACGAGCAGGTTCTTGGGTTCGTGCGCGGGCGCGGGCTCGCTGGTTTCGGGCTGAGCGGCAAGGAGCGAGGCGGCGAGGAGAAGCGAGAGCATGAAACGGTCCTTTCGCGCGGAGAATCGGCTCCAATTACCTTATCAGGTCCGCACGCTATTGGTTTCAGTTGACGGTGAAATGGGCGTCCGATCCATCCTGCTCCCTCTCCCCGCCGGGGAGAGGGCCGGGGAGAGGGGTCTTCGGTTTTGCTTCAATCCAAGGCGAAGACCCCTCATCCGTCTGCTGCGCAGACAGCTTCTCCCCCGGAGGGGAGAAGGAGGAAATCTCACAGCCTTTCGGCGATCTTCGCGCCGACCTGGTCGAGCGGGAACGTGCCGAGGTTCTCGCGGGTGTCGAGGTTCTCGACCTTGGCGGCTTCGTCGTTCTCGATGATCACCGCGAATTTGGCGTGCTGCTTGCGCGCGTCGGCGAGGAGCTTGCCGATGTTCTTGGTCGACTTGTACGAACGCCGCGCGTGCATGGGCGACACTTCGTAGCAGTCCGCGTCCCAGGGCTTCTTGTCGTCGCGCGTGTTCCATGCCTCCGACTCGACGCCCCGGCGGAGCCTGGCCAGCAGCGGTTCGATGTGCGCTTCGCCGGCTTCATTGGCGATGACAAACGCCTCGGGACGCAGGCTCGCGGGCTTCTGGCTCAGCGCGTCCATGAGCTCCGGGCCTTCGGGCATCAGGTTCTTGTCCTCGAGGAGCAGGCCCAGGACGACGTCGCCCATCCCGAAGCCGACGGCCGGCGTGGGCGGGCCGCCGAAGAGTTCGATGAGGTTGTCGTATCGCCCGCCGCCCGCGACGGCACGCTCGCCGTCGGCGATGAGCTCAAAAACTAGGCCTGTATAATATGCCAATCCTCTCGCAATCGAGTTATCAAATTCGATCCAGTCGCCAAGCCCCCTCTCCACTAAACGAAACTGCAACGAGCCATGTGTCTTGGCTTGCTCAGAATACATTTCAATGTATTTTTCAAAATCATCTTCGTTCTCAAGCTTGAGATCGGGGTGACGTATGCGAAATGACTTGTACGTTTCTCCAAAACGAATTGCAAAACTGTTTGCCGGACCAAACTGCGACACCCAATTTGTCGCATTTTTTAGCGGCGCCGCACGACTCTCGAATTCCGCCTGGGTTATCTTAGCAGAGGCGTCCAATAGCGCGAAAAATTCGTTGAAAAACTCGTCGTCGTTTGGGCTAATACCGTATCTCGGCATTGTCAAATTACGCAGGGAGTAACGCGATGAATACTTTAGTCTAACACTTTGACTATCGAGACCAAACAATTCCAAACTACCTAGCAACACAGCAAGAGCGTCGGCGTCCCATTGATTGCGCATGAATTGTGTTTCTGCGGGATCGTCATCTGGGCGTTCTCCCCCAATCACATCACAGTTCCACTGCAAAAACTCCCGCAGCCTCCCGCGCTGGGGCTTCTCCGCGCGGAAGTAGGGGCCGGCGGTGAACCACTTGCAGGGACTGGGCAGTGAGTTGGCTTTGGCCGCGTACATGCGGGCGAGTGTGGGGGTGAACTCGGGGCGGAGGGCGTAGTCGTCGTCGCCGCCGGACCTGCGGAAGCTGAAGAGCTCGCTGACGATGCCCTCGCCGGATTTTTTTTTGTAGAGGTCGAGCATCTCGAAGGTGGGGCCGGCGATCTCGTCGAAGCCGTGACGGATCGAGACGCGGCGCCAGGCCTCGGTGATGTACCGCTGGCGGAGCAGGTCGTCGGGGTAGAGATCCCGCGTGCCCTTGGGGGCGGGGATAGAACTCTGTGTCGGTTTGGCCATTTGTATCGGACCTTCGAATAGTTTGCGGATACTAAGTAACGGCGGGTACCATCTGAGCGTATTCCCTGGACAGCAACCACAGCAGGAGATCAGCACATGACACGGATTCAGACAGCATCGGCGGCATCGGTTCTTCTGGCGGGCCTGGGCCTTGGCGGGTGTGCCGCCACGGGCTTGACCCCCGAGGCGTACGAGATCACCAAGGCCGAGTGCCAGGCGACGGTCACTCACCTATCGAACACCGAACCAGAGTTCGCGAGCCTGAAGGACGGCAGCGTGGCCTGGGCCGTGTTCCCGGGTGAGTTCGCGGGGATCCAGTACATCCTGGGCGGCGGCGGCAGCGACGGGCTCGTCTACGACAAGTCGGGCGACGTGATCGGTTACAGCCGACACGCCCGGATCAACCTGGGCCTGGGCGTCTTCGGGCAGTACGCCGACTTCGTGATCTTCTTCCCCGACCAGGCCTCGCTCGATGCCTTCAAACAGGGCGGCTGGTCGGTCGGCGGCGAGATGGGTGCGGCGATCCTGGGCCTGGGCGCCAGCGGCCAGCAGTCCATGACCGATGACCGCACCTTCGTCAGCGACCCCCGCTCGGGCGGCGGCCTCGGCGCGTACTTCACCTTCGACAACTTCAGCTACAACAACATCAACGACGCACTGACCAACTGATCGGGCGTCAGATCGCATGAATCACGAGCGGGGCGGTCCGATGGGCCGTCCCGCTTCTGTTTTGGGTTTCTGTGTGCCCTGCCCCCCGCCCACGCGGGGGGCTCGTGAAAGCTACCATCCACAGCCATGCCCAAGATCACCATTAACGGCGTCGAGTGCGAGTTCGAGAAGGGACAGAAGATCCTCGAGATCGCGAACGCCCACGACGTCAAAGTGCCGTACTACTGCTACCACGACGCCTTGTCGATCCCGGCGCAGTGCCGGATCTGTCTGGGGGAGATCTGGGCGCCCAACCCTCGCAACGAGGGCAAGCTTGAGCCGCAGATGGGCGGCAAGCTCCAGCCGACCTGCTCGACCGAGGCCGCCGACGGGATGGTGGTCTACACGGACAATCCGAGGGCCGTCGCCAACCAGAAAGCGGTCATGGAGTACCTGCTGATCAACCACCCGCTGGACTGCCCGGTGTGCGACCAGGCGGGCGAGTGCGACCTTCAGGACTTCAGCTTCGAGTACGGGCGCGGCGTGTCGCGCTTCCAGGAGACCAAGGTCAAGCAGCCCAAGAAGGACCTGGGGCCCAATGTTTACATTTACTCCGATCGGTGCATCATGTGCACCCGCTGCGTGCGGTTTACGCGTGAGGTCTCGGGGACGGCGGAACTCTCGATCATTGGTCGCGGCAACAAGAGCGAGATCGACGTCTTCCCGGGTGTGCCGCTGGATAACGAGTTGTCGGCGAACGTGATCGACCTGTGCCCGGTGGGCGCGCTGCTCGACAAGGACTTCCTCTTCGCCCAGCGCGTGTGGTTCCTCAAGGGCACGCCGTCGATCGACGGCATCACGGCCTCGGGCGACAACATCACCTTCGAGCACAACGAGGGCAGGCTCTACCGCATCAAGCCCCGCACGAACATGGCGGTCAACCGGTGGTGGATCACCGACGAGGTGCGCTACGGCTGGAAGCACATCCAGGACGGTCGCCTCTCGGGCCCGATGCGGCGCCGATTCGGGGCGCTCGACGAGTGCACCTTTGCGCAGGCATACGACGCGGCGCTGGAGGGTCTGACCGAGGCCAAGAACAAGGGCGGCAAGCTCCTGCTCGTGGTGAGCCCGATGCTCAGCTGCGAGGATGCGTTCCTCCTGGCGAAGCTGGCGAGGTCGATCGACGCCAGCGCCGAGTTTGCGGTGGGCCTTGTGCCCCACCGCGGGCACGACAAGTCCTTCCCCGCGGGCACGAAGCCGGGCGACGCGGGCGCGTTCGTGATGTACGCCGAGAAGGCACCAAACGCCCGAGGCGTGCGGCGGGTGCTCGAATCCTTCGGCGGCAGCGTCCACGACTTCGACGCCGCGGTCCGGGCGCTCGAGTCCGGCTCGTTTGCGGGCTGCATCGTGACGGGCAACTACCCGGGCGAGTGGGCCTCGGGCGAGCTCATCAATGCGCTCGACAGCGTGTTCACCGTGCTCATCGACACGCACCCGAGGCGCGCGATGGAGAAGGCGGACGTGGTGCTCCCCGGCGCGACGTGGGCCGAGAAGGCGGGCACGTTCGAGAACGCCCGGAACATGATCCAGGCCTTCGAGCAGGCGATCCCCGTCGCGGAGAACGCCAAGAGCGAGGCGCAGATTGCGCTCGACATGCTCGCGATGGTGGAGGGCGAGGGCCTCGGCCCGATCCGCACGGAGTTCGTCCGCGTGGACGAGGCCCCGGGCCAGGTGCCCACGGCGGTCGAACGCCGCACGCAGTCGGCCAGGCTCTACAACGCCGCGATGACCCGCCAGGCGATGGCCGAGGCGAGCCAGGACCTGCGCTGCTTCGTGACCGAGGTGGCAACGCCTGTGGTCTCGGTCAAGCAGCAGCCGGATGTGGAGATGGTGGAGCTCTAAGAGCCGCCGGTAATCAGTCGAACTGAAAAGAAAACCCCGCCGCGCCTTTCGCCGAGCGCGGCGGAGCATCGGATCGAATCGGGCGCTGCCGCCCGACCGGGTGATCATTTCGAGAAGCAATCTCAGTCGTTGAGGGCGCGGCGCAGGGCGGCGCGGACGAATTCGGCGCTCTCGATCGCGGCGTCGGCGACCGAGCCCAGGGCAATCCTGCGGGCTTGGTTCACGCGGGCGACGAGCTGATCGCTGGCGCC
>JBGSIX010000287.1:0-1861 GCA_041742315.1 Phycisphaerales bacterium | reverse complement strand
CGGGCGCGGCGGACGAGACGCCCGCTCCCGCCGAGGAAGCGCCTGTTGAAGGCGCGACCGAGGGCGATGGGCGATAAGAGCGCTTTTGAGCGAGCCGCCCGCGTGAGCGGGCGGACCCACTGAGAGACGAAGGACCGCCCGCTCACGCGGGCGGCTCGCATTCGACTGGTTCGCGGGTCGTGCGATCCCGGATCGTGTAGACTCCATCAGTTGAACCGTCGGCCCTCTGGCCGACCAAGCGGAGATCCCATCGCGTGATCCGAAGCATGACAGGCTACGGCGAGGCCTCGGCGCACATCGATGGCACGCACTTCTTCGTGCAGATCCGCTCGCTCAACGGCAAGCACTTCAAGGCGACGGTCCGGCTCCAGGAGGAGTTCGAGTCGCTCGAGGCCGAGCTGGAAACACGCCTCCGCAAGCACATCTCGCGGGGGAGCGTCACGCTCAAGGCCTCGTGCACGGACGACACGGAGCAGGCGGCCCGCGAGATCAACTGCAAGGCGCTGGACAAGTACGTCGAGCAGCTGAGCCAGTCCAAGCACATCGGCTCGGGCCGGGTGGCGATCGAGCTCGGCTCGCTCCTGGATCTGCCGGGCGTGGTCCAGCCCCCGGGCGACGAGGGCGAGCGGATCGGTCGCGTGCGCGAGGTGTTCGCGAAGCTGACGGACCAGGCGTGCCGATCGCTCCTGAAGATGCGGGCGAGCGAGGGCGAGATGCTCGCGGCGGACCTTCGGCATCAGCTCTCGCTCATCGGGCAGCACCTGGCCGAGGTGAAGGAGCGGGCGCCGGACGTGGTGCGGGACTTCGAGACGAGGCTTCGGGCTCGGATCGAGGAACTCTTGGCGGGATCGAGCGTCGCCGAGCACACGGTGGACATCATCCGCGAGGTGGCCAGCCACGCCGAGCGGACCGATATCGCTGAGGAGATCACCCGTCTGGGTGGTCACCTGGAACAGTTCGGTAATCTGATCGAACAGGGTGACGATGCGCCGGTGGGCCGGACGCTGGATTTCATGGCGCAGGAACTCCTGCGCGAGGCGAATACGATGTCGAGCAAGTCGATGGACACGCGGATCAGCCGATCGATCGTGGAGATCAAGGGCGCGATCGACCGGATCAAGGAGCAGGTCCAGAACGTCGAGTGAGCGGTTGGCAGGATCCCGAGGACTGGGGTTCTTCTGAATTCATCTTCTGAGCAGGGACATGCGCGAGGAAGCGGACATGCACGCCGAGCAGGCTTTGGAGACCGAGCAGTCCTCGGTGGATCTGTTCGCCGACTCGGCGGGCGTGTCGAGCTCATCCGATACGGTGATGGGTCAGGTGGTCGTGCCAAGCGTGGTCAAGACGGGCCTGCCCGTGGCGGGCGAGGTCAGGCCCGCGGTCGAGGGCTACGACCGGTTCGCGACGGGTGAGCTGGCGATCGTGTGCTCGCACTACGCGCTTGGGCGCATCCACAGCGTGCGCGAGTTCCGCAGGGGCTCGAGGCAGGCGCCCAAGGTGGTGCTCGAGACGAGCACGGGCACGGTGCTGATCAAGCGGCGATCGCCCGGCAAGGCGTCGGCGGCCCACGTCGCCTTCTGCCACGCGATCCAGAATCACCTCTCCCACCGGGCCTTCCCGCTTGCCCGGCTTTTGCCCACGCAAACGGGGCAGGGCGCGCTCCTGCTCGACGGGTTCGTGTACGAGGTCTTCGATTTCGTCAGCGGCAAGCGCTACGACCGGGCGATCCCCCCCACCGCCGAGGCGGGGCGGGCGCTGGCGTACTTCCACCGGTTGCTCGCCGATTACGCGGGCCCGGGCTCGACCGTGACGGGGAGCTACCACGGCGTGGCGAAGGTCGCCGACTTCGGCGTGGCAAAGG
>JBGSIX010000286.1:0-1958 GCA_041742315.1 Phycisphaerales bacterium | reverse complement strand
CGCCGGCGGGAGCGTGATCGACGTGCCCGGCGCGATGCGGCTCGTCGAGGCGAGCAACCTGCAGCTCCCCGCCGCCGAGGGCGTCGACTTCGCCAGCGTCGAAGCCGTGTTCGACGGCGGGCAGATCGCGATTGAAGGCATGTCGCTCATCAGCAGGAGCGTGGAGCTGATCGGCTACGGGACGGCGACCTGGCCCGCTCTGGAGCTGGACCTGCGCCTCAGGTCGCGGGCGACCCGCCGGATCCCGGTGATCAGCGATCTGTTGGAGACGATCCGGGACGAGTTCGTGACGATCGCGGTTTCCGGGACCGCCGGCGAGCCGAGGATCAGCGTACAGTCCCTCCCCGAGACGCGCCGGGTCATCGGCCGCGTGCTCGGGATCGACGAGTCCGCCAGCGACAGGCGGCTGGCCGACCTCGAAGCCCGGGCCGAGAAGCAACGCCGCCTCCGCGCGGCACGCTGAGCGGCACCGTCACACGCACACCGACTCGGTGCGCTCCAATCACCCCTAGAAAGCAAGGACGAATCAAACATGGCAAAGAATGACGAGCACACCCGGCAGGAACTCGACCCGGCGACCGTTGCGCCGCAGGACGAGACCGCCGTACCCCCCGAGCGTTCGAGCCACCGCCTCGCGCAGGACCCGGCGATCCAGAAACAACTCGGCGAGATGATCACCGCCGTCTCGGGCGTGGGCGAGGAGGTCTACGAGCACCGGCTCGTGCGCGACCTGATGACCGCGGCCCTCAAGCTCATCCCCGACGGCCGCGACACGGGCGAACTCAAGCTCATCTCCGCCGCCGTCAAAGAGCTCCGCTACGCCTACCGGGTCTTCGGGCAGTACCCCAGCACCCGCAAGGTGACGATCTTCGGCTCGGCGCGCACGCCCGCCGAGCACCCGGACTACGCCGCCGCCGTCGAGTTCAGCAGGCTCATGGCCTCCCGCAAGTGGATGGCGATCACCGGCGCGGGCGACGGGATCATGAAGGCCGGGCACGAGGGCCCCGGGCGCGCCGCGAGCTTCGGCGTCGCGATCCGACTGCCCTTTGAGACCAGCGCCAACACCGTCATCGCGGGCGATGAAAAACTCATCAACTTCCGCTACTTCTTCACGCGCAAGCTCATGTTCCTGAGCCAGTGCGACGCGGTCGCCGTCTACCCGGGCGGCTTCGGCACCATGGACGAGGTCTACGAGGTACTCACCCTCGTGCAAACCGGTAAGAGCTCGATGATCCCCATCGTCCTGCTCGAGGGCGAGGGCGTCCGCTACTGGGACGAGTGGCACGAGTTCGTCACCGAGAAGCTCCTCGGGCACAAGATGATCAACGACGAGGACCGGAGCCTCTACAGAGTCTGCCGAACCCCCGAGGAGGGCGTCGAGGAGATCGAGCGCTTCTACCGCGTCTATCACAGCTCCCGCTATGTGCGCGACGACCTGATCATCCGCATGAACTACGCCATCAGCGACGAGGACGTCGCGGCGATCAACCACGAGTTCGCGGTCCTCGTCAAGAACGGAAGCATGGTCCAGTGCGGCCCCTACCCCGAGGAGGACGACCACCTCGACAAGCCCCGCCTGGCCTTCACGCACACCAGGTACCACTTCGCGCTCGTCCGCCGGCTCATCGACCGCATCAATCTGTGCGAGCCGAGAGCGGAACGATGAGAACCCACGCGGCGTTGCTGATAGGCCTGATCTTTGCCATCGGCTGCGCCGGCTCCTCGCCCAAAGGGCCGGCAGCGCCCGCGCCGTGGCAAGCGCCCAACCTCGAACGCCCCATCGTCGAGGGCAACCAGGAAGGCCTCGAGCTCCGCGTCTGGGCCGTTGAAGACCAGGACGACCTGATCGCCGAGCTGATCGAGCAGTACCGCGGCCGGCCCACGCCCATGCTCGACTCCGAGCGCACCGCCTGGCGCGCCAGCGGCCTCTGGCCCATCGCCATCCCGATCGACGAGCT
>JBGSIX010000285.1:0-19944 GCA_041742315.1 Phycisphaerales bacterium | reverse complement strand
GCGGCGGCGCGGGCCGGGTGGACGGCTCACAGATCGTCGCCGGTGGCGCCAACGGCCTGGGCTTCACACTCGCCTCCGACCAGTCCAACGTGGGCGGCGTCGCCGACTTCGGCAACCCCAACGACAGCGATCCCGCCCTCGTCACCACGGGCCTCGAACTCGCCATCTCGCTCGCCGAGATCGGTTACGACGGCGGAATGCTCCGCCTGGCTGCCTTCATCAACGGCGGCTCCCATGACTACCTCTCCAACCAGGTCGCCGGAGGCCTCCCCCCAGGCACCGGGAACCTCGGCGGCGACGGGGCCGGGGGCTTCACCGGCAGCGTCAGCGGCATCAACTTCAACAACTTCACGGGTGACCAGTTCGTGACCCTGAAGGTCCCTGCTCCGGGCTCAGTAGCCCTCCTCGGCTTCGCGGGCCTCGCCGCGACCCGCCGTCGCCGCTAAGACTCAAGCATCAGTTTCATTCAATTCAAACGCCCCGCCGCGAAATCGGCGGGGCGTTCTCTTTGGCACGCTGAGTCCGCATCTTCCCCATCGATGACCGCGAAAACAAACCCGGCCCCGCCGAAGCGGGGCCGGGCCATTCAAGCTCATTCTCTGCCCCGAGGATGGGGCACCAGATTACGGATTGCAGGTCGGACCACCCAGGCCCTGGTTGAAGGCAGCGATCCACGCCGAGAAGTCGGCCGGGGTCACGAAGCCGTCCTGGTTCACGTCCGCGATGAGGCTGGTCGCGTTGTAATTGGCGATCCAGGCCGAGAAGTCGGCGGGGGTCACCAGACCGTCCTGGTTCTGGTCGGCGCAGAGCCTCGAGGCCGGGCAGTCGGCGGTGTCGCCTACCGTCACGAACTGGTTGCCCGCGATCATCGAGAAATCGATCTCGCGGGGCTCGCCCAGCTGATCGGCCGTCGGCAGACCGCCAGCGACCTGGTTGGAAACGAAATCGCTGCCGCCGCTTGTGATCATCGCGGCGATCTTGATCGGTGAGCTTCCGTTCCAGCCGAGCTCGGTCAGATCGATGCTGAGCTCAACGCCGGTCGTGACGTTGCAGGCATCGCTGACGTCGTTGCCCGCGACGTCGCTCACGCCGCCGACGTTGCTGTTGTCGAGGCCGACGATCAGGAGGCCCGGGGTCTCGAAGCCGAGCGATCCGTTGGCAAGGAAGGCCGCGGCGGCGTCGCGAGGGGCGTAGTTGGTGAAGATGTTCTCGCCTGTGCCGGGCTCGATGTCGACACCCGTGGGGGGGTTGTCGCCGTCGAAGAGGATCGGGTTGTTGCCCGGGGCGGACTTCTGGCCGCCGTCGTAGGCGCCGAAGTCGGTGTTGAAGCCCTGGACGATGTTGGGCCCATTGAGACGGAGCACCGCGGCGTTCGTGAAGATGGTGTTGGTCGAGGTCGTCGAGCCGTTGTTGTTGATCAGGATCGCGTAGTCGGCATTGAAGGATGAATCGAAGGTCAGACCCGGGCCCATGGGCTCGACGTCATCGGGATCGGTGCCGTCGTTGAGCCCGAGGCGGTCGAGCGCGCGGAAGGCGATGTCAACGTTGTCGTTCCGGAGTGTGTTCTGACCGTCGGAGGGGTTGCCGTCGAGGAAAACGAGCAGGCGGTTGTCGTTCGACTGGAGGTTGCCCGCCAAGAGGACGTTCAGCCTGTTGTTGGGGATATCGAGGTTGGTCCAGATCGCGTCGAGTTCGGAGCCGACAGCGACATCGATGTCGGGGATCGTGGGCGTGAAGCCCGAAGGACCGACGCCGCCGGTGTTGGAGTTGTTGATCGAGATCGTCACGCCCTCACCAACGCCCGAAGTTGAGGAGGTAAGCAGCGCAGGCGTGCCGGCACCCAGGAAAGCGCCCGTGCCGGCGCCCGTGGTCGGGGTGGTCGCCATGTCGGCGAAGGCCTCGAACATCGAGCCCGTGTTGCCAAAGGCATAGATGAGCATGAAGTCGCCCGTGAAGCCGTCGTCGAACTCGAGCCCGGCCTGGCGGTTGATGGCGTTGAAGTTGATGTCGGCGTTGTCATCACGGACCACGTTCTGACCCGCGGGCATCGCTGCTGCAGCATCGACGTCGAACCACAGGTGCAGACGGTTGAAGTTCTGCTCGAGGTTGCCGCCCACGAGGATGTAGAGCGCATCGGCCGAGCCGTTGGAATCCTCGTCGACGAGGCGGGCGTAGAGGTTGGCGATCTCGGAGCCGCCGCTGGTCAGGACGGGATCGGGGTCGGTGTTGTCACCGAAGCCGGTGCCGGTGTTGCTGACGAAGATCGGAGGGCCGTAGGACGAATCGGCGGTGCCGTCGATGGTCGGGGCGCCGCTGACGATGGTCGTCGGAACGATGGCGAACTGATTGCCGGGAACGCCATCGGGGTTCGAGCCGCTGGGCTCCTTGAAGTTCACGTTGGCGGGGTCGCCCAGGTTGGCGCCCGGGCCACCGAGGCCGCCGATGACCTGGTTGGACATGAAGTCGTTGCCGCCGCTGATGACCCAGCCGGCGATGCGGATCTGACCCGTGGGGACCGCGTCGCTGAGCGCGAAGTTCGAGAGCGGGATGCGCACCTCAATGCCCGTCGTGACGTTGATCGCGTCCGAGTTGTCCTCGGGGTTGCCCATCTGCGGCAGGTTGTCGCCGAAGCTCGTGGGCTGGTTCTGAATCCAGGCGCGTGTGTACAGGCCGGTCTCCGCGGCGCCGATCTTGCCGTCAACGGTGATCTGGCCAATCGCCTGCCCGCAAACGGTCGCGAGCAGAGCGGCAGTAAGTGTGCTCTTCATTCTTTGGTTCTCCCGTGCCCGCGTGAGCGAGCCCTCCTGTGGTGGTATCCACGAATCCCCGCGGAACACGCGGGAAATCCTCGACTGATCTTAGCCGATCGTAAGCGGTTTCAGCGCACGAAAGTACAGCTGTATACAGCATTTCCGAACCATCGCTCAGGGAGATGTCCGCTTCTCGGACGACTCATTCAAATCGATCCAAGTGTCTGTTTCCCCGTACCAGGTCGCCAGCGCCGAACGCCCGGGGACCGGGCCAATCTCGGCGGGCTGCTGGTCGTCGGTCGGGTTCGCGTACAGGCGGAGCCATCGACCATCGAGGTCGCGATCGATGATGAGCATCTCGTCCCGGAACGAGAATGTGAAGCCGCCGTAACGAAGAATCGGGCCGATTTCCGGGTCACTCCTGAGTCGGAGCCATTGACCCAGGCGTTCGGAAGTCAAATTGGCAAACTCGGCAAACTGCGGATCCGTCGCGAGATCAGGCCAGGGCAGTGGCTTGCGGTTCTCCGGGTCGTCCCCGCCCCACATGCCCAGCTCATCGCCCGCGAAAACCATCGGCGAGCCGGGCAAGAAGCTCAGCACGGCGAACGCCAGTTCGAGCCGCTCGTACGCGTGTGAATCTGGGCGGTTTCGGTTGAATCCAGTCGCATTCAGGCCAGCGTTCTGGTCATAGTCGAGACTCGGGTTCGCCAGCATCGAGACAAGCCTTGCCGTGTCGTGCGTCCCGAGCACGTTCATCTGGGCCAGATCGGTCGCAGGGTGATGCGAGAACACCCCCGCCAGATCGCTCGCGATCTCCGGATTCCGAATCCCCGAGAGCCAAGGCACGAGCACAAACGCGAGCGGGTAGTTCATCTGCGCGTCGAAGGCTCGCCCGCCGAAGTAATCGCCGCCGTCGAACCAGAGCTCTCCAAAGAGCACGGCCTCCGGGCTGAGTTCTCGGACCCGATCGCGCCACGCCTCCCAGAATGGCAGTCCGATCTCGTTGGCCACATCGAGCCGCCAGCCATCGATCCCGTCGGACGGGTCGCCGTCGCCGTTGGGGTCCATCCATCGCGCGGTGACGCCCTCGACGTACGAGCGGGGTCCCGACGCGAGATCACCCTCGAGCTGCCGGAAAGCCGGGAGATTCCCGTTCGCTCTATCCCAGGCTCGCCAGCCGATGACGCGCCCCGCCTGATCGACCCGCAGATCGAACCAGTCGAAATACGGGCTCGCCTGCCCGCGTTCGACCGCGTCACGGAACGCCGGGTGCGAGGTGCCGACGTGGTTCCACACGCCGTCGAGAATCAGTCGAAGTCCGCGGGCGCGTACCTCTGGGAGCAGTTTATCGAGGAAGAAACGGTCCGCAGCGGTCCAATTCCAGCTCTTCGGCTCGGGGTTGAATGGCTCCGAGTCCGCCACGGGAACGCCCGGCCAGCCAAAGTGCGGGTCGATGTGTCTGTGATCCGTGGCCTCGTACTTGTGCAGGCTGTCGGCCTCGAACACCGGGCAGAGCCAGATCGCCGTCGCCCCGAGCGAGGCGATGTGATCCAGGCGCTGCTCAATCCCCTGCAAATCCCCGCCATACCGGCGTTCGAAAGCCACATCGCTCAGCAGCGGGCGGCTTCGATCCGGATCGTCCCGGTACCGCTTCGGGTCGGCGATCGCTCGGTTCGCGGAGGCCTCGAACTCGTCGGCGGAAACCTCAAACCATTCCTGCCCCCACGGGATCGGCGTGCCGTCGGGCCAGCCCTGATCGTTGCGGGGCTCTGCGTTGGCAAACCGCTCAGGAAATATGTTGTACCAAACCGCGCCGACCGCCCAGGCAGGGGTTTCCGCCGCCTCGGGAGCGGCGTCCGCGATGGAAAGCGGAGAGAGCCAGTCGGAAACCTCGTCGGGTGATCGGCGAATACGGATCTGTTCGTCGGGTCCGAGCCGAACGCGCACGTTCTGATCGGCGTGGTATACAGGGATGCTCGGCAGTCCCGACGAACGCTCAAGCGTGCAGGGCGCCTCGGAGAGTTTCAGATCGACAAGCCCGAGCTCTCGGTGCACGAGAAAGACCTCGGGCTGTATACAGGCCGGGCTTGTCACCGAGTATGGGAGCCCGAAATGGATCAAGCCCGAAATGACCGATAGCAAGCCTGAAAGCATGGCCGTCCCCCGCTGGATTCGATAGGATCATATTGGGTCCGGCATGCGGGCCTTCCATGCATACCGGCGTACGCGCCCAGCCGCAGATAAGCCAAGGGCTTCTGGTCTCGTGCCCAGAAGCCCGGATGACAAGGGAACGCAAGTGAAGATGAAGAACTGTCAAAGCCGCGGCTTCACGCTGATCGAACTCCTGGTCGTCATCGCGATCATCGCGCTCCTGATCGGCATCCTGCTCCCAGCGCTCGGGAAGGCGCGTGTCGCCGCGCGGAAGGCGGCCGATCTCTCGAACATCCGCCAGATGGGTCTGGCCTTCACTTCATATGCAAACGACTTCAAGGACTGGTACCCGGTGCTGCCGACACCGAGCAACAACGCCAATCTCTTCGGGGATCAGTACAAAACCGGTGGCATCGCTGGCATGTTCAGCCACTGGCAGGTCGGCACGCAGGGCGGGACGGTCGCGTCACCAGAGGGCTGGTCGCGTCTGGGCGGCACAATTGGAAACTCTCGCAACTGGGGTGGCAATCCGAACCCGATCATGGGCACGTATGTCGACTCACTCGAGGTGCTCACCTCGCCGGCGCAGCGGGAAGACTACAACTACCACGGCCCACCTATCATCAATCCTTCCAGCATCAACAGCATCACACAGGGCAGGGCCGTCAAGCCGACGCCTCCCGGGAGTCCTGAGGACGTGATCGACTACAACATCAGCTATCTCTACATCGCAGGCATCAAGTCCGCGGATCCCACGGTCGTGTACCCTGTCCCGCTCTGGGGCACCGAAACCATCGGCCCGGACATCGGGACCAAGGCGTGGTACGGTGCCGGCGCGGGCGGAACATCCAACTCGCTCGCCGAGTCTGCGGGCACCAAGCCGGGCTTCTATTCCAAGCTAGACACCTACGGCGAGGACGGCGGGATGTTCGTGTACTCCGACGGGCACGCCGAGTTCCTCAAGAACGAGCAAAGCTACAACGGCATCGAGCTCTCCATCCATGACTACTTCTTTGCCTCTGACGAGGGGCCCAACGGCCGCCCCGAACTCAAAGGCAACCCTCAGAGCATCAACACACTCCGCTCGAACCGCTCGACCATGCTCCAAACGATCGACTGATCGTCCGAACCAGTCCCCTGTCGTCGGCCAAGGGATCGGTCGGCTGTGTGCGTCACGGAAGAATGGTCGAGACCGAGCATCCCTGCACAGGCTGATGCTCCGCCGCTACAGTTCGCCCCGTGACCCAAACCACACACTCGAACAGACCGCAGGCCAACCCCCCGTCGATGCTCCGAAGGCTCGCAAGCGCCCAGGAAGCCGGGCTCGTCCTGGTCATCCTCATCATGGGCACGCTGCTCACCGTCATGGGCGGCACCAAGCAGAAACAGTTCCGCATCGCGATCCCCGAGGGCGCCTCGATCGTCGAGTACGACGCGAGCGGGAGCGAAACCCCGCCCGGCACGATCTCCCTCCAGCAAATCGCCGGCTGGCGCGTCACGGGCGACGGATCGCCGACCACCTACGCCCGCGACGAGGGCTACTCCTACAACGCCACACAAAGAGCCTTCTTCGGCCGCAAAACCGTCAGCAAGTTCCTCGACCGTGAGAACCTCGTCCTCGTCGCCAAGGACGCGAGCTTCATCGCCATCATGGCCGTCGGCATGACCGCCGTCATCGTCCTCGCAGGCATCGATCTCTCCGTCGGCTCGATCTACGGCCTCTCAGCGCTCATCGGCGCGATGGCGCTCCAGAAGTTCACAAACGCCGAGACAGGACTCCTGCTCTCGGTTCCCTTAGGCATCGGGATCTGCTCCCTCGTGGGACTCGCCTGCGGCGCGGTCAACGGCGTCATGATCGTCGGCCTCCGCGTCCACCCCTTCGTCATCACCCTCGGCACCATGGCCGCCTACCGCGGGCTCATCTTCGTCATCAGCGGCGGGCAGTCCGTCGGCAATTTCCCCGAAAGCTTCACGAGCGGCTTCTTCAAGGCCGAGATCGCCGGCACATACCCCGTCCCGGTTATCTTCATGCTCGTCGTCGGCGCGATCGGCATGTTCGTGCTCTCCAAGACCGTCGTGGGCCGGCAGGTCTACGCCATCGGGGGCAACGAGACAGCCGCCAAATACGCGGGCATCCCCGTGGGCAAGGACAAAGTCATCGTCTACGCCATGCTCGGGCTGCTGGCGGGACTGAGCGCCGCCGTCTATCTGGGCTACCTCGGAGCCGCAGAGCCCAACGCGGGCATGACCTACGAACTCAAGGTGATCGCCGCCACCGTCATCGGCGGGGCGTCGCTCATGGGAGGCCGGGGGTCGGCGATCGGGGCCGTGCTCGGCGCAATCGTGATCCAGCTTATCGACAACGGGATGATCATCCTGGAGATTGATCAGTCCTTCAACCAGATCGTCATGGGCGTTGCCATTATCATCGCCGTGGTGATCGACCAGGCCAAGACAAGGTTCGCCCCGAAGGGGTGATCCAGACAAATGACCAGTGACTCTCACAGAGGGGAATAACCCATGTTCGCACGAAAATCTGTTTCAATGATGCTCGGCCTCGGTGCTCTGGCACTGATGGTCTCTTGCGGTGAGCAGGAAGCCAGCAAGGCACCCGCCAAGAGCGGCGAAGAGGGCGCAACGCCCGCCGCAGCGGCTCAGACTTACACCTTCGGCGTCATCGCCAAGGCGGAGCAGAACCCCGTCTTCCAGGCCGCCCGCGTCGGCGCCGAAGCCGCAGCGAAGAAGCTCAGCGAAGAGAACGAAGGCGTCACGGTCACCATCAACTGGCGCACGCCCGCGACCGAAGACGCCCAGAAGCAGGCCGAGTTCGTTGAACTCCTGACCAGCCAGGGCGTGGACGGCATCGCCATCAGCTGCACCGACGCGAACCTGCTCAAGAGCTCCATCGACGCCGCCGCCGCCGGCAACGTGCCCGTCGTGACGTTCGACTCCGATGCGCCCGAATCCGCGCGGTTCGCGTACTACGGCGTCGACGACAAGGCCGCCGGTGTCAAGGTCATGCAGGAACTCGCCCAGCAGATGGGCGGCTCGGGCGTCGTGGCAATCCTCTCGGGCAACCCGAATTCGGCGAACCTCTCGGCCCGAGTCGATGGCGTGCGCGAGGAAGCCGCCAGGCAAGACGGGATCGAGGTCCGTGACGTCTTCTACGCCCCCGAAACCGCCGCGGACATGGCCGCCAAAATGCAGCAGGTCCAGACCAGCAATCCCGACATCACCGGCTGGGCGCTCGTGGGTGGCTGGCCGCTCTACACCGACAACGCACTCGACGGCATCTACGAGAACGCCAAGGTCGTCTCGATGGATCCGCTGCCCCTCCCGCTCGAGTACGTCAAAGCCGGGCAGGTCCAGGTCCTCGTCGGCCAGCCCTACTACGGCTGGGGCTATGAGTCCGTCATGCTCCTCTTCGACAAGGTCCACAACGGCAAAGACCCCGCCAGCGTCATGAACTACGCCCAGTTCGACATCGTTAATTCGGACAACGTCGACGAGTACGCGGCGAACTGGGAAGTCTGGGACCCCAAGGGCGCAAAGTAACGCAACCAATTTCGCGACCGGTCGGCGAAAGCCCGCCGGTCGTCTTTCTTGCTGAGAGACATATTGACCGACGCGAATCACAACGAGTTCCTGCGTGTCGAAGGCGTCTCCAAACGCTTCGGCATCACGCAGGCGCTCAGCGACGTCACCGTCAGCTTCCGCGCGGGCGAGGTCCACGCCCTCATGGGCGAGAACGGCGCGGGCAAGAGCACGCTGGGCAAGGCCATCGCGGGCCTGCACAAGCCCGACACGGGCACGATCACGCTCGATGGTCAGCCGCTCAAACTCGGCTCCATCGACGACGCCTTCGCCGCGGGCGTGCGGATCGTGCACCAGGAACTGGCCCAGTGCCCGAACCTGAGCGTCGCCGAGAATCTCTGCCTGCACGACATGCCCCGCGGCAGATTCGGCACCGTCAACTTCGAAGAAATGGCCCGCCGAGCCGCGGAGCTCGTGCACCGGCTCGATCCCACGATCAACGTAAGCAAACCGCTCGGCGGTCTCAGCCCAGGCAAACGCCAGATCTGCCAGATCGCCGCCTCGCTCGAAGACGGTGCCCATCGCGGCGGCTCCTCACCCCGCGTGATCGTCTTCGACGAGCCCACCAGCTCGCTCTCGATCGCAGAGGCCGATCGCCTGGGCGAGATCGTCCGCGAACTCGCGTCGCAAGGCCTCACGATCATCTACGTCTCCCACCGCATGGGCGAGATCTTCTCCTGCTGCGACCGGGTCTCCGTGCTCCGCGACGGCAAGTTCGTCGCCACCAACGACGTCAAGGGTCTCGACGAAGCCACGCTCGTCGAGCAGATGATCGGCCGGCGCGTCGTGACACCCACGGGCAAGATGCAAACGAGCGGCGGCGAAGCGGGCGCGCTGCGTGAAGTCTCGGGCATTTCGGGCGAGCACGCGCACATAGGCGGCATCGTGCTGCGGGCAACGTCGATCAGTTCACCCGGGAAGCTGCGCGGCGTCTCGCTCGAAGTCCGCAGGGGCGAAATCCTGGGCATCGGCGGGCTCGTCGGCGGCGGCCGAAGCGAACTGCTCGCCGCGATCTTCGGGCTCGATCCCAAGGCCTCGGGCTCGATCGAGCTCGAAGGCCAATCACTCCCATTGGGCGACGTGCGCGCCTCGATCCGCTCCGGGCTCGGGCTCGTCCCCGAAGACCGCAGGCACGAGGGCCTCTTCTTCCAGCTCGGCGTCGATGAGAACATCATCGCCCCGCGCATGCCGCTGCTGGCCAACCGCGGCTTCCCCTTCGGGCTCCGCCATGAGGGCGAAGAGAACCGCGTCGTCGCCGAGAAAATCCGCACGTTCCAGGTCAAAGCCGCCCGCACGAGCAGCAAGCCAAGCGAGCTCTCGGGCGGCAACCAGCAGAAGCTGCTCATCGCCCGCTGGATGGGCAAGGAAACCAAGGTCCTGCTCCTCGACGAGCCGACCCGCGGCATCGACGTGGGCACCAAGGTCGAGGTCTACAAGCTCATCCGCGAAGCCGTTGAGAAGGGCCTCGCCGTCGTCCTCGTCTCAAGCGAGATGCCCGAACTGCTCGCGCTCTCGGACCGGATCATGGTCCTGGCCGACGGCGTGTGCACGGGCACACTCGAGGGCGACGACATGACCCAGATCAACATCCTCACACTCGCGACACGCGAGGTCGGAGCGGCTTAATTCGGGAGTTTGACCGTGACGGCCTGACCGTCACGCCCCTCGGCCATCACTTCGCCGCCGTCCTCCAGAATCAGGCGCACATGAAGCGACCGATCGGGCCGAGCCCGCTCACCCTCTTCATCGGCGAGTGTGATCTCAACGGTGTCGCCCTTGCGCTCGGCGATGTATGTGCTGAGCAGGTAGTCGCCCTCCTCGAACGCGTACCCCTCGCCCGCGTCCTCGTAGAGCGTGCCGGTGGCGTTGCCGGCCTCGTCGAGCGCGACGATCAGCGTGAGCGGGTCGAGCGGCTTCTCGTTTGTGAACTGCATCACAGGCCCCGACGGGATGATCGAGCCGCCCTTGATGAAAAACTCGGGCATGTCCGGGTTGTCCGCGCCCTCGAGCGCAAGCGGGTTCCAGATGCCCCTCGGCATCGCGGGCACGCGGTCACCGTGAAGCGTCAGCTTGGGCTTCACAAGCAAACCCTCGCCGATCAGGAAAATGTCATCCTCACTCCGCAGCGCCGGGTCGGCAGGGTCCGCAAAGAACGCGGGCTGCGCGATCGGCGTGCCGGTCGTATGCGCGTCGTAGAAAAGCGTGTAGTAGTAGGGGAGCAGGCGGTACCGGTTGCTCAGCGCCTGCCGCGACGTCTCCTCAACCTCGGCCCCGAACGCCCAGGGCTCCTTCTGCACGTTCCCGACCGCCGTGTGCCCGCGCGCAAACGGGAACATCACGCCAAACGCGAACCACCGCTCGAACTGCTGCGCGTTCCCGTTGCCGATGAAGCCGCCGATGTCCGGGCCGTAGAACGGGAAGCCCGAGAGACTCATGTTCAGGACCATCGGGACCGAGCCCTCAAGATCCCACCAGTCCGCCGAGTTGTCGCCCGACCAGCCCGCAGCGAACCGCTGCCCGCCCAGGTACGTCGCCCGGCTCAGCACGAAGGGCCGCTTGTCCGGGTTGGCGTCCTGCACGCCGTTGCGCGTGGCCTCGATCATGAGCATGCCGTAGACGTTGTGGAAGCGTGCGTGGTCGCCCGGGCCGCCCATCTCGGGATCGCCCGCGTGGCGGTTGTCCTCGGGCATCGTCTTCGACTGCACGTTGAAGATCGCCGGCTCGTTCATGTCGTTCCACACGCCCGTGACGCCCTGCGCCATGAAGTCCGTGTAGAGCCCCGCCCACCAGTCCCGTGTTTCTTTCTGCGTGTAATCCGGGAACACGCACCACCCGGGCCAGACCTCGCCCTTGTAGACCTCGCCCTTGGCGGTCTTGACCGCGTGATCGCTCGCCATCAGCTCCTCGTAGACGCTGTAGCCCTCGGCAGGGAACCGCTCCCTCTCGGCGCCCACGCCCGGGTCGATCATCCAGACGTTGTGGAAGTTCAGCTCATCGAGAAGGTACGCATTCAAACCCTTCGGGTCGGGGAAAAGCTCCTTGTCGAACCGGAAGATCCGGTACTGATCCATGTAGTGGATGTCCATCCAGATCACATCCGCCGGGATGTTCCGGTCGCGAAAGCCCTTGGCGATCTCGCGCACCTGCGCATCCGGGTAGTAGCTGTACCGGCACTGGTGATACCCGATCGCCCACTTGGGCGGCATCGGGATCGTGCCCGTCAGCTGCGCCAGCGCCTGCACGACCTCCTGAGGCGATTCCCGCTCGATCACGATCACCGGGAACTCGGGCCCGTCGGCGTGGAACGTGATGCCATCGGTCAGGTCGATCTCGATGCGGTACGTTGAGTCCCCGATCACGCCGAAGCTCGATCCATCGGCGCGCACCGCCAACACCCACGGGTGCGATTTGTAGAGCGACTGCGTGCTCTCCTTGTAGCCGTACGAGTCCGAGTTCCAGAGCACCGTCTTCCGCCCGTTCCGCAGCAGCGGCCCCGGCACCTCGCCCGTGCCGTACAAACTCGTCCCCGGCTCGATCGCGATCGTAAACGACTGGCGTCCCGCGTCATCGACGAAGAACTCGGGAACCACACCAAAGTCCGCCGGCGCGGAACCCGTCGCGGGCATCTTCGGATCCAGCAGCGCAAACGATGGCAGCGCGTGCTGCTTCGCGTCGGGCGATGCATGAAAGCGGACGATCTCGTCGCCGATCGACTCGGATACAACCTGCCCGCGAGCGAACGGCGCGAGCGCAAAGACCAGTGCGAGCAGCAGACCGTGAAGTCTCGATGGCATGTCGGATACTCCCGCCTGTGGGGCTCTGGGTCGTCTTTCGGCACGAGTTGTAGGCCGCTCAGGGTCCGGAAAGACGAACGTGCGTTGTATACCACGAATCGTCCGCGAAGAGGAACACTTTCGGCTTCGGGAAGCCAGGCCCGACCCATATACTCCTTGACGACGATTCTGAGTCACTCATGTGCCCCACGGAGCCCCCTTCGATGAGCCATCCGAACCGCTGCCTTGCCGCACTGACACTGAGCCTGCTCGCAGGAGCCGCCTCGGCACAGGACCAATTCCCGCCCATGCTCCAGTGGTTCGAACTCGAGTGGCGCGACATGGAGCACCGCATCCCCGACTTCTTCATGGCCGGCTACGGCTCGACCTGGCTCCCCCCCATCTCCAGAGCCGTCGCATCCAACTCCGCCAAGAGCCCGGGCTACGACCCGCTCGACCTCTTCAACCTCGGCGGCGGCGCGACCGGCAACACGACCTACGGCAGCGAAGACGACCTGCGAGCCGCCGTCGCCGAGTTCCACGGCGCCAACGCCGTCGTCTACATCGACCTCATCATGAACCACGCCGGATTCCGCAGATCGGATCAGGGCTTCCACGAAGAAGGCGGCTACGTCGGACTTTGGGCGAACCCGCCCGCAGGCCGCAACCTCATCCCGACCGACGACTGGGGCGACTTCAACAACTCCTTCACCAACTCGGGATACCTCCAGTCCACCGACCCGGGCAGCGCGCTCTACGACCTGCACCGCGGCGACCTCGTCGCGCTCTGCGACATCGATCAGACCTCCAACAACCAGCTCATCCGCCAGCCCATGACCGCCGGCAACCCGCAGAACATCCCCGCCGGCACGCTCCGCAACATCCCCGACCCCGAGAACGCCCGCTTCTACCCCGACACGAATCTCACGAGCGAGACCATCACCAACCCCGGCACCTTCCGCAACCCCGGCAGCGAGCAGCACACGCGCTACCCCTGGAACCCGTTCAACGTCATGAACGGCGACCCCATCCCCGAGAACGCCTCCGACTTCCTCATCCGCCACACGCGATGGCTCGCGAGCCAGATCGGCATCGACGGCTTCCGCCTCGACGCCGCCAAGCACATCCCCTCCACGTTCTGGGACAAGGACTGGGACAACGCCGTCTACAACGCATGGACACACCCGAGCGGCACCAAAGTCACCGCCTACAGCTTCGGCGAGTCCGTCGCTGGCAACGGGTTCATCTACGACCAGTACATCCGCAAGCCCAACAACAACAACCGCCAGGGCGACACCTGGGGCAACCGCGACGGGCTCGACCTCGCCGGTTCGGGCCAGCTCCGCGATCTCAATAACGCCAACGGCTTCGGCTCGTGGCAGAGCGTCCTCAACCAGCACCTCGACAACGAAGACGGATTCAACGACGGCACACTCGGAGTCAACCACGTCTTCAGCCACGACAACGGCAGCGTCGGCGACGGCAACTCCGTTCCCGCCGACCCCACACTCCGCCAGATGGCGCTCCCCATGAACGCCTACGTCCTGCTCCGCCCCGGGCAGGGCGAGATCTACCAGAACGAAAAAGGCATCAACCGGCCCTCGGGCAACTTCAGCCCCCGCAACGGCGTCCCGCTCGCTCTCGGTCGCGACCGCTCGACCAACACCCCCGACGACACCATCACCACACTCGTCCGCCTCGCCAACGAGGTCGGTCGGGGCGACATCGACGTCACATCCTACACCGATCCCTCAAGCCCCAACATCGACGACGTATTCATCTTTGAGCGCCGAACATCGGGCGGCCCCGCCAACGCCCTCGTCGCCGTGAGCGACCGCCGAGACGCCGGATTCCAGACGCGAAACGTCGTATCGCACTTCGCCCCCGGCACGCGCCTGCACGAGCAGACCGGCAACGCCGCCGACCCGATGATCGACCCGACGAACCAGATCCCCGAGGTCATCACCGTCGCCGGCAACGGCCGCGTCACCGTCACCGTCCCCAACAACGTCTCCACCGCCGCCTCCCACGAGAAGGGCTTCGTCGTCTACACCCCCGCGCTGCCCACCGGCACGCTCTCGATCTCCAACACTGCGGGCCAGCTCCCCGCGGAGCTCCCCTTCCTCCCGATCTACAAGAAACGCATCAATTCCATTGACGTCGTCGAGGGCGCCGCCTTCGACATCGAGCTCGTCACCACCCAGACCGACGCGATGGACCCGAACACCGACGACAACGCGCTCTTCAAAATCAACCAGGGCTACAAGGACTTCAACGGCAACGGCTCCGTCGACTTCCCCGTCGGGCTCCAGGACTTCAACAACAACGGCGTCCTCGAATTCCCCTCCGAGCAGACCATCACGGGCGGCTATGAGCAGTTCGTCACCCAGCACGAGCCCCTCTTCGGCTCGGGCAACAGCCAGGGCACCTACCGCCAGACCATCAACGCCTCCATGCTCGAAGACGGCTTCAACTACATCACCGTCAACGCCTTCCGCCACCGCGACGACGGCGGCGACCCGATCTTCCGCCAGTTCCGCAAGGTCATCTACCTCGACAACAACCCGCCCGGCATCGAGTTCGTCAGCCCGCCCAGCACCATCGACACCAGCGGCGCGACCTTCCAGTTCCGCGCCACCGACCGCACCACGACCAACGTCGTCGCGCTGGCCAACCTCGCCCCGGGCGTCGATCCCATCGAGTTCGGCCGCACCCAGCCCTCGGCCGTCCGCAAGGACCGATTCGACTGGGAGTTCTCCTTCCTGGGCCTTGCGCACGGCACAAACATAATCACCCTCGTCGCCTACGAGGAATCGGGCAAGGGCAACGCCGTCACGCACACCTTCTTCGTCAACCTCTGCCCCGCCGACGTCAACGGCGACGGCGCGCTCACGCCCGCCGACTTCACCGCCTGGATCGCCGCGTTCAACGCGATGAGCCCGACGTGCGATCAGAACGCCGACGGCCTCTGCACGCCCGCCGACTTCACCGCATGGATCTCCAACTTCAACGCGGGCTGCCCGTAAGCCGTACCATCGTCTGGATCTCACGCCACGGCTGACGACACCCCGGTCGGAGAACGACATGCTCGCCGCTCGCACCCACGCCCTTGCTCTGCTCATGGCCTCGCTGTTCTCGGTCCTTGCCGGCATGGCCCGGGCGCAGAACGACGTCCAGCCCGAAACACTCCCACAGGGCTTCATCATCGTCGTCGACGACCCCTCGCGCATCGCCTCCGAGAACCAGCCCGTCTTCATCGGGACCAACCACGGCAACTGGCACCCGGGCAACCCCGTCTTCAAGATGTCCCCCCGCTCCGACGGCAAGTGGCAGATCATCCTCGACCAGCCCACCCAGCCCGGACGCATGCAGTTCAAGTTCACCCGGGGCTCGTGGGAAACCGTCGAACTCGACGAAAAAAGCGAACAGATCGAAAACCGCGTCCTGCCCACGATCGACGCCTCAAAGTACAACGACGGCTCGCGCCCCATCATCGAATTCACCGTCGCCCAGTGGGCCGATCAGAAACCCGGAGCCGTCCAGCAGCGCGGCATCGAGGACACCACACAGGCCCTCGAGGTCACCGGCACCGCCAAACGCCTCCAACTCATCGGCGGCGCAGGCCGGGCGCAAAGCATGGTCCGCGACGCCATCGTCTGGCTCCCGCCCGGCTACGAAACCTCAGGCCGTGACTACCCCGTCCTCTATCTCATGGACGGGCAGAACGTCTTCATCCAGCAGCCCGGCGCCCCCGGCGAATGGCACGCCGACGAAACCGCAACCAAGCTCATCGAGAAAAACCAGATCGAACCCCTGATCATCGTCGGCATCCCGCACTCCGGGTTCAGCAGAGCCGACGAGTACGTCCCCGCGGAACTGATCAGCGGCATCCAGCCCTCGGCGGATGAGTTCATCGTCTGGCTCGAACACGAGGTCATGCCGCGCGTCGAACGGTCCTTCCGCGTGAAAGTCGGCTCCGAGAATGCCTCGATCGGCGGCGCGAGCTTCGGGGGCATCTTCGCGCTCTACGCCGCAAGCAAGCGGCCCGACCTCTTCGGGGCCGCCATCGCCGAGAGCCCCTCGCTCCTCATCCGCAACGGCTCCATGATGTCCCTCTTCGCCGCCGACGGCTTCCACTGGCCTAAGACCGTCTTCCTCGGCATGGGCTCGCAGGAAGCCGGCACCTCGGCCGAGGCTAAGGAGGTCAACCTCAAGTCCGTCGCCGCGATCGAACGCCTCGCCAAACTCGCAAAGGACTCCGGCAGCCGCGTCGCCCTCGTCATCGGCGAAGGCCACGTCCACAATGAGGTCGCCTGGTCCGAGCGGTTCCCCGATGCGCTCCGCCATCTCTACAGCAAGTGGCGTGACTGAGCCCGCCACGAAAGCCCAACTCAGTGGGCCGAGTTCTGCGCCCGCTTCCGAAACTCCGACGGCGAGCTCTGCTCGAACCGCGCAAAGAGCCGGTGCAGGTTCCTCGCGTTCCCGAGTCCGACCTCATCCGCCACGCGATCGAGTGTCCAATCCGTCTCGATGAGCAGCTTCCGCATCGCTTCATAGCGCACGCGCTGGATCTCATCGCTGATCGAACGGCGCAGATGCGTCTGGAATGCCTGCTTGAGCCCGCTCCCCGAAAGACGGCTCTGACGGATCACATCGCTGGCCATGAGCCGTTGCTTGTAGTTGGCCGCGATATACCTCGCCGCGTGCGCCACGTCCGGGTGCGAGATCGCGAGCACATCGGTGCTCTGCCGCGTGACCACGCCCCTGGGCCGGATGAGCTCGAGCCCAGCGTCGGTTCTGCGGGCCGCCCCCGCGTCCATCAATTCGCCAAGCCTCGAAGCCGATGCGGTCCCCCAGGATTCAAAGTCGAGCGCCACGCTCGTCAGGGAGACGGACAGATGCTCGCAGATCAGCTCGTTGTCGTCGACGCCCATGACCGCAACATCCTGCGGCACACGCAGGCCTGCCCGTTCACACGCCCGGATCACACGCGAACCCCACTCATCGTTGAAGCACAGCACACCCACCGGCGCCCGGATCGAAGCAAGCCGATCGCCCAGTTCCGCCTCGCCCCTCTCCCACGCCGCATCGGTTGCACCGGGCCCGAGGCGGACCAGGGCCTCGGGCTCAAACCCCTCTTGCTCCAACGCCCGCTCGAACCCTTCCAGGCGCAGGCGGATCGGGGGCTGGTCGATATCCGGGAACCACGCAAAACGCCTGAACCCACGCTCGATGAAGTGCCGGGCGGCCAGTTGCCCGATCAGGAGCGGATCGAACTCGATCGCCGAGATCCCCACCGAGGGCCCGAAGACGGACAGATCGATCGCGGGACACCCAAGACCGAGCACGAAATCGCGGATCTCCGTGTCGAGCGTCGAGCACCCCAGCTTGGTGATGACCCCGTCGCCCTTCCAGCCCCAGGCCATCTCCGTGGAATTGGCCATCCGGGCATCGACCCGCCAGCCGTGGGCCTTGGCGAACCTGGAGATCCCAAGGTGAACCCGGTGGTCGTACCACGACATCGCCAGCAGGATCGAACGCCCGGACTGGGAATTTCGGGTGCCCGGATTGTCACATTCGGTGTTCATCGTGGCATTTCCGGCACTTGCCGGACCCTGTACATTAGTATTGGTTGAAGCACGTCGGCTTCGGAGGGAATCGGGCCATGCTGGGACGGGCGGAAATGCTCTGGGTGGGCGGGATGGCCCTGTCGGCTGTCGCGATGGGTCTGCTCGGGGCTGGCCACTCGCCGGTTCAGAGCACGACGGCGCTCAGCCAGCCCGCTTCCGACTGGATAGAGGTACGCCGGGTTCTCGAGAGCCGGTGTCTCCACTGCCACGGCGGGGACGAGCGCGAGAGCGACCTGAGCTTCGCCGACGCAACAACTTTCGCCCAGGGCGGCGCTCGCGGCCCGGTGGTCGATCCGTCCAATCTCGAAGCGAGCCGACTCCTGCAAGTGATCGGGTATTCGGATCCGAACCTCGCGATGCCCCCGGCGGGCCAACTCCCCGAGCAGGACTACGCCGTGCTCGAACAGTGGGTGCTCGCCGGCGCCCCTTGGCCTTCGGATGAAACGGGCGTGCTCGCCGACGCGGGCAAGCACCCGATCAAGCGGCGCACCGTCACGGGCGAGTCCGACTGGTGGGCGTACCAGCCCCTGAGCAACGCCGAAGTGCCCACAGTCGGTGACCCGGCATGGAGCGCGCACCCGATCGACGCGTTCGTGCGCGCGAAGCTGGAACAGAAAGACTTCGCACCCGTCGGGCTCGCGTCGCCCGAGCAGCTCATCCGCCGGGCGACGTTCGATCTGATCGGCCTGCCCCCGACGCCCGAAGAGGTGCGTGCGTTCGCCGCCGCGTATGAATCGGACGCCGACATCGCGTGGGACGCGCTCATCGATCGCCTCCTCGCCTCGCCCTCCTACGGCGAGCACTGGGCCAGGCACTGGCTCGACCAGGTGCGCTACGCCGAGACCAACGGCTACGAGACCGACGGCAAGAAAACCAACATCTGGCGCTACCGCGACTGGGTCATCCGGGCGCTCAACGCCGACATGCCCTACGACCGGTTCCTGACGGAACAGCTCGCGGGCGACGAGCTCTACGAGCTGGCGCACGAAACTGACACAAGCGGGTCCGCCCTCATCGCCACGGGCTACTTCCGGCTGAGCGTCTGGGACGACGGCCCCGCCGACGCGGTGCAGGCCAAGGCCGACGGTCTCGCGGACATCGTCGACACAACCGGGCAGCTCGCCCTGGGCATGACCCTCGGCTGCGCCCGATGCCACGACCACAAGGCCGACCCGATCACGCAGAAGGACTACTACGCGTTCACGGCGTTCTTCAACAACATCGTCGGCTTCGGAGGCGAGAGCGACAGCCTCCTGGGCGGCGGCACGACCCGCATGGTCGCCGACGAACCCGGTGAGGGTCAGCTCAGGCGTGAAGATGTCGAGAAGCAGATCAACGAGCTCCGCTCAATCCTCGCGGCGCACGCAAGCCAGCTTGACTGGCCCGATGCCCCGAGCGAGACCATCCTCGCCGACGCACGCGGGGGCGGTTCGGCGTGGCGTTATCTCGAGGGCCAGCCCCCCGAGGAGTACCGCCTCCAGGCGTTCGACGATTCCTCGTGGAAAGAAGGCATTGGTGGCTTCGGCGCCAAGGGCACGCCCGGCGCGGTCGTAGGCACGGACTGGCGTTCGGATCGCATCACGATCCGCGCTGATTTCCGGCTCGCAAAGATCCCGGACGGCGTGATCCTCTCGATCCATCACGACGAGGACGCCGAGATCTTCATCAACAACGTCCACGTCGCCTCGCTCAGCGGGTACACGACCGGGTACACAGACATCCAGCTCGAACGCGAGGCGATGAACGCACTGGTCGTGGGCTCGAACACGATCGTGATCTCCTGCACGCAGACGATCGGCGGGCAGTACATCGACGCGGGGCTGCGCTCGGGCTGGCTCGATTCGACCACAGCGTACGCGGACCGGGTTGCGCTCGCCTCGGATGAAGCGCTTCAAACCATCGGAGGTCTCGGGCTTCGGGAATCCTCGAACGAGATCCAGAGGCTCGCGGCGTTACCCGTCGTCGAGCCCTACGAGGCGCTCGTCGTCACCGAACGCGGCAGCGAGCCGCCCGTGCAGCACGTCCTGATGCGGGGCAGCGCCCACG
>JBGSIX010000284.1:0-23590 GCA_041742315.1 Phycisphaerales bacterium | reverse complement strand
GGCAGGCCATCGACAGCGCCCGGGCCTCGGCCCTGACGCTCGCCGACGCGGGTGTGCGCGAACGGGTGGTCCAGACCGCGACCAACCCGAACGCCAACGGCTCGTACACCGTCTGGGTCGTCCTCGAGCTGGGCGGGCAATAAACCCGCCGGGAACCGGGTTTCCCGGGTCCATGGCCGGCCGATCGCTCCCGATTCTCAAAGAAGTCCGCGCGTGCACGACGTGCGCGCCCGATTTGCCGCTCGGCCCGAGGCCGCTGATCGCCGGTCGATCGAGTGCGAGGCTCCTGGTCATCGGGCAGGCCCCGGGCCGGATCGCGCACGAGACGGGCAAGCCCTGGAACGACAAGTCGGGCGAGCGCCTGCGCCAATGGATGGGCATCTCGGACGAGGACTTCTACGACGACTCACTGACGGCGATCATGCCCATGGGTTTCTGCTTCCCGGGCACGGGTAAGTCCGGGGATATGCCGCCCAGGCCCGAGTGCGCCCCGCAGTGGCACGGCCGCGTCATGGGCGCGCTCAGGAACGTGGAGCTCACGGTCTGCGCGGGGATGTACGCGATGAAACGCTACGCGCCCAGGCCCTACGCCTCGATGACGGAGGCCTCGGCGGACTTTGCGAGCCAGCTCCCGAGCCTGATCCTGCTCCCGCACCCGTCGGGGCGGAACAACCTTTGGCTGCGCCGGAACCCGTGGTTCGAGCGGGAGACGATCCCGGCCCTGCGTCAGCGCGTGCGCGAGGTGCTGGGCAGAGCTTCGCGGAATGCCTCGTAGAGTTCGACCGCTTCGGATGTCCGCAGGGCTCGCGCAAAGATCTTGATGTCGTTGCTTTGGCTCGGATTGAGTGTGATCGGCGGGAAATCAGGGGGAAACCGTCCCCAGCCGAACTGGCGGATGCCCGCGCCGTCGTGGAGCTTGCCGTTGATGGTCATGGTCACGATCGCCGGCCCGGGGTCGAACGTGACGACGGCGTGGTGGGTCTTGCCCGCGACCGAGGGCACACGATCGGATTGCCAGGCGTAGGTCTGGCCCTTCGAGCGCAGCTCGACTTCGAGCGAGGGGCCTCGCACGGCTCGGATCGTCCAGCCGGTCTGTTCATCGCCCGCGGAGGCGAGCGTGCTGAGCGTTGCGAGGTCGTAGTTCCTGAATGCGAGGGCGATCGAGAAGCCCTCGCTCTTTCTGAAGTCGATCTCGGTGGTCGCGGTGATCGTGTCGGCAGGTGGGTCGGCTCGATCGTCGAGCTGGGCCCAGAGACCTTCGAGGAGCGTGGCATCGATCTCGTGGGCACGGGCGGTGTCCTTGTCGGTCTCGGTGATCCAGTACAGGCCGCTCTCATCGATGAGGTCGGGGTAGCTGATGCGAACGCCGGGGTCAGTGTGATACAGGGCGATCTCGGGCTGGGACCACAGAATCTTCCCGTCTCGTTCGATACCCCCGCTGAGCCATCCGGGGTTGCGGTTCTCGTATCGCTGCATGCCCGCGAGGTTGCCCATGTTGTTGTGGAACCAGAGCAGATACTTGCCGTTGATGCAACGCCACAGCCGGGCATTGGCGAGCGGGCTGTGGATGGGGCCGCCGTCGGTAAAGCGTGCCGGTTCCGGTTCGCTCCAAGTATTCCCGCCATCGGATGAATATGAGATCGCAACCACACCGCTATTGGTACGGCTGCAAATGACAAGGTTGCAGGGGTCGGCGAGCAGAGTGATGTCATGCTCCTGTTGCGAGTCGCCGAGCGCATCCGAATGCAGGCCCTTCCAAGCCTCAGTCGGGCCGGTGTTGCCCATCTGGAGGAGACGCCACACGTGCAGCGTCGGGTCTGATTCGGTCAGGAGATTCATTGATTCGAGCACCCAGCCTTCGGTCTCGGAGATGAGGTACGTTCTGATTTTGCTAAACGAGATCAGCACGCGTGAGCCGTCGACGGCCGGCTCATCGACGCCCCAGAACATCTGCACGCGCCCGGCGAAGGTGTTGAGCAGATCGGCTTGGGTGAGTGGGATCTCGATGCGGATGGGTTCCGACCAGGTGCGCCCCGCGTCGTCGGAATAGCGGTAGACGTACCACCCGAGCATGTCGACGCGGTCGTCGTCTCGATCTTCGAGGCCCGGGACCTCGGTGATGTGGTCGCCGTTGGTGACGTAGAAGGCGTAGACGCGTCCGAACTCTGAAGATCCCTGCGTCGCCACATGCAGCGGGACGACCCAGGAGCTCTCAAAGCCGTGCTTGGGTATGCGCGGAGCGATCGGAACGGGCTTGGACCAGGTCGTGCCGTGGTCGGTCGAGCGGGTGGCGATGATTGATTGTCCCGGGGCGCCCTCTTTGCCTGGGCCCGTGGTGAGCGTGCAGAGCCAGGAGCCGTCGTTCAATGTGACGACGAGCGGCATGTCCGCGTAGCCCTCGGTGGGGATCTCAAGGCCTGTCTCGATGTTGCGCCAATCCTGGGCACCCGTGGAAGCGACGAGGACCCAGAGGAAAAAGCACAGGGCGGTCCATCGGCTGAATGCGGAGAGCGGCACGGGCATACAGGCAGATTAGCCCGGATCGCAGCGGGGCCGCTATCCTGAGCGCATGGCAGACAAGATTGTGACATCGGCGAAGGAAGCGCTCGCGGACCTGAGGGACCGGGGCATCATCTACGACGGGTGCACCGTGATGGTGGGGGGCTTTGGGCTCTGCGGCATCCCGGAGCAGCTCATCATCGCCCTCCGCGATACGGGCGTGAAGAACCTCACCTGCATCTCCAACAACGCGGGCGTCGATGACTGGGGGCTCGGGCTCCTGCTCCAGACGCGGCAGATCAAGAAGATGATCTCCAGCTACGTGGGCGAGAACGCGACCTTCGAGAAGCAGTTCCTTGATGGCGATCTCGAGGTCGAGTTCAACCCGCAGGGCACGCTCGCCGAGCGGATCAGAGCGGGCGGCGCGGGCATCCCGGCGTTCTACACCGCCACGGGCGTGGGCACGATCGTCGCCGACGGCAAGCCCACGGCGACCATGATCCCCCCCAAGCAGCTCGCCCGGGCCAATCGCAAGAGCATCGGTGGGGGCGGCGTCGGGCCGCCCACTCAGAGAGAGTTCGTCCTCGAAACCGGTCTCTACGCCGATCTGGCGCTGGTCAAGGCCCACACCGCCGACCACTTCGGGAATCTGGTTTTCCGCGAGACGGCCCGGAACTTCAACCCGATGATGGCGACCGCCGCCGCGTTCACGGTCGCCGAGGTCGAGGAGCTCGTCCCGACGGGCAAGCTCGACCCGGACCACATCCACACGCCGGGCGGGTTTGTGGATCGGGTGGTCAAGACGGTGAGCGAGAAGCGGATCGAACAGCGGACGGTGTTGCCGAGCTGATTATTCCGGATGGAGAGCTGCCATGCCGCAGTGGCTCGAAATCACGCTCGGCATCGGTGCTGTCGTCCTCGGCGGTTTCGCGCTTGTCATCGTGCTGAATTTCATGAGTCTGCACGGGCTCTCGAAAGCGGAGATTGTCCCGCTCGATCACGATTCTGCGCGGAATGAGATCGACAAGAGCCAGCCCGACAACGCATGGGCCATCCGCAACGGCTACCGGTGGGTCGGGGTGTTATAAGCTGCACGCGGGCATGAACCCGAAGGCGGTCATCCTGGCGTGGCAGAGGCCGGGTGTCGCGTCGTACTTCTGTGTGTACTACATCTTGAAGTACAAGGTGTACGACCTCGTCTCGGTGTACAAGGGCGACATCACGCTCACGACGGGGTCGCATAACGGGTCGCTGCTCTATCCGATGCCGCCGTTTCAATTCATAGAGGCGTTTACGCGGGTCGATTTGGAGGGGCTTTACAAGCGGCACGTCGAATCGGAGCAGTACCTGGTCTCGCGGCTTGGGGTCGAGAGCCTGCCGTACTTCGGCTCCTTCACGGATCCGTTTCTTGAAGCGATTAGCCGACAGACCGAGCATGTGCGGAGCATTCCGCTCTGGTGGGCGAAGGTTCTGTGGTGGTACGCGATCAAGGGGCTCAAGAACAACAAGCCGATCGAGCGGCAATATCCGGATCTCGATCGCAGCGATCTGATGCGGTTTGAAACCACGAGTGTCCGTGAGCGGTAGAGAAGCCGCAAGGAGTCCAAAGCATGACATCGATTCGTCGTCTGACCGCTCTTGTCGCGTTCTGTCTGGTCTTTGCGGGGGCGACAGCAGTCGCCTCTTCCGCGGGGCGTTTGTCTGCCCAGCCCGAAGCCAGGCTGAGCCTGCACGACGAGATGGAGAGCATGAATGACGCGCTCCGCACCGTCGCCCGCAACCACAACGACGAATCCATGCGGCAGGACGTCCTCGCGGCGATCACGACCCTCCAGGAGCACACGCTCGCGTCCAAGTCGCTCGTGCCCGACAGGATCGAGAAGATGCCCGAGAGCGAGCGGGCCGCGGCGATCACCGACTACCGCGTCCGCATGGCGATGGTGCTGGGTCTGACGACCGAGCTTGAGGTCGCCTATCTCGATGGCGAGCACGACAAGGTCGATGACATCATCCGCAACAAGCTTTTCCAGATCCGCGACGCCGGGCACGCCGATTTCCAGGAAGAAGGTCGTTGAGCGCACTGCGTGACATCGCGGGCGAGATCGAGGCGGTGACCTTCGACTGCTTCGGGACGCTCATCGATTGGGAGGCGGGCATCCTGGGCGTGCTCAGGCTGCTCTGCGAGCGCTACGGCGTCAGGCCCGTGCCCGAGGACGCCGACCTGCTGGCGATGTACGCGAGGCTCGAGCACAAGGCCGAGCACGGGGCGTACAGACTCTACCGCGATGTTCTGGCTGACGTCACGCAGGGCTTTGCGACCGAGCTCGGGTTCCAGCTCTCGGCGGCGGACCGCTCGCTGCTGGCTGATTCGATCGCCAACTGGCCCGCGTTCAAGGACACCGCCCCGTCGCTCCGCGCGCTCAAGAGCCGGTACACGCTCGGCGTGCTCTCGAATATCGATGATGACCTGTTCGAGGGCGCTCTGCCCAAGCTCGGGCTTGGCGCGGCAGGCGGGCTCGACCTGCTCGTGACGGCTCAGCAGGTCACGAGCTACAAGCCCGCGCACGCGCACTTCGAGGAAGCCATGCGCCGGCTCGGGATCGACAAGTCGAGGCTGCTGCACGTCGCCCAGAGCCAGAGCCACGACGTCCAGCCCTGCAACGAGCTGGGCATCCGGTGCGTGTGGGTCGATCGGCAGCGCGGCGTGTGCGGCGCGTCGGGAGAGCATCAAGCCAAGCCCGATTTCGTCGTGCCCGATTTGACGACACTCGTGCGAGGGCTCGGGCTTACGGGCTGATCAGCCGCCCGATGGCGCACCCTTCTTCTCTTTGTCTTCCTCGGGATTCTCTTCCTTGGGGATGCGGGGCTTCTCGCCCGTTTCTTTCTGCCAGAACTCGTCGGCCTTCTTCTCGAGTTCTTCGGCGTTCTCGTCGAGCCACATCTCGCAGGTGTCGCCGAAGAGCCCGTCGTAGAAGAGCATGAGCCGGCCGTGCTGGATCAGGAATCGTTTGGGGCTGGGCTCGGTGTAGTCGCCCTTGGCAATGGCGTACGCGCACCACCCGCCGTGGGTGGGCTCGTAGGTGTCGGGGTTCTCTTTGAAGAGCTTCAGGTGCTCGGCGCTGGCGAAGCGGTAGATCACGCCGCGGTGGTTGTACTCGAAGTCCTTCTTGCCCTTGGTGGGCTTGCCGCCGCCCTCTTTGAAGTAGGCGACGGGGTCGTAGCCCTCGATGGCGAGCTTGCTGCGTCCGATCTCGTACTTGTCGAGCTTGCGTTCGTCCTTGTTCACCCAGGTTTCCCGCCCGGTTTCGGGCTTGGGTTTGGCTTCCTGGGCGTTCGAGGCGGCGGCGGAGAGCAGGATCGAGGCGACGGTGATCACGCCGCGGAGAGTGGGGGCGAGCTTGCGGGGCATGGTGGGTCTCCCTTAGAACTTCGTTGGGTCTGCGTGTGAAACAGGGATCGGCGCCCCAGTATGCCGGTGCCACGCAAAAAAGAACAGGCCCCGCCGAGGACGGGGCCTGTTCCGAGTTGAGGATCACGACTCGGTCGTGAATAGGGGAGTGACGGGTTTTTCGGCCTTAGCAGCCGGCGTTGAAGTTGGCGACCCAGGCGGTGAAGTCCGCGGGGGTGCAGGAGCCGTCGCCGTTCTGATCGCATTCGGGAGCCTGCGCGTTGAACGCGGCGACCCATGCGGTGAAGTCGGCGGGGGTGACGGCGCCGTCGCCGTTGACGTCGGCGAGGCAGGTGCTCGGGGCGTCGAAGGTCATGTTGTCCATGACGGTGGCGAAGACGGTCTCGGTGCCGTCGGGCATCTTGGAGTAGATGCGGACGGTATCGAACGAAGCGCCCGAGAGCTCGACACGGGTGTGGACGACGTTGTCGCGCCCGCCCAGGTCAGAGATCACGAACGAGTCGGACACGACGGGCGAGCCGCGGTCGCTGCCCTCGACGATGACCTCGATGCCGCCCCAGGGGCCGTTCTCGTAGTGGAAGAGGTCGACGGCGAAGTAGTCGACCGAGGTGTTGGGTGAGATGAAGACCTGGCTCATGAGGTTGATCGAGAGGTTGTCGCCGTTGATGAACGAGCCGCCGAAGCTGAGCACGTTGTCGGGAGTGACATCCGGGAAGTCGTTGGCGAGAAGGTTGGCGTCCTCGATGACGACCTGGTCGCCGTAGTCGCCTGGGCCGAAGGTGGAGCCGTCGGGGTTGATGCCCGAGTTCTGGTTGACGCCGAAGACGGTGACGCCGTTGAAGTCGTGGGAGGTCCCGAGGAATCCCTCGGTCTCGCTGTCGAAGTTGAGGTTTTGAGCGGCTGTTGTGCCGGCAATCAGGGCGGCGGTCATGGCAATGAGCTTCTTCATCTTTCTATCTCCTGTGTGCTTCTGTACAGAGTGTGAATCGTGTGTGGCCCTCTGCAAGGGCTGATGTGAAATCAGTGGTTATCCCGACGTCTGCGGGTCGCCAGAACGCCCGTGACGGCGAGCAGCGAAAGGGTGCCCGGTGCGGGGACGAAGCCGTGGATGACAAACCCGGCAAGGTTGCCTCCGCGGGTCTCGCCGAAGCCGACGATGTCGCCGTTCTCGTTGACCCCGGTGGCCTGATAGAGCTGGACGAAATCGCTCGAGGGTTCGAGCAGGTCGTTGAGGTCGGTCATGACGCCGTCGATCCAAGCGAATGCGCGTGGTGCGAGGCCGAGCCCGTCGCCGTCGAATCCGAACCCCACGACGAGGCCGCTGTTGTTGACATCGTTGGCTTCGGAATTGGTGAGCCCGTCGAGTCGGCCAAGGGGGATGTAGTTCGTGCCGCCCCGGCCGTCTTGTTCATAGATCACGGCCTGCCAGCCCCCGGTGGGCCCGCCCAGCCCGGCGCCGTTGGTGTGCCCGACGACGATGCCCGAATCGCTCACCGCGGTGGCGAAGCTGACGTTGAATCCTGAGGGCCCGATATCGAACGCCTCGTACCCGCCTCGCCCATCGGGGAGCGCGAGCGTGGCGTTATCGGGGTCGCCGAAGAAAAACGAATGCCCGGCGATCACGCCCGAGTTGTTGATCGCCTTGTTCGCGCCGCCCATGAATCCCGGGAGCGTGCCGGCGATCTGCGTGCCGTTGATGGGGTCCCAGACGAAGCCCTTGGCAAAGCCCGGGTTGATCGGCGCCTGCCCGACCACAACGCCCGCGTCGTTGATGTCCCAGGCAACGCTGTTGCCCTGTGAGCCGACGGTCGCGCCCAGGTTGGTGACGGTGCCGTTCTGAAAGAGAGCCGCGGTGCGATCGCCCGATGCGAAGTCGTTCGAGCCCACGGCGACGCCGTTGTTGTTGATGGCCCAGGCGACGGAGTTATCGCCCGCGTTGAGCCCGCCGAGTTCGGAGGGGACGCCGTTGTTCCAGATGGTGGCTCTTGCCACGAGGTCGCCCGGGAGCGTGGCTTCGCCGACGATCTGGCCGAGGTCGTTGATGTCGCGGGCGATCGAGCCCGTGCCGCCAAGGGTGCCGAGTCTTTCGACCGACTGCCCATGGACCGAGCCGGCGGCGGCGAGGAGAACCGAGAGCGTCAGACGTGCGTTCATGCTTTTCTTTCCCTTGTGCTTTCGCTGCCAGCTTTCTTTCCCCGGGGTCTGGACACGCGGGGTGTTCTGTGGCAGAATACTCGAAACAGATTTGAAGTCAACCATCAAATCAATTTTCGAGAATCATGAAAGCAGGACGCCGAACAATGTCTTACGAAAGCCGAACGGGCACGATCTCCCACTCGCGATCGCCGATGTATCCGGATATGGTCTTGGGAATGTCCGGAAGCACTGTTCGCGAAAGAAAGCCCGCCCGTTCCCCGCTGAGCGAGGCGGAAACCAAACGGGCCCAGCGGATCGCGGATCGGCTTCACGCTGATTTGGCGCTGGTGGTCCATCAGCTTCCAGAGCACGCCCAGGGCGGCAGCGGCATGTCGCGCTACCTCGACATCGTCCGGAACACCACCCAGCGCATCTCCTACGCCCTCCAGGATCCGCCCACGCTGGCGACGCTCTCGCGCGTGCCGGGCGTCAAGGGGCTTGAGGGTTTCATCGAGGCGGCAAGGCGTGTGGGCGTCACGAAGGAGTCCGTGGATCTGCTCGAGGCCTCGGTCAACGAGTTCTCGCGCCTGATCGAGGACATCGCCGGCAGCCACACCAAGCTCACCGACCGCCTCGACGCGGGCAACGGGGGTGTGCGCCAGATCGGGGGCAACTCGGACCTGGCGGCCCGGGCGAATCTGTTCAGCGCCGCGGCTCAGATCACCGGCGGGAGCAGCCAGGCGGCGGTCGCGATCAACATCATCGACGTGCACGACGACATGCTCAGCCGGACGTACATCCACGGCTTTATTCAGGCGACGATGGAGCCGGGCGGCATGCCGCTGGTCGTGTGCTCGGGCGACAACTTCCGCTGGGCCAAGGGCGCGTGGGACCGCAGGCTTCTCGACGAAACGGGCCTCGAAGGACGCACGCCCACGGCGTTGCTCGAGCCGTTTACGACCACGCCCTTTCCCGAGGTGACCGGTCGCGGCAAGGACGGGCAGCTCCTGCAGGTCATCGACCCGAAGCACGTCGAGCCGGGCATGTCGCTGGACGTGGTGACCGCGACGCGCACGATCTGGCCCTTCATCAACCCGGAGACGAAGGAGAGCGCGTTCGAGCGCGTCTGGTATTTGGTGAACTGGCCCGTGCAGAACCTGGTCTTTGACGTGTGGATCCACGAGCGGCTCGAGCGGATGTTCAGGCCCGCGATCGATGCGCTGCTCTGGTACCCCAAGCTCTCGATGCCCGGCGGCGACCGCTGGGCGACGAGGTTCCCCTCGCAGGCCAAGCTCGAACTGCTCGGCCGGGGCATCGGCGCGGCGGACACGGCGATGTGGAGCCGACACGGCGAGCTCACCGAGCACACCTTCCGCCGGATCGAGGAGGACCCGAACCAGTTCGTGGGCTTCCGCTGCGAGGTCCAGTTCCCGATCTGGCGTGCGGGCTACTGCATGTCCTTCGAGGAGATCGCCCGGCGGGATTCCTGATTCCGGGAGGGCCCTTCGGTTGCGAACCAGTCTCAATTGGCCTAGAGTCTGGGCGTGATCACCTCGACCCAGATTCCCAAGTCGGTCCGTCTGACCCAGCTGGCGCGGGGGCAGTCGGGGCGGCTCGATTCCACGACGCTCACGGGCGACGAGGGGGAGGCCCTGCGGGCGATGGGGCTCCGGCCCGAGTGCCAGCTCAAGGTCTGCAAGATGGGCGAGCCCTGCATCGTGACGATCGGGTCCGCGGCGGGCGGCTGCCGGATCGCGCTGGCCAGACGTCTGGCGGACCAGCTCCACGTCCGCCCCTGCTGAGAGACGCCCGGTGAGCGAGCCCACGACGATCGCACACCCGCCGGCGCCCGCGCCGATCCAGAACGCTGCTCGAACGGTTGCGCTCGTCGGGAATCCGAACGTCGGCAAGACCACGCTCTTCAACACCCTCGCGGGGCGCCGGCAGAAGACCGCCAACTTCCCGGGCACGACGCAGGATGCGCACCTGGCGACGATCGAGACGCCCGGCGGGCGTGTGACGCTCATCGACCTGCCCGGGATCTACAGCCTCCATCTGAATCTGTCCGAGTCCGCAGTCTGTCGCGGCGTGCTCGACGGCTCAACGGCTCCCGAGGGCTGGCGTGCCAGGCCGCCCGATGCGGTGGCGTTGGTCCTCGATGGGACGAACCTGCTCCGGAACCTGAGGCTCGCGGGCGAGGTGCTCGCGCGGCGGATGCGGACGGTGGTGATCGTGACAATGGCCGACGCCGCGAGTCGGCGCGGGATTCATATTGACCGCGAGCGATTGAGTGTGCGCCTCGGCGTGCCCGTGGTGATCGTGTCGAGCAAGACGGGCCTTGGGATCGATCGCATTGTGCCCGCGCTGCCCGAGGCGAGGGTCTCGGATGCCAGAGTGCCCGAGGGCGAGACCGAGCTCGAGCGCTGGGCCGACGAGGTGTACGCGGATGTCGCGTCGAGTCACGACGCGAGGGACGACGCGGATTCGCTGACGGATCGGCTCGACCGCGCGTTCACGCACCCGGTGCTGGGCGTCTTCCTCTTCGCGGCGACGATGACCGGGCTTTTCTGGGTCATCTTCAGGCTCGCGACGGTGCCGATGGACGCGATCGACTGGCTCTTTGCGAACCTCGGCGGGCTCATCGCGGGCGCGCTGCCCGCGGGGCCGATCCGGGATCTGCTGACCGATGGCGTGATCGCGGGCGTGGGGGGAACGGTGATCTTCCTGCCACAGATCGTGCTGCTCTTTTTCCTGATCGCGATCCTGGAGCAGACGGGGTACCTGGCGCGGGCGGCGTTCGTGATCGATCGCTTGCTTCGGCCCTTTGGGTTGCCCGGGCACGCGTTCGTGCCGTTGCTCTCGGCGCACGCGTGCGCGATCCCGGCGATCATGTCGGCCCGCGCGGTGCCCGACCGGCGCGACCGGCTCGCGACGATCCTCATCATTCCGTTCATGAGCTGCTCGGCGCGGATACCTGTCTATGTGCTGCTCACGCAGATCCTGTTTCCCGGGAGCAGCTCGAAGCAGGCGCTGGCGTTCACGTCGTGCTATGCGATCGGGATCGTGGCGGGCCTGACGAGTGCGGTGCTGGCGCGCGGGACGATCCTCAAGGGCAAGAGCCGGGCGATGGCGCTCGAATTGCCGAGGTATCAGCTGCCGAGCGTGGTCGGCGCGGGTCGGCAGGCGCTGGGCCGGGGCTGGCTCTTTGTGCGCAAGGCGGGGACGGTGATCCTGGGAATCTCGGTCGTGCTCTGGTGGCTCGGGGCGTACCCGAGCTCGGACGCCTCGCCCGCGGCGGATGCGATGCGTGAGCGGGCCTCGCTGATCGCATCGGTCGAGCCCGATACCGCCGAGGCATTGGTCGCCCAAGCGGAGATGGAAGACACGAAGTACGCGGCCCGCCGGACGTTCTTGGGGCGCATCGGCGGCGCGGTCCAGCCGGTGTTTGCGCCGATGGGCGCGGATCGGCAGCTGACGGTGGGCATCCTGGCGAGCTTCGCGGCCCGCGAGGTGTTCGTTTCAACCATGGCGGTGCAGATCGCGGGCACGGACGACACCCAGGATGAGGGCGTGCTCGAAGCGGTCTCGAGCGCGACGCGCGACGACGGCTCGCTCGTCTTCAACGCTGCCACGAGCTGGGCGATGCTCGTCTTCTTCGTGCTTGCGATCCAGTGCCTGCCCACGCTCGTCGTGACGGCCAAGGAAGCCGGCGGGTGGAAGTGGGCGGGTCTCCAGTTCGCGTGGATGTCGAGCTTCGCCTACATCGCGGCGACGCTTGTCTACCAGATCCTGTCGCGGGCGCTCTGATGCCCTGGGGCGACTGGCAATTCTGGGTGGTGACGCTGATCGCTGCTCTGGGCCTGTACGCACTCGTTCGGGTGATCAAGCCCAAACGCCGGTCAAAGAAGCGCACATCGCTGACCATCGAGGGGCGTGAGCGGAAACGCTAGACGGCTTTGGGCGCACATGATCGAAGTTTCATGCGGGTTTCACCGCGTGTTCGCGCCCGGGGGTGATGCTTCTTGCTGTGAAAGCAAGAACGCAGAAAGGAGCGTGCCATGCAGACTCTCAACGCAGAACAGCTCAAGCGTGTGATCGAGGGCCCGCAGCGTGTGCCGGTGATCAACGTGCTGGATCAGAAATCGTACGAGCGGAAGCACATCCCCAATTCGGTGAGCGTGCCGCTGACGGAACCGAACTTTATTGACCAGGTGGGCGAGCAGGTCAGCAACCGATCCGACCCGCTTGTCGTGTACTGCGCGAGCACGTCGTGCGACGCTTCCGAGCGAGCGGCGGAGAAACTCGAGCAGGCCGGGTTCACGGGCGTCCGCGACTTCGCCGACGGCGTCAAGGGCTGGGAAGACGCGGGCTATCGCCTCGAAGGTGAGGGCGCTGCGCGTCCAACCTGATTGCAACACATACCCCCACGAGCGCCGTGAGCCCGAAAGAGCTCCGGCGTCATTATGGACGATCTCAAATCCAGCGCGGTGTTGTACCTGACCCAAGACAAGGGCGTCGAGCGCGACCGGGAGGCGGCCAAACTGCTCGCCCGGTGCGACGTCGAGCGGCGTCCGTTGCCGCCCGGACGAGCCGATGAGCCGACTTCGGACATCCTCGTGCACACCGACGCGGAGACGATCAATGAGATCAAGAAGCGTGACTTCGCGTCCAGGATCGAGGGCGCGATCCGCACGGTCGCCGAGAGGGTCCGCCAACTCCAGTGGGTCGAGGATGCGCGGACATCGGGGCCGCGCAATCAGCAGGCGAGCGGCGATGGAGGCGATCTGAAGCCTGTCGGTCAGCCCAAGCAGCCCGGTCCGCCGCCCAAATTCGATCACAACCTGCCCGGCATGCCAGCGGCGCCGCCGAGGAACCGGGGCGTGCCGCCGCAGGACAATCCGACGGGCCTGCGCCGGGGCCAGGGCTGAACGGGCGCGTGGGCATCGGTTAGAATGGGTCATGCCCCTGACTCGTGAACAGATCGCCCAGCGTGCCGCCCTCGAGCTTCGGGACGGCTTCCTCGTCAACCTCGGCATCGGGATGCCCACGCTCGTGGCGAACCACATCCCCGTCGGTCCCGACGGCAAGCCCATCGAGGTCTGGCTGCAGTCTGAGAACGGCTTGCTGGGCATCGGGCCCTTCCCGACCGAGGACCGGGTCGACGCGGACCTGATCAACGCGGGCAAGCAGACCGTGACGGCCCTGCCCGGCTCGAGCTTCTTCTCCAGTTCGGATAGCTTCGGGATGATCCGCGGCGGGCACATCGACATGTGCATCCTGGGCGCGATGCAGGTCTCCCAATCGGGCGACATCGCCAACTGGATGATCCCGGGCAAGATGGTCAAGGGCATGGGCGGCGCGATGGACCTCGTGGCGGGCGTGGACAAGGTCGTCGTCATGATGGAGCACGTCTCCAAGAAGGGCGAGGCGAAGATCCTGAAGGAGTGCAACCTGCCGCTGACGGGCCGGGGCGTGGTGGACATGATCATCACGGAGCTGTGCGTGATGGAGTTCGACCCGCAGATCGGGCGGTTCCGGGTGACGGAGCTGGCTGAGGGCGTGACCGCGGACGAGGTGCGCGAGAAAACCGAGGCGGAGATCGTGTTTGCGGATGAGTTGAAGACGGTGGGGGTGTGAAGGCAAGACGCTCGATCTTTTCGAGTTGTCTCGTGCTCTCTATTCTGATCTATTCCTGGCTCTTCACCCTCTGGACACATGAGCTCGGCCATGTTGCTGGGGCGGCTCTTACCGGCAGCACGGTTGCGCGAATCGTGCTCCATCCGCTTACATTTTCTCGTACAGATGTAAGCCCGAATCAAAGCCCTCTAGTCGTGGTCTGGGCGGGTCCGGTGGGCGGATGCCTGTTCGGAGCGGTAGTTTGCTTGGCGTGGATGTTCTTTACGAAGCGAATGAAGTATGTTGGCGTGCTGAGCGGCGGCTTCTGCTGGCTCGTGAACGCGGTCTACATCGGAGTTGGGGCGATTGCACCCGTCGCGGATGCTGAAACCATGATCGATTTGGGATCGCCTCGGTGGACTCTGGCGGTCTTCGGGCTTGCCGCCGGTGTGCCAGGCTATCTGATCATGAGGCGGGGAGTGATACTTGCCAAACGTGAGATCACAAAGGAACGGAGTCTCACGCCCGACATTGGAATCATCGCTGGGCTTGGAACGGCATTCGCGATCGCGGGTCTCGTGTTCTTTCCCGGGCCTTAGTTCGGGGGCGTTTCCGTCGGCGGCACGATCTTGCGTCCAAGCGTCTCTTCGACGATGCGGTCGAGTTCCTGCACGATGTCGATGTCCAGCGGCTCTGGGCCGAGCTGCTTTTCCTCGGCGAGCTTCTCGGCGTTGGCGATCACCTTGAGGAGGTCCTCGCTCGTCACCTGCTGCGGCGTGCGGAGCTCGAAGCCGGACTTGGATTCGCCGTCGAGCTGGACCGAGTACTGCCCGCTCTTGCCCAGCGGCGCGACGACGGGTTCGAGATCGTCATCGACGAGCTTGCCCTCGACAAAGCCCCGAGCGAGCCTGCCGAACGCGAGCCGGCCTCGGGCCTTGTCCTCCTCGCTCAGATCGGAGGGCTCGATGTACCCGCCGTACATGGCCTTGGCGACGAGCATGGGCAGGAGCTCGCTGTCCTGGAGCGCTTCGCCGAGCTGCTTGAATTCTTTGAACGTGATCTTCTCGGCGACGAACTCGTCGGCGAGCAGGCGGGCGCGCTGGAGGAGGGCGTCCTGCTCTTCATCGGGAAGGTGGATCTCGTCGAGCGCGTGGCTGATGGTTGCGACCGAGGCGCTCGCGGTCCAGCTGCGCAAGTTCTGCCAGACGACGACGCCCCCGATGCCCGCCAGCAGCAGGCCCGCGATCAGGAAGCTCAGGCACCCGACGAGGATGTACTTGCCAGTGTTGCTCTTGGGTTTGCGGAACTCTTGGCCGCCCTCGGTGTGCTGCTGCGATACTGTCATGGACATCCCCCCGTCCGCGAGTGCGCTCCCGTGGACTGATTCGAGAGTACCCTCCCGTGATTTCACAGACGATACCCATCTTTGACGCGCACCTCGACCTGGCGTTTCTGGCCGAGCTCGGCCGGGACATGACCCTGCCCCTGGATCCGGCGGCCGGCCCGATGGCGCCGGCGGCCGTCACGCTCCCCGAACTCGCCCAGGGCGGCGTGCGGGCGTGCCTGGGCACGATCTTCCTCGAAGCGACCGAGGCGCCCAAACCCGGCGAGGAGCCCGCCTGCTACCCGCCGGGCGACGCGAAGGAGGCGTACTTCAAGGGCGTCAATCAGCTCAACCGCTACCACCTCTGGCGGCGGATGGGGCTCATCGAGTTCTTCGGTGACTCCGCTCCCTCTCCCCACCGGGGAGAGGGTGGGGGAGAGGGGTCTTCTCAGAATTTAGAATCAAAGGCATCCCCTCATCCGTCCGCTGCGCGGCCACCTTCTCCCCAAGTGGGAGAAGGAGGAAAGCTCAAGCTCGGCATCCTGATGGAGGGCGCGGACCCGATCATCGAGCCGCACCATCTGAGCTTCTGGGCAGGTCGGGGCGTGGTGGCGATCAGTCTTTCCTGGGCGGTCGAGTCGCGGTACGCGGGGGGCAACTCGACGAGCGTCGGGCTCTCGGACCTCGGGCGGGAGCTGCTCGCCGAGATGGCGCGGCTGAACATCACGCTCGATCTTTCGCATCTCTCGCAGCGCGCGACGTACGACGCGCTCGACAACACGGATGTCCGCGTCTGCGCGACGCACTCCAACTGCCGATCTCTCCTTGGAGAGAAGAACAACCCCGCGTGGCAGAGGCACCTGGACGACGACACGATCAGGACCATCGCCGGGCGTGGGGGGGTGATCGGGCTGAACCTGTTCAAGCCCTTCGTGCAGTGGCCCTTGGGCAAGGACGAGCGGCCCGGGATCGACAAGGCCGTCGACCACATCGACCACGTCTGCCAGCTCGCGGGCTCCGCGAAACACTCAGGCATCGGCTCCGACCTCGACGGCGGGTTCGGCGCGCTCGATCTGCCCGAAGGCATCGACCGCGCCTCGCAGCTCTCACGAGTGCTCGATGAACTCAGCGGCCGAGGCTACTCGGACGATGACGTTCGCGCGATCGCGTATGACAACTGGGCCCGGTTCTTTTCACTCGTCTGAGTGGGCCAATGCGAGCTCGCGCTGGCAGTGGGCGCACCAGAGCGCGGGGGTGTCGAGCAGGCTGACCGGCGAGCTTCCCTGCTTGGGCGGGCCGAGGCGGGCCAGGCGGGCGAGCATGCGGCGTTTGTACTCGTCCTCTTTCATGACGTAGTCGGGCGAGTTCTGTGTGTAGGCGTACTCGGAGCGGAGCAATTCGTTGATCCGCGCGATGCGGGTGTCGCTGGCGGGGTGGGTGCTGAGCCATTCGGGCTGGCCCGAGGGGCCCGAGGCGCGCTTGAGGAGTTCCATGACCAGGCGCTGGCCGATGGGGTTGTACCCGGCGCGGGCCATGTAGCGCATGCCGAGCATGTCGGCCTCGAGTTCCTCGTCACGCCCGTACTTGAGCATCACGACGTTGCCCCCGATGGCGAGCGCCGGGACGCCGATCTGGCCGTACTTGCGGATGTCGCTGTCCTCGTCGGCGGCCCCGACGATGATCGCCGCGACGCCGAGCCCGATGTTGAGCCCGAGCTGCTTGCTGATGCGCTGGTTGCCGTGGCGCGCGGTGACGTGCCCGATCTCGTGCCCGATGACGCCTGCCATCTCGGCCTCGCTCGTGAGCTTGTCGGCGAGCCCGCGCGAGAGATAGACCTGCCCGCCGGGCAGCGCGAAGGCGTTGATCACCGCCGAATCGAGGAGCGTGAACGTCCAGGGCAGCTCGGGCACGCCCGGCTCGATGCCGCCCAGCAGGCGCTTGCCGACCTCGTCGACGTAGGCCTGGGCCTCGGCGTCGGGCGTCTCGCCGCCGAATTCGCTCGTCATGCTCGGGGCGGCCTCGACGCCCATGGCGACCTCGCGGTCCCACGAGAGCAGCGTGAGCGAGCGGGCGCCCGTGGCCGGGTTGACGCTGCAACCCGAAACATGTGCGATCCCGAGTGTGCCGATGAGAGCAAGAATGATCCGTCGCATGTTCGATCCTCCGGACATCCGCCAACGGTACGCGCCCGAACCTACGATGGCCTGTGAATCCCTCTTCATCCCAACCCGAGGCCCTCGCCCAGGCCCAGACCAAAGCCAAGGCAGAAGCCTGGGGCCGCGACCAGCTCGCCCAGAATCCCCACGAGCGGGCGGACAAGCCCGAGCGGGTGCGCCGGATGTTCGCGGCGATCGCGCGGAGCTACGACCTGAACAACCGCCTGCATTCGTTCGGGCGGGATCAGGCGTGGCGCCGGGCCGCGGTGAGGATGGCCGGTGTGCGCGAGGGCGAGGAGATCCTTGACTGCGCCTGCGGCACGGGCGACCTGACCCTCGCTTTCGCCAGGACGGGCGCCAAGCGCATCGTCGGGACGGACTTCACGCAGGAGATGCTCGACATCGCGGGCACGAAGCTCAGGGATCCATCGGGCCGCGTGGCGTTCCAGCAAGCCGACGCGATGGACCTGCCCTTTGAAGATGCATCGTTCGACGTCGTTTCGATCGCCTTCGGCATCCGCAACGTCGCCGACCCGAAGCGGGCGATCGCGGAGTTCTGCCGCGTGCTCAGGCCCGGCGGGCGCGTGGTGATCCTGGAGTTCGACGAGCCCCGGAACCCGCTCGTGCGCTTCGGGAATGATCTCTATACGAAGCACGTCATGCCGATGACCGCGACGCTGATCGCGCGCGACCGGAGCGGGGCGTACAAGTATCTCCCCCGGAGCGTCGAGACGTTCATGAAGCGCGAGGCGATGCAGAGCGCCCTGCGCGAGGCCGGGTTCGGGGAACTCAGGGCCAAGCCCATGACCTTCGGCGTGTGTGTGTGCCACGTGGGCAAGAAAGAAGCCCACGCACGGTGATGCGTGGGCCTCGAAGAGTTCACATGAAACTGAAACGTCTGACTTAGCGACGGCGACGGATCGCGGCGACGCCGCCCAGACCCAGGAGCGCGAGGCTGCTCGGGGCGGGGATGGTCGTCCAGGTGCCCAGCAGCGTGGCGCTGGGGATGTCGTCGTCGGAATCGGCGGCGAAGTAGATGTTGCCGCTGGTGTTGCCGGCGAGGGCGTCTGCGTAGGAGGTGGCGGACAGTGTCCAGGTGCCCGAGCCACTGAAAGCGACCTGACCGGCGGTGAAGTCGGACGTGGCATCGTTGGTGTAGGTCCAGATGTTCAGACCGAAGTTGCCGGACGAGGTGAAGAGGTCGGGGCTGCCGTCGGACCCGTTGGCGGCGCTGGTGAGGTCACCCGAAACCAAGGTGTCACCGTAAGCTCCGACCGCGGCTGCGCTGAAGAAGTCGGCGAGCAGGAACCCGGTGGTGTCCGAGCCCGAGACGGTGGCCCCCGAGAGGCCGGCGGTCGCGGTGATGGTGATCTGGTTCGAAACCGAAAGGTCAACGAACAGCAGGTCGTCGGCCTGCGCGCCGGAGGCGACGAAGGCCAGGGCTGTCGTTGCAAAGATACCGCTCTTGATGGAATCCATTGATCTTGCTCCCATTTCCCGGCTCGCCATGAACAAGCCGAAAGGTCAGTTGGCCGCTCGGGAAACAACACCGAGCGCGAGGGAACACTGTACCAGAACCCACCGGTCAATCAGGGGTTTTTCTTGAGAAAATCGGGATATTTGGGTTGTGTTTCAAGGTTTGAAGGTGCGTGTAAGGCCGAATGCTCCGGTCATCTGCGGACCCAGTTGTGTATGAGTTCGTCGATCCCGTCCTGTCGGCACCGGTTCAGTTGCATCGAGAGGGCTCACTTCAGCCATTACGTGTCGAGCAATCGGGATACATCTTGAAATCAAAGGCCCCTTGTCGCATTGGATGAGATGGTTTCACCCGGCCTGCGCTTCCAAGCAAGCCCGCTCGCCGCGGCTGAGGCTATGAACGCGACGACGGCCATCCCGAACATGCTCGCCATATCGCCTTCCAAACCGACGGGCCCGACGATGTGGCTCCCGATCGCGCCCAGCATGATCACGGCCGCGAGACCGGACCCGAGCAGCGTGGTCTTCGGGACGAACATCAGCACCACGGCGATGACCTCGGCCACTCCGATCGCCACCGCGGCGGCGTTCCCGCCCGGGAGCTTCTCGGCCAGGGCCGCGGCGCCACCGGTGAACTTGGGCATCGCGCCCATGAGGAGGATGCCCGCCGCGATGACGCGGGCGACCCAGTGTCCGATGACGATCGGCTTCGCGTTGGCCATGTCAAGCCTCCTGCTTATGTGGGTTGGATTACTGCCTTTCCGGCGGCAAGGTGGAGAGGAAGAGCGACACATCGATCTCGACGTCCTTGGCGACCTTCTCGCCGATCACCGGGTGGCTGACCCCATAGTCCGCCAGTGTGACCGTGAACTTGCTGCGAAGCGACATCAGATCACCCTTGGCCACCTTGCGCGTCGCGTCGCTGGCGGGCATCAGCGTGATGGCCGACTTGGGGATCTCGATCGTCCGGGTCACGCCGTGAAGAGTCAGGTCGACCACGAGCGTGCCGGCGTAGGCCGTGAACGCCGCGGACCGCTTGGTTTCCGTGACGCCCTTGAGCTCGCGGACCTGGACGATGATGTCGGGGTGCGAGGATGCGTCGAGCCAATCCTTCCCGGCGAGGTGCTCGTCGCGCAACTCGATGCCCGTTTTCATGGATGAGACCGGAAGATGCCACTCGCCGGCGACAAGCGTGCCGGGCCGATCGGGCGAGAGCACCGCGTAGCCGATCGCGTCGTTGCTCTGGCCCTTGATGTTCTCAAGCGGCGCGTTGGACTCGAAGTAGATCTGCCGATCCTTGTCGGTGATCGCGTAATACACGGCGCCCTTGGATTTCTGGTCCTCGGGCACGATGAGGGTCTTCCCGTCAGGGGTCGCCTGTGCGACCTGGATGGCGGGCTGTGCGGCTGCCAGGGAGGCCGCGATCGCGGCGACAGTCATCATGGTGATTTGTTTCAGCATAAATCAGGATCCTTTTGATCAGGGCCGTGCGATCCGCAGCGGCCTCGGTGTGCATCGTGCGATCAGGTGGTGGCGGCTTCGCTGCTGCCGGACCCGGCCCTGCTCTTGCGACGGCTCCACCAGAGCACGCCCGCGATCGCGACCAGCGCAGGTCCGGAGAGTGTCACCACTGAAACCGATGCGAGCCCGGGCCCCGAGGGCAATAGGCCGATCGCATTGACGCTCTCAACCTTCGGGGGTTCCGCGGGGGACTCGGTCGAATCCGCAAAGAGGTCCGACAGACCGCTCTCCGCGTTGGCCTGCTCGATCTCGGTGTCGCGGAACCGCGTGTACGGGTACATTCCCGTGGCGAAGAAGGCGATCAGCGAGCCCACAATCAGGATGGCGGACCCGAGCAATACCGTGCTCCGAACTTTGGGATTCATCGTGGGCTCCTTGCTCGAGTTGGGTCAGCGTGATGTCTTTTTGCTCGCCGAGAAGCTGGCGCCTTGAAGCGCCGTGTTCCCTTTGTTGCCCGCCGTTTGCACGTCGAGCGTCCCGGTCAGCTCGACCTCTCCCGCATCCGGGTCGAGCGGCGGGGAATCGAACCGCACCTGGCGGTCAAACTCATAGCTCCCCCCGCTTGGGACGGAGACCCCAAGGTTCCATTCGCCCTCGGCGACCGGCAACGGCCCGTAGAGCAAGGACCACTTGGCCGAATCGACAAGCAGGTCCATATCGCTCGGGTTCTCGATCTGCATCCGCAGCGATGCGGTATCCCCCGTTACGCGGGCCTCGTTGATCGAGAGAATCGGATTGGATGAATTGGGCATCGAACAGCCCACCAAGGCGGTCGCGGCGAGCCCGCCCATACCGACAGCCGCGACGCGGCGCGTGATCGATCTCATGTGCATATCTCGGAATCCTTGTGCGTCTTGACATGCGGCCGGAACAACGACCGGCGGTAATTCGTTAACACCCGGGATTGGCGGATATTCCGAGGAGGCGCATCCGCTCGCAAAAATCTGCGCATCGGGGCTTACAGCTACCGAATAACGAGGCCGAGCACTACGTTCCCGGAGTCACCGAGCGCTACCGATAATGGCCGGCAAAGAAGCTGACGTGCGATCACGCATTCGCCGAGGCGGCCTTGTCCTTGGACTGGCGTTCGGCCTTGCGCCTCGCGCCCTCGTCGAGCAGGATCTTGCGCATGCGGATGCTTGTCGGCGTCAGCTCCACCAGCTCGTCGTCCTCGATGTACTCGAGCGCCTCTTCGAGGCTCTTGGTGCGGGGCGCCTTGAGCGTGACGAAGGCTTCCTTGTTGGCCACGCGCATGTTGTCGAGCTTCTTCGGGCGGGTGATGTTGAGCGGGATGTCGTTGTTGCGGTTGTGCTCGCCCACGATCTGGCCCGCGTACACCGGGTCGCCCGGCTTGACGAACAGGAAGCCGCGGTCGTGCGCCAGGCTCACGGCGTAGGGCGTCACGGGCCCGCCGTCGGTCGCGATGATCACACCCGCTTGGCGCTCGAAGCGTTCGGGGGTGACTGGCTCGTAGCTGGTGAAGGTGTGGTGGATGATCGCCTCGCCCTGGGTGGCGGTCATGACGCGTCCGCGCAGGCCGATGAGCGCGCGGCTGGTCATCTTGTAGACGAGGTGCGTCATGGACGGGCCGCGGGGCTCGACATGCACGGCCTCGCCCTTGCGGGAGCCGACGATCTCCATGACCGCGCCCATCTGGGCGGTGGGGACGTCGATGACGAGTTCCTCGACGGGCTCGCAGCGCACGCCGTCAACTTCCTTCTCGATCACGCGGGGCTTGCCGACGGCCAGCTCGAAGCCCTCGCGGCGCATGTTCTCGAGCAGGATGCCAAGATGCAAGAGCCCTCGGCCCGAGACGATGAACTCGTCGGATGTCGTGCCCGGCTCGACGCGCAGGGCGACGTTGGACTGGAGCTCGCGGTCGAGGCGGTCCTTGAGCTGGCGGCTCGTGACGTACTCGCCCTCCTGGCCCGCAAAGGGCGAGGTGTTGATCTTGAAGACCATGGTGAGCGTCGGCTCGTCGACCATCACGGGCGGGAGCGCAACGGGGTTGTTCGCATCGGCGAGCGTGTCACCGATGTCGACCTTGGTCAGGCCCACGATCGCGCAGAGGTCGCCGGCGATGATCTCGTCGACCTCAACCCGGCCCAGACCCTCGAAGCGGTAGAGCTGGCTGATCCTGACGAGCTCGTTCTTCGCCTTGCCGTCGCGGCCCGGTCTTGGCATGCGCATGACCTGCTCGCCCTTGCGGAGAACGCCCTCGTAGACGCGCCCGATGCCGATGCGCCCGACGTAGCCCGAGTAGTCGAGCGTGGTGATGAGCGCCTGGAGAGGGGCCTTGGGGTTGCCCTTGCTGGCGGGGACGGAGCGGACGATCAGCTCGAAGACCGAGCGCAGGTTGGTGTGCTTCTCGTCCTTGTTGAGGGCGCTGTCCATGTCGTCGGTCGCCCAGCCGTCGCGGGCCGAGCCGTAGACCACCGGGAAGTCGAGCGTCTCGTCGTCGGCGCCGAGCTCGATGAAGAGGCTCAGCAGTTCGTCGATTACGCGGTGCGGGTCGGCCTCGGGGCGGTCGCACTTGTTGACCATGACGACCGGGCGGAGCCCGAGCTTGAGCGCCTTGCCCAGCACGAACCGCGTCTGGGGCATCGGGCCCTCGAAGGCGTCGACGACGAGCATGCAGCCGTCGGCCATCCGGAGCACACGTTCGACCTCACCGCCGAAGTCGGCGTGACCCGGGGTGTCGATGATGTTGATCCGGTAGTCGCGGCCTTCCTTGTCGTGGTAGTTGACCGCGCAGTTCTTGGACAGGATCGTGATGCCTCGCTCCCGCTCGAGCGGGTTGGAGTCCATGATCAGCCCGTGCTGGCCGCCCTTGAGCTTGTCGAGCTCGGCGTCCCGGAACTGGCCCGACTGGCGGAGGAGCTGATCGACGAGGGTGGTTTTGCCGTGGTCGACGTGGGCGATGATGGCGACGTTGCGGAGGTGGTTCATTCCCCGGATTGTTGCCATGCCAAGCGGGTTTGGCGCTGCCTACTCGCCCGCCATCCGCACATTGAACCGGACTTCGAGCTGGGAACCCCGCTGGTGCGAGGACCAATCGACGGCTTCGATCCTTGCGGCGGTGCGCTGGATCGAGTTCACCGCGCCCGCGCCCCGCTCCACCATCCCGACAAGTGGTCCGGGTTGAAGGGTTCCCAGCGAGACGATCTGCCCGCCGGTTTCGCCCGCAGGCAGGTGCTCGAAGAGTTCATCGAGCGCCTCGGCGTGCGACGAACCGCCCGGCGCGATACGGGTCGTCCACCATGAGGTCTTCCCCTTGGGCGCGGTCCGCCAGGCGAGCATGGGCGAGGGACCGATCATGGGTTTGAGCACGTCGCGCGAGAAGTCGCCCCGGATCGGCGCGGTCCGGACGGCCTTGGGCATGAAGCCGCGGTAGTCCGGGACCGCGTCGGGCGTTGCGGTCAGAAGGCCCGCGACGTCGCGGACGGCTTTGTC
>JBGSIX010000283.1:0-4705 GCA_041742315.1 Phycisphaerales bacterium | reverse complement strand
CAAGAGTTCAACAGCCTCGACGCCCAACGCGAGAGCGCGATCGCGTACATCGCCAGCCAGAAGAACGAGGGGTGGCTGTGCCTCTCCGAGAAGTACGACGACGGCGGGTTCACTGGCGGGAACATCGAGCGCCCGGCGCTGAAGCGCTTGATGGACGATATCGAGACGGGAAAGGTCAACTGCGTCGTGGTCTACAAGGTCGACCGCCTGAGCCGGTCGCTGATGGACTTCTCGCGGCTCATGGAGCTCTTCGACCGCAAGGGCGTGTCGTTCGTGAGCGTGACGCAGCAGTTCAACACGACCCACTCGATGGGGCGGCTGACGCTCAACATCCTCCTGTCGTTCGCGCAGTTCGAACGCGAGATCATCTCCGAGCGCACGCGGGACAAGATCGCGGCGGCGCGCCGAAAGGGCAAATACGCCCTCGGCAAGCCGATCCTCGGGTACGACTACGTGCCCTGCCCCGCGCCCTTTACGGGTCGGCGGCTGGTGGTCAACAAGGCGGAGGCGGAGCGGATTCGGCGCATCTTCGAGTTGTACCTGGAGGTCCGCAGCATCATGCGGGTCGCCGACGAGTGCAACGCTCGCGGGTGGACCACCAAGACATGGACGACAACCGCGGGCCGCGTGGTTGGCAACCGGGCGTTCGACAAGACGATCATTTCTCGCCTGCTCCGAAGCCCGCTGTACGCGGGCAAGGTGCCGCACCACGGCGCGGTGTACGACGGCGAGCACGAGGCCATCGTCGACGACGACCTCTTTGGGCGGGTGCAGAGCCAGCTCAAGTTGGCAGCGGAGCGCGGCGGGGCCAGCGTCAAGAACTCGACCGGCTCGCTGCTCGGCGGGTTGGTGCGGTGCAAGGGGTGCGGGTGTGCCATGTGCCCGAGCAGTGCGTCGAAGAAAAAGCCCGACGGCTCGCGTGTCCGCTACCGCTACTACGTCTGCTCCAACGCGGTGAAGCGCGGGCGGAAGCACTGCGCTGCGCCGTCCCTGCCCGGACCTGCTCTTGAGGCGTTTGTCATCAAGCAGGTCAAGGCCGTCCTCGTCAATGACCTGTCGATGCGTGCCGTCGTCGCCCGGGCGCTGGATCTGTTACGCGAGGCAGCGGAACTTCGCGTCGCGGAACGAACACGGCTGCAGGGCGTGCTTGAGCGACTGTCAGGCGAGGAGCAGACGCCAGCGACACTCCGGGAGGTCGAGCGTGTTCGTCGAACGCTGACGGCCCTGGCCCGGCAGATTGATCTGGACGCCGACCGCCTGATCGACGAGGACGAGGTGGTCGGGGCCGTCGAGGCGTTCGACGGCGTTTGGAGCGCGATGACCCTTGCCGAGCAGGCAGAGTTCCTCCATGTCGTGATCGCCACCGTCGAGTACGACGGCGAGTCGCAGAACGTGTCAATCACCTTTCACCCCGGAGCGGAATCCGCACCGGAGACGGCGCTGTCATGACCACACCTCGTGAGCCACATAAATCGGATGCCGTACCCCAATCGATCACGACGACGGCACGGTTCGTGGTTGGTGGGCGCGGTCGAGCGGCGTCTGAGCAGACGGGCTCACCTCCAACGGCGTTGCCGGGGCGCGTTCCCCGCGTCGCCAGGCTTATGGCGTTGGCGATCCGCTTCGACGGCCTTGTTCGAGGCGGCACCGTCTCGACGCAGGCCGATCTCGCCACGGTCGGCTACGTCACCCGCGCACGCGTCACCCAGATCATGAACCTGCTCCACCTTGCCCCAGACCTTCAGGAAGCGATTCTCGACTTGCCGCCAGTTCGTGCGGGCCGCGATCCGATCACCGAGCACGATCTGCGCCACATCGCCGCCGAAGTAGATTGGGCTGTCCAGCGAAGTCTCTGGAGACGGCATTATCAGACCAGGACCGAGGAAGCATCTATTTGTATGGGCAGCCCAGCGTGAAGACATGACTCCCGGCGGTCGATACCAATAACACCGACCTGCCAGTGAAGGCGGAGCAACGTGCTCTGATCTCGTGGTCGTGAGGCCACCGAGATGGGACATACCCGGTTAGGATATTTACCGAGATCGCGCAAGTGGCGAGAGGTGATCGGCCTCATCGCTGCCGGTGCCGGCGCTGACCAAATCGCCGACGCGATCATTCGCGCAGCCGAGACGGGTCTCATGGCCTCAGCGCACCACCCGGGCCTCGTCGAGGCGTTTTGGTCGCTGACGCAGCTCACCCAGGCGGCCCGGGAGCAGGACTTCGCCGCTGGGCTGCGCGCGCGTGGGTTCAACGTCCCCGACAATCCGAGCCTCCCCGCCATTCTCAGCGCCGTCTCACAGAACGTGGACCGGGCAATGCCCAACAACAAGGGCCGCACGGACCTGGGGGAGATGGCGCAGAGCGCCGCGATCGAGGTGACCAACCAGATCGTGACGCAGCGGGCATCATCGCTCTTTGGCGCGACCGCGCAGGACGTGCAGCGGGCATTCCGCGATTTGGGAACAGAGAAAAACTTTGGCGACCTCGGCAAGCGGTTCTTTGGGCAGTTGACCAACAAAGTGCTGCAGTTCTACGCAAGCCGGGAGTGTGCCAACCACGTCGGCCAAGGCCAGCGGTTCGCCAACCTCGCGGCCAAGGCTGCGTTCGATCAGGCGATGGACACGCACTGCCGCCAGGCATCCGTGATCGTGCAGAAGTTCGCGGGAGATTGGCAGTCCAAGCAGAACTGGACGAACAAGGACACGGGTGGGATCACTCGGAAGCACGCCGAAGGCTTCGCGCACCAAGCAATGAAGAAGATGGTCGCCGAACTCAAGGAGGGCAACAAGTGAGCCCTCCCGAGATGCTGTTCGCGTGCAACGAGGCCGCCTCGTCACACCCCGGCACCGTGGCGGGGGTGGCCAAGCTCCGCACCGTCGGACATGGCAAGAATGTCCGAGTCGAGCTCAACGACATCGGTCGCCAGTTCCACCAGGACGTTGCCCCGGCGCTGGTCGATTTGGTCGAGATTGCCGCGTTCGTCTATGTGGCCGACCAGATGAACCGACGCGGAGCCGACGACGTCGAAACGATGGGCGCGAACTGGCGGCGGCGGATGCGATTTGAGATTCCCGTTCGCGTCCCCTCGCTCTGGAATTCGGCTCCCGTCGGCGACGCCCTGATGGAACTGCTCAGCTTTCTCTCGGAGGACGAGTACGAGTTCACATTCAGTCAGTACAAGAACCCGCCAGCACTCGACTCATACCTCAGCTTTGGCAAGCTCGTGCAGCCGACTCCTCCGGAGTCCGTGGTGCTCTTTTCAGGTGGTTTGGACTCGCTCGGCGGTGTTGTCGAGGAGGTCGTGCGGGACAAGCGGGCTGCACTGCTGGTCACTCATGCCTCGGCCGGAACGATGCGGGAGCGGCACCACACGTTGACGTCCATGATCTCGAGCGCGAGCAGTGGACCCCGTCCGCACTTCATCACCGTGCGTGCGAGCAAGGAGCACCGGGCGGAAAAGGAGTACACGCAGCGCGCCCGCTCGTTCCTGTACGCCTCGTTTGCCGTCGCGGTGGCACGCATGGCGGACCTGAACGCGATCCGCTTCTACGAGAATGGCGTCGTGAGCCTCAACCTCCCCATGTCCCCGCAAGTGGTTGGGTCGCGTGCGACGCGCACGACACACCCGCGTGTGCTGGCGTGCATGCGCAAGTTCTTCTCACTTGTCACGAACACGCAGTTCGACGTGGAGAACCGCTTCCTCTGGAAGACCAAGGCGGACGTCGTGGCTGACATCGTCAAGGCCGGGCACGGCGCGATGATCGACTATTCCATCAGCTGCACACACACCCGAAAGTACCGCAAGGACAAACCTCACTGCGGGGTGTGCTCGCAGTGCATCGACCGTCGTTTCGCCGTCCTCGCGGCCGGCGCGGGACAGTTTGAGCCGGAAGATCGGTACCGCCACAAGCTCTTGACCGACCCGCGGGACGAGGGTGAGTCCCGCATCATGCTCGCGTCGTACCTGGAGACCGCCCAGCAAGTGGCTGCGATGGACATCACGGCGTTCTACAACCGCTACGGCGAGGCGGTGCGGGCTTTGCCCCACATTGCCCTGCCGGTTGACGATGCGGCCAAGCGGATCTTCGAGCTCTACAAACGGCACGGCGAGCAGATCGTCGGGGCTGTCGAAGCTGCGGGCAAGGCGCACATGAGCCAGATCGTCAAGCGCACGCTGCCCGAAAGTTGTACGCTCCGCTTGGTTCACGACCCGAACCCCAACACTGCCCCGGCGAACGCCCCACCCGTCTCCGGCGCGGTCGAACCGCCGCCGCCCACGCACCAACTTGTCCAGAAGGGTCAGGGGTGGGTCCTGTGGTACGAATCTATCGACAAGCACTTCGAGCTGAGCGTGGGGATGGTATATGTCCATGCTCTTGTTTCCGCGCCGAACAAGCGGTTCACGGTGGCGGAGCTCTACGCGATTGCCCGACCGCACATGAAGGACATCCCGTCGGCGCGCTCCGAGGCCGCTTTCGATCAAAAGGCGGCGAGCGCCTATTGGCAGCGCTTGAACGAACTGGACGCCGACATTGCCGCTGCCGACAAGGCCCAAGACGCCACGGCCAAGAGTGTCGCCGAGAACGAGAAGGCGAAGTTGCTCGTCGAGCTCAAAGCGGCCCGCTTCGGCAATCGCATGAAGGTCGAGAGCGCCGACCAGAAGCGCCTGCGAGATCGGGTGCGCAATGCCCTCGACCGCACCATT
>JBGSIX010000282.1:0-18981 GCA_041742315.1 Phycisphaerales bacterium | reverse complement strand
GCCCTGGCGCGATCGAGATGGACGTCGCCAAGCTCGGCGCCGACTTCATCACGTCCAACTGCCACAAGTGGCTCTGCTCGCCCAAGGGCTCGGCGTTCCTGTACGTCCGCCCCGAGCACCAGCAGGGGTTTCGGCCGCTGGCGCTCTCCAACTTTGCCCGCGCTCCGGAGGGCACCAAGAACCGCAGCAAGTTCAACCTTGAGTTCGACTACATGGGCACGGACGACCCGACCGCGCGTCTGGCGATCGCCGACGCCGTGGAACTCGTGCCCGAGTGCGCCGAGCGTTCGTGGGTGGAGATCATCGCGCACAACCGGGACCTTGTGATGCGCGGGCGGGACGTGCTGCTTGAGCGCCTGGGCATGACCTCGCCCGCCTCGGACGAGCTCATCGGGCCGCTGGCGGTGGTGCCATTGCCCGATACGCCGCCCGAAAGGCGCGATGCGATCGCCAAACGCCCCACGCTCTACTCGAACGCGCTCCAGGACAACCTCGTCGTGAGCCACGGCGTGCAGGTCCCCGTCTGGGTGCCAAGCGCCTACCTGGGCCTGCCCTTCGATGGCAAACGCTACATCCGCCTGAGCGCGCAGGTGTACAACACCATCGGGCAGTACGAGTATCTCGCGGACGCCTTGAGTGAAGAGCTCGAGGCGGAGACGAGGCTCTGACGCGCTCGCGCGAGATGGCCAGATCGCAGATGGCCAGAGTGCCAGATTCAGATGCATTTCATCTGGATCTTTGGCTATCTGCTATCTGGATCTCTGGCCCGTTGGCTACTGCTTGATCCCGTACACCGGGTAGAGCTTGGCTTTGAGCTGACTCACCAATGGCTCCGCCGAGAGGGGCTTGCCCGTGGCGCGTTCGCAGAGCTGCGAGGGCGTGTAGCGCCGGCCGTGGATGTGGATCCGCGAACGGAACCAGCTGAGCAGCGGCGCGAAGTTGCCCTTTGAGATCTGCTCGTCCAGGTCCGGGTTCTCCTCGCGGACTTTCTCCCAGAACTGGGCCGCGTACAGGTTCCCGAGCGTGTACGTCGGGAAGTACCCGATCAAACCGAACGACCAGTGCACGTCCTGCAAGCAGCCCTCGCGGTCGCTGGGGACATCGAGGCCCAGCGCTTCCTTGTACGCCTCGTTCCACGCGCCGGGCAGATCGCCCGTCGAGAGATCGCCCGACATCAGCGCACGTTCCAGTCCGAAGCGGATCATGATGTGCAGGTTGTACGTGCCCTCGTCGGCCTCGACGCGGATGAGCGACGGGTCGGCGGTGTTCACCGCGCGGGACATCGACTCGGGTGTCTGGTCGCCCATCACCTGACCCAGGTGCTTCTGCGCGTGGGGCATCGCCCACGTCCAGAACGCCAAGCTCCGCCCGACGGCGTTCTCCCAGAGTCGGCTCTGGCTCTCGTGGATGCCCAGACTCACCGCCTCGCCGCAGGGCAAACCGAACTGATTGGGGACGTGCCCCTGCCCGTGCGCTTCGCCCAGCGGCAGGCCCTGTTCGTAGAGCCCGTGGCCCATCTCGTGCAGGATGCCGTAGAACGAATCGGTCCAGCTCGCCTCGCGGTAGCGCGTGGTCAGGCGCGTATCGCCCGGGGCGACGCCCTCGCAGAAGGGGTGCGTGGTGACGTCGAGTCGTCCGCGTTTGAAATTGAAGCCGCAGGCCTCGGCGACGAATCGACCGAACGCCTCCTGCTTGGCGGGCGAGACGGGGCGCTCGAGCACCTCGGTGCTCGGCGGCTTGCCGTTCTCCGCGATCGTGCGCACGAGATCGGAGATCTGCTTGCGCAGCGGCGTGAACACCGCCTCGATCTCGCTCGCCTTCACGCCCGGCTCGTACGCGTCGATGAGACCGTCGTAGGCATTGCCGGTGCCGCCGGCCAGGCAGTTGCCCTTTTCCCGGCTCAGCTCGAGCACCCGATCCAGGAGCGGGCGGAATGTGCCGTAGGTGTTGTCGCTCCGCGCCTGCTTCCAAGCCTGCTGCGCGCGGCTCGTCGCCTCGGCCAGATCCGAGACCAGCTTCGAGGGCACCTTGGTCTTCTTGTCGTAGTCCCTCCGCATCTCGCGGATGTTGGCGGCCTCGTACGTGTCGCCCGAGGTGAGCACGTCGTCGGCTTCGCACGCCGCGATGAGTTCGCCCAGTTCCTTAGACGTGCACAGCTCGTGGTGCATGCGGGCGATGAGCGAGCCCTGCGACGCTCGCGCATCGGCGCCGCCCTCGGGCATGTAGGTCTCCTGGTCCCACGCGATCAGCGCGCCGACCGAGTGCAGACGGGCGGCCTCGCGGGCCTTCTCACAGAGCTTGACGTAGGGCGCGGGATGATCGGGCATGAAACGGAACTCCTGTCTTTAGCGTGATTCGAGGTGCTGGCGCGTTTGCTCAAGAGCGATGAGGCTGTACGCGGTGATCAGAACGGGATCGGACTCCATCCAGCGGTCGTCGACGACGCGGAACGAGCCGTCGGCCTGCTGGAGGCTCTCGAGCGTGTCGATGAGATCCTTGGCCCAGTCGCGGCGGAGCATCATGTCTTCGTGCTGGACGCTCACGACCTTTTCGCCCCAGGCGTTCATGGCTCGGCCGAAGACCATGAGGTAGTAGTAGTACCCGTCGGTCCCGACGCCCGGGTTCTCATCGAGCGTGTAGTTCTGCGCGATCCACACGCGGGCGGCGATCACGCGCGGGTCGGACTTGGTGAGCCCCGCGTAGGCGAAGCTCTTGAAGCCCGCGTAGGTCATCGAGCCGTATGCGCGGAGCCTGCTGGCGGTCGTGCCGTCCGAGAGCGTCTCCTCGATCGTGGCGCCCTTGGACTCGCCGATGTCCTGCTCCTCGCCCGATGGGCCTACGGAGTAAATAAACCCGCCCTGGGTCGAGCCCTCGGCGTAGGGCATGTCGTTGGTCGCGCCGTTCATCTGCGTCCGCTCAAGAAAGACCAAGGCTCGCTGCACGGCTGGGTCGTCGCCCGGCACGCCCGCGTCCTGAAGAGCCTGGAGCCAGAAGTTCAGGTTGGAGTTGTCGGGCCTGCTGTGGCTCCCATATCCGACTCCGCCGTAGAACGGATGGGTGCGGGGCACGGGCTGGGCCTCGTCGGAGAGCGCACCCTGGATCGTTTGGTCGGCACCCCACTGCAGCTTCCTGAGGAACGCGACGGCTGGCTCGACACCCGCCTCGGCTTCGGGCATCTCATCGCGTGCGAGCGCGAGCGCCGAGAGACAGATCGAGGTGTTGTAGCTCGCCAGCACACGGTCGTAGATCCCGCCGTCGGGCTGGCGAAATGTGAGGATGTACGCGAGCCCTTCGGAGACGTCGGCGTCGCCCGCGTCGATCGCGGGATCGAGGAGCATGCCCGTCACCACGAGCCCCGTGATCGCTGGGAAATTGGGGCCATCCTCGCGCACGCCCCAGCCGCCGGAGTCGTCCTGCTGGGTGCGGAGGAACTCGATGGCGCGCTCGGCGATGTGCTGGGCGCGGGTGTCGAGCGATTCCTCCTGAGCACCGGCGGTCAATCCGACGAGCGAGGCGAGTGCGACGGCAGCGAGCTTTCTCATGGTGTGTCCTCCTGCCCCGGTATACCCGGCGGCGGGCCCTGACGCTGCTCCTGATCGATGATGATCGAGCACGCCGCGACGGCCGCGGTCTCGACGCGCATGACGTGCGACCCGAATCGGGCGACTTTCGCGCCGCTGCGGCGCAAAAGCTCGAGCTCCGCGTCCGTCCAGCCCCCCTCGGGCCCGACGGCGAGCGTGAGCCGTTGCGCCCGCATCGGTTTGTAAGCCTCGCCCGAGGCGTCGGCGACCACGACGGGCCCCGGCGCGTCGAGCAGTTGCTTGAAGTGGAGTGTGGGCTCGATCTGCATGAGCCACGCCCGGCCGCACTGCTTGGCGGACTCTTCACAGATCCGATCGAGCCGCGAGAGCTTGCCCTCACGCGGGTTGACGACCGATCGCTCGGCGATCAGCGGCCCCCACGTCGCGGCCCCGACCTGGCTCAGCTGCTCGATCATCTCCTCGAGCCGCGGGCCCTTGGGCACCGCCGAACGGACGTCGATCTGCGGGCACACGGGCGGGGCCCGGCGGACGGTCTCGACCCGGAGATCGATCGCCCAGCCGTCCTTTTTGCCCAGTTTTTCCGCCCCCAGAACCGTGGCCTTGGCGATCTGGCCCCGGCCCGAGAGGAGCTCCAGGTGGTCGCCCGGTTCCAGGCGTTTGACCTTGACCGCGTGGCGGGCCTCCTCGCCCGTGATGCGGACGCTCACACCCGCTTCGAGCGGCTCACCCGAGCTTGCCAGGGAAATCCGGTGCATACCGGGTGAGGCTAGCTTCCGATTCTCGGGCAAGACGTCCAATATCCCTTGAGTGAGGCCCTCGGCGGGTCGATCATGGGCGCGAGAACCACGCGACCATGCCCAATCAGAAGCACAACAAACCCGAGCCCAACATCGACGAGCAGATCGATGAGCTTGTGACCAGCATGAGCGAGGCGACCGAGAAGCTGGCCGAGGAGATCGAACAGGCGGCCCAGGAAGACCAGCAGTTCGAGACCGAAGCGCTGATGTCGTCGGCGGTGCAGGCCAAGGACCCTGTCCAGAAAGCCGAGGCCCCGGAAACCAAGCCCGAGCCCGAGCCGACTCTCGACGACCAGGTCGAGGAGATGCTGGAAGACGCGTCCGCGTCGGCTTCGGAGACGTCGGCAAAATCCACGGTGGACACGGTGGACGAGGAGCTCGCCGAGCTCGCCGACGAGATGCTCGAGGGCGATTTCGACGACGCCGACGCGGTGCTCACATCGGGCGAACCAGCGCCGCCCAAGCCCGCGCCGATTCCTGACCCGGAGGCCACGCAGACCGCAGCGCCGCCGCCGATGAGCGAGCCGGATCCGATCGAGGCGATCGACGAGGAGGATCTGCTCGAGGGCGATTTCGACGACGCGGACGAGGTGATCGCCAAGGGCGAGCCGACACCTCCCAAAGCCAAGCCCGCGCCCAAGCCCGCCCCCGAGCCGGTCGCGGAAGCGCCGAAACCAGCGCCAGAACCCGTCGCCGCGAAGCCCAAGGCCAAGGAACCCGAGCCCGAGCTCGAAGCGGAGGCCGCCCAGGAAGCGCCCGCGCCCGAGGGCCGCAAGGTCACGCACACCAAGCCCGCCAAGCCCAAGAAGGATCGCCACCGCCGGGACACGGGCGATCAGGGACGATTGCGTGTGCTCGCCCATCGCGCGGGCGAGGCCGCGTACCGGGTCGCCGAGCTCATCAACAAGCCCCTGGACACCAAGCCCGCCAAGGCCAAGGACATCGCGGGCTGGCTCGCGGCGGTCACGCTCTTCAACGCGATGGCGGTCTGGTTCTTCCTCTGCTTCATGCGCGGCCCCGTGCCGGGCAACTCCGCCGAGCCCGCCGTCGAGCTCGTCGGGCAGACGCCCGCGGTCACAACCAGCAAAGAGATCGACTGACCATCGTCGGGTGCCACGGCTTGTCCCGAAGGGCAAGCCGTGTTTCGTTCGAAGATCGCACGGCTTGCCGAAGACGGACAAGCCGTGGCACCCGATCGAACTGATGGAATCCGTCAGCTCCCCTTCTTGAGCTCCTCGGCTTGCTTCTTCGCCTTCTCTTCCGCTTCCTTGGCCAGGCGCTCTTCGAGCGATTTGGCGATCGATGCCCGCCAAGCCTCATCGACGGCGTCCCACGGCTCGCCCAGCGCGTGCTCGCTCGCCTCGTTGAGCGTCATGCCCTCCATGAGCGATTCCATCATCTCGCGCCGGGCGTCCGCGCCGTACGTCTCGTCGATGTAGCCGATCATGTGACGACCCTGCACGTACACCTGACCGTAATGCCCGGGGTCGACCGTGTAGAAATCGGTCAGGTCTTCCCAGGCGCGCAGCTCGCCCGTCTCCATCCAGTGCTCGACGGCGAACTTCGAGCGTCCGCGGTTGGGCGTAAAGCCCTGGCTCGCAAACTCGGCGATCCCCTCGTGCACCCACCACGGCACCGCGTGCGCCCGCTCGACGGCGATGTCGTGCGGCGGGACGGCGAACATCATCGCGTGCCCGTACTCGTGGCTGATCACGCTCCGCAGGTGCCCGCGTGAGAAGCTCTCGCCCACGAGCTTGATCGATTCCATCGGCTCGTTCCACCCGCCCAGCGGCTCGATGTACGCCGGGAAAATCGAGAACTGGAGCTCAGGCATCGAGGTGTACATCTTGATGACCTGCGGGTGGTCGAGCGTGCGGGCGAAGCCCTCCTCAACCGAGGCCTTGATCTCGGGCCAGACCTCGAGCGCCCGGTCGGCGGACTCCTCGAGCCCCGCGACGTAGAGGATGCGGACGCCGTCGCCGTCCTTCTCTTCCCAGTCGCGGTCGGCGAAGAACCACTTGCCGTCGCCCTCGACGAACCGCACGGGCAGCTCGATCACGCGGTCTTCGCCGGCCCAGTTCTCGGTGTTCCACGTGATGCGGAGGTCGGCGTGGGCCTCGTTCCCCTCCAGCACGGGCTCGGTCAGGATCTCGTACTTCAGCACATCAGGCGCGATCCGCTCCAGGTCCTTGGCCCACGCCCAGTGCTCCTGCACGAGCGTGGGCTCGCCCTGCCAGATGTATTCGAGGTACCCGTCCATGTCCGCGGCCAGAGCCGAGGCGGCCATGCCGGAGAGGGTGGATTCGAGGTCCTCGCGGAGCGAGGGCTCGGCGAGGGCGACGGAGCCGGAGAGGACGAGGGCGGCGGTCAGGGTGATGATCACATCATAGCTCCTGATAGAATGATATCATGAGTTTGCAGCAACAGTACGAACAGCAGCGTAATAGTACTGATCTTCGGCAAGCCCCAAGAACTCCATCAAAAAGACCTTGTCATTCTCGTTCATTTGCAACCGACCTACTTTTTCGTTCAACAAATTGTAAGCCCCTAGATATTGCCTTGCACTTCTAAGATCGCCCCATCGTTGCTCTAAATACAGCGTCCCGCCTTCTTCACGAACTGTTTTGTCGTACAATTTATTGGCCGCGAGAATGGTATGCATTCGTTCGCCAAGCGCAATTATCTGGTTGATTTCTGCCGTATCACTAGCCACACGAAGCTGCATGTCCATCGTTTGGGACTGCTGCTCAGCAACAGCTCGGCTACTAGCCAATTCAAATCGCTGTAGCCGAAGCTCTTCTCTTTGCAGCAACAACGTAATTACCAGCAATAGATTCGCCACAACACTTGCGCCCGCCGCAATGTGACCACCCCAGTAGTCGCCACGCTGCCCACGCTCCTCCCATTTCGTCGTCGCATTCCAATCATCGCGAGCAATATCAATTGTTTTCCAGAACGCATAGATCGCCATCACTGCAAGCCAGACAATAACAAGCTTACTGATATGCATCGCTCTTATCTGTTTGACAATGTTATCAATCATGATTAAAATTCCGCCTGCTTCGGCGCTCTGGGGAACGGGATCACATCCCGAATGTTGCCCATGCCCGAACATGCCATCAAATCTACTTCCCTCGCACCAGTCCAGACCATGCACCGATCGTACATCAAGTCACCCTGCCCGCCCGCAAGAAAGTTCTTGACAGGCAAGTAATCACTTGCCTATGCTCGGCGAAGTAGGTTCATGGACGACCTGTACCGAGCCATCGCAGACCCGACCAGACGGGCCATTCTGGACGAACTCGTTGACCACAACGGGCAGTCGCTGTTCGAGCTCTGCGGCAGGCTCACACTGAAGCACGGCATCGGGTCGTCGCGGCAAGCCATCTCGCAGCACCTTGAGATCCTGGAGTCCGCCGGGCTGGTCGAGGTGCGCCGCGAGGGGCGGTACAAGTTTCATTGGTTCAACGGCGAGCCGCTCCGCGAGATCGCCAAACGCTGGCCCACGCACAAGGGCAGGAGCTAAGTACGATGCGCATCAACCTCGCGAGCGTCTTCGTCGACGATCAGGACCGGGCGCTGCGGTTCTACACCGAGACGCTCGGCTTCCTCAAGAAGCACGACATCCCGCTCGGCGAATACCGCTGGATCACGGTCGTCTCCCCCGAGGACCCGGCGGGCACCGAGCTCGTGCTCGAGCCCGACGCGCACCCGGCGGTCAAGCCCTTCGTCGCGGCTCTCGCCGAGGACGGCATCCCGAGCACCTCCTTTGCCGTGCAAGACATCGCGGCGGAGCACCGGAGGCTCGAAGGCCTCGGCGTCCGTTTCACCCAGCAGCCCACGGATCTCGGCCCGGTCATCACCGCGGTCTTCGATGACACGTGCGGCAACCTCATCCAGATCACTCAGGAGAAAGCGCCATCATGACCTCGATCCCAAAGCGTCTGTGCCTGCTCGTCCTTGCGCCCCTCTTCGTCGCCGGGGCGGCGATGAGCGTCCAGCCCGAGTCGGTCAAGAACCAGAAAGACAACAAAGCCACTGAGCATGTCACCAAGCACGCAGAGGAGAGCACGATGAACGTCTACTACCTGGAGATCGTCACGCCCTCGATGGACGAGACGTGCGAAACGCTCGCCAAGGTGCACGGCGTCACATTCGGCGATCCCGTGCCCGAACTCGGCAATGCCCGCACGGCCACGCTGTCGGACGGCGGCCGCATCGGTGTCCGCAAGCCGCTCCGCAGCAACGAGGAGCCCGTTGTCAGGCCGTACGTGCTCGTCGAGGACATTCACGCCGCGGCGAAGTCCGCCGAGGACGCGGGCGCCCAGATCGCGCTACCTCCTATGGAAATCCCGGGACAGGGCACGATCTCGATCTACATCCTGGGCGGCATCGAGCACGGCCTCTGGCAGCGCTGAACGCAATCACCTCAGACTTGGCTCAGAACTCCGCCTGCTTCGGCGCTCTCGGGAACGGGATCACATCGCGGATGTTCCCCATACCCGTCGAGAATTGGACGAGGCGTTCAAAGCCGAGGCCGAAGCCGGCGTGGGGGACGGTGCCGTAGCGGCGCAGGTCGCGGTACCACCAGTACTCTTCTTTGGGCAGCTTCATCTCGTCGATTCGGCGGTCGAGGACATCGAGGCGTTCTTCGCGCTGGGAGCCGCCGATGATCTCGCCGATGCCGGGCACGAGCACGTCCATCGCGGCGACCGTCTTCTCGTCGTCGTTGAGCCGCATGTAGAACGCCTTGATGCCCTTTGGGTAGTCCGTCAGGATCACGGGCTTTTTGAAGTGCTCCTCGGTCAGGAACCGCTCGTGCTCGGACTGGAGGTCGCTGCCCCACTCGACGGCGTACTCGAAGGTCTTGCCCGACTTCTTGAGGATCTCGACCGCCTCGGTGTAGGGCAGACGCAGGAAGGGCGACTCGATGATGTGCGACAGGTTCTCGATCAGGCCCGGCTGGATGCGCTGGTCGAAGAACGCCATGTCGTCGGCCCGGCGGGTGAGCAGGTCCTTGAAGAGGTACTTGAGCATGTCCTCGGCCAGCTGCGCATCGTCGGCGAGGTTGGCGAACGCGATCTCCGGCTCGATCATCCAGAACTCGGCCAGGTGCCGGCTCGTGTTGCTGTTCTCGGCGCGGAACGTCGGGCCGAAGGTGTAGACGCGGGAAAGCGCACAGCAGTACGTCTCGACCGAGAGCTGGCCCGACACGGTCAGGTGCGATTCCTTGCCGAAGAAGTCCTGGGTGAAGTCGACCTCGCCCTCGGGCGTCTTGGGCGGGTTCATCGCATCGAGCGTCGAGACGCGGAACATCTGCCCCGCGCCCTCGGCGTCGCTGGCGGTGATGATGGGCGTGTGGACGTAGTAGAACTCGCGCTCGTCGAAGAAGCGGTGGACCGCCATCGAGAGCGCGTGCCGGACGCGGGCGATGGCGCCGAAGGTGTTGGTGCGCGAGCGCAGGTGCGCGACCTCGCGCAAATACTCGAAGCTGTGACGTTTGGCGCTGACGGGGTAGGTATCCGGGTCCTCGACGAAGCCCACGACGCGGATGGCGTTGGCCTTGACCTCGACGGCCTGGCCCTTGCCCTGGGACTCGACGAGCTCGCCGTCGACCTCGAGGGAGCAGCCCGTGCTCAGGCGGAGGACGTCGGCCTCGTAGTTGGGCAGGTCGGCGGGGGCGACGACCTGGATGGGATCCTGGCAGGTGCCGTCGTGGAGATTGATGAAGGAGAGCCCGGCCTTGGAGTCGCGGCGTGTGCGGACCCAGCCCTTGAGGGTGATGTGCTCACCCGGCTTCATGGAAACAGCTTCTTTGACGGTCACCCAGCTCACGACAGACTCCTTCTTCTCTCCGGTGGGACGGGCTTCCAGCCCGTCTCGCTGATTCACCTCACCGATCACTCGAGAAGACGGGCTGGAAGCCCGTCCCACGGATATGAGGCCGAGTGCCGATCGTAGCAGCCGACTACCCTTGCCCGTGGTTCTTGAGCCCCGCCAGCCCGACCTGCCCGACCCGCTCGGCGTGACGCACGCCCAGTGGGTGCTCTGCCACGCGCCCCGCGATCGCGAGGCCGCCAGCGCCGCGTACAAGCGGCTGATGCGCCAAGGCGACGCCTCGCTCCTGCCCGAACCCTTCCGGAGCCGAGCAACCGGGCTCCCGGTCGTGTGTGAGCAGCGCTCCAAGGGATCCGAGGGCGAAACGGTCAAGATCCTGACCGAGGTGCCCGCGCGAGCCGAGGGTTCGAGCCACGCCGAGCAGAAGGCCTACGCCGAGGGGCGGATGCTCCCCGTGGAATCGGTCGTCATCCCGATGCAGGGCAGCACGGGCAAGCTCACGCACACGCTCTGCGTGTCGAGCCAGGTCGGGTGCGCGATGGGCTGCACCTTCTGCGAGACGGCCCAGATGGGGCTCGTGCGGGACCTCACCGCCGCCGAGATCGTCGCGCAGTGGCACACCGCGCAGTTCCACCACTGCGCCGCCGAGGGCAAGACGATCAAGAACATCGTCTTCATGGGCATGGGCGAGCCGCTGGACAACCTCGACAACGTGCTGCAGGCGATCGAGATCCTGACCGACCACAACGGGCCGGGCATCTCGCCCCGGGGCGTCACGGTCAGCACCGTGGGGCGCGTCGACGGGCTCCGCAGGCTCCGCGAGCAGTGCCTCAAGACCGGCTGGCGCAGGCTCGGGATCGCCATCAGCGTCAATGCGCCGAGCGACGCGGTCCGCGACGCGATCATGCCCATCAACCGCAAGTGGAACATGGCCAAGCTTCAGGAAGTCCTGATCGACTTCCCCCGCTCGGGCAATGTGCCGATCATGATCGAGTACGTGCTGATCCCGGGGGTCAACGACGCCGACGAGCACGCCGACGAACTGGTCGAGTTCGTCCGGCCCCTGCACTGCGCCGTGAACATCATCCCCTACAACCCACGCCGAAACTCCCCCTGGCCCGCGCCCAGCGACGAGGACGTGTACCGCTTCGTGCAGCGCGTGAAAGCGGGAGGCGTGTTCACCAAACGACGCAGGACCAAAGGACGCGACCAGATGGCCGCTTGCGGCCAGCTGGGCACGCAGCACATCCGAGGCCGCAAGATGATCGAACTCACCACAGGCGAGACGGACCAAGCGTGAAGCGAATCGGACGGTTCATACGTCGGCATCCGTGGGTCACCCTTGTGGTGTACACGCTGGCACTGGCATCGACCTGGATCATCGAAGCGGCCTGGGAGCCAGCGCGGATCGAGTGGGGCCAAGAGATGCTCCGCGATCTGAACGCCGTGGAAGTCGAGCCGGTCATCGAGTCGGACGAGGGCGAGGTGTTCCGTTCGCCCTACCTCGTGGCCGACACAGGCCCGCGGAACAAGGTGCCCATCGTGCTTCTGCACGGCTCGCCCGGCGGCGCCGTCGGGATGAACCTGCTCGCTGAAGAACTCAATGATGACGGCCGTCGCGCGATCTGGTTCGATCTCCCGGGGTTTGTCAGCCAGTCCGACCTCGACGAGATCCGGGACCGCGACGAGGGCGCCGACTACGGCGCCGACACATACGCCGAGGTGGTCCTCGGCATCCTCGACGCGATGCACATCGATCGCGCCCACATCGTGGGCTGGTCCAACGGCGGGGCCGTCGCGCTCTACCTCGCCCACGACCACCCGGACCGCGTGGCGTCGATCACCATGCTCGGCTCCGTGGGCGCCCAGGAAACCGAGGGCTCAGGAAGTTTTTTCTTCGAGCACGCCAAGTACAAATTGGGACAACTCGTTCTCAACTACGGCGCCAAGCTGGTGCCCCACTTCGGTGCGCTCGGGCCTTCAGACGAACGGCAGGCCTTTCTCTGGAACTTCTCTGACACCGATCAGCGCGAGCTGACGGCCATCATGCCCACCATCAATACGCCGACACTGATCCTGCACGGGCGGAACGACTTCCTGACACCCGACTGGGCCGCGGAAAGGCACTTCGAGCTGATCACGACCAGCTCGCTCGTGATGACAGAGCACGACCACTTCATGCCCTTCCTCGAGCCCGAAGAAACCGCCGAATACATCGCCGACTTCGTGGCTCGCCACGACACGCCGGGCGTCCCCGCCGAACGCTTCTATGACAACGAGGCCCCACGCCGCACACCTTTCGGGAAGGTGGGTATCGAATTCCTCAACGCCGTGCGCTACGGCCCGTGGCTCGGCGTCGTGCTCGCCTCCGCGCTCGCGGCATTCGTGCTCGGACGCGTCGGGCAGGCGTGGATCGTCGTGCTCATGGGCGCCTCGGAGCTCGACATCGGGCTGGCGTGGGTCGCGCTCTCGCTCTCGATGCTCGTCTGGATGGTCATCCGGAACAACGAACGCGACTGGAAGGCCTGGGTCGGCTCGCTCATCAGGCCGAGCGCGATGCTCGGCGCGGGCTTCTTCCTGACGCAACTCGCCTTCCGCCCGCTCGGGCTCGCGATGGGCGAGTTCGGCTGGACGCTCGCGGTCCTGATCATGGCGCTCGCGATCGAACTCAATGTCCGCCCCTTCACCCGCGAGGGTCGGCTCGGCATCCTCATCCAGTGGAAACGCCTGCGTCACCACGAGTGGTGGCCCACGTGGGCCATGCACTGGGTGGCGATCCCGATCTTCGTCGCCTCAGCGCTCAAACACCGACACCCGCTCGTGTTCACCTGCTGCAACCCGGGCATCGATCAGGGCGGCGGGTTCGCGGGCGAGAGCAAAATCGACGTTCTCACCGGCCTCCTCCACGCGGGCGACGACATCGTGCTCTTCGGCGACATCGTCCGCGCCGACGGCTCGCCAGCCCATCGCGCTCATCGCGCCCGCTCGCTCATCGAGCGCGAGCCCAGGCTCGGGGGCTACCCGGTCGTGCTCAAGCCCAACCAGGGCGAGAACGGCCGCGGGCTCAAGATCTGCCGAAACGATGCCGACGTGAGCGCCTACTTCGAGCGCACGCACGCGGATGTGCTCCTCCAGAGGTTCCACCCGGGTCCCTACGAGCTGGGCGTCTTCTGGGTGCGGAGCATGCACGCCGATTCGGATCGCACCGGGACCATCTTCTCGATCTGCCGGAAGGAATTCCCCGTCCTCGAATGCGACGGCGAAAGTTCGATCGGCGCACTCATCGACGCGCACCATCGCTACCGCCTCCAGCGCGACGTCTTCCGCAAACGCTTCGCCGACCGGCTGGGCGAAGTGCCCGAGGCGGGCGCACAGCTCGCGCTCTCGCCCGCGGGCAACCACAAGCAAGGGGCGATCTTCCACGACGCGCCGGACCTGCATACTCCCGAGCTCGAGGCCGCGATCGACCGGGTTTCCTCGGCGTTTCTCGGCCCAAACGGGGGCGGGCTCGACTTTGGGCGCTTCGACGTGCGCTACGCCGACGAGGACGAACTCAAGGCGGGCCGGGGGCTCGCGGTGATCGAGCTCAACGGCGTCACGAGCGAGACCATCAACATCTACGACCCGAACCTCTCCGTCTGGTTCGCCTGGCGCATCCTCCGCCGGCAGTGGCGCCTGGCGTGCGAACTCGGCGCGTGGCGGAAGGCCCAGGGCGTCAAGCCCATGAGCGTCTTTGGGATTCTCTTTGGCACACGCAGGCACCTGCGGGGCCGGCGCGTCTACGCGCCCGCGTCCTGATCGAGCAGGGCCCGGGTCTCGTACACGCGGACGATCCGGTCGGTGCCGGCGAGCGCCGTGTGCGAGCCGTCGTCGCTCACCGCCAGTGCCGTGAATTTGACGCCCAGCGAACCGATTTCGGTCATCGCGGGCTTGGCATCGGTGTCGATCTGGTAGAGCCTTCGGTTCGTCGCGCGGGCGAGGAGGCGCGTCGCGTCGATCGGGAAGGCTTCTTCCACCTGCTTGCGCAGCTTGATGACCTTGCTCATCGGCTCGCACTCCTCGGTCCAGAGTCGCAGGTTCTGGTTCTCGCCGATCGTCGCAAGATTCCCGCCGGGCATGCGGATGACGCCCCGAACGCCGCTCAGGTGTGCCGATTTCTTGAAGATCGGCTTTTTTCCCGAGGGATCCAGGATCATGAGCTTGGAGTTGATGCCCACGGCGATCCGCTCTTGGGGGAGCCAGACGAGCCTGGACCGCTCGCTCATCGCGATCTTCCACTCGGCGATCCGCTCGCCCGTGTGCAGGTCGTAGGCGTAGACGCGGTGGTTGTGCGCGATGACCGCGAGCCGGCGCGCATCGGCGGAGACGTCGGCGCTGGCGAAGTGGTGCGCCTGCGCCGAGGCGCTCGATGCAAGCAGGGGCAGGAACGCCCACACGCCGCCGGCGGCCATGGGCACGAAGCTCAGGCCCGTCCCGATGGAATGGAGCACCCGGGCCGCGACGTTCTGAGTGCGCCGGCGCTCGGCGTCGCGCGGGACGTGCGCGACGATCTCTTCTTGCGCCAGGTCCAGCACCTGCGCGCCGCGTTCGGTCCAGATCAGGACGCCCCCCTCGTCGGGCCAGAACTTGCAGCCCACGACCTTCGACCCGGACTCGACCTCGTGCAGGGGCACCTCGGGCCTGTGCAGATCCCAGACGCTCAGCTGACGCTTGGACTGCACCGCCAGCAGCACGTCGTCGCTCCCCGGCGCAAAGCGCAGGAGATCCAGGCTCCGGCGCGCCTGGGGCAACTCGACCACCGGGCTGGGCTGGCCCGCGTCCATCATGGTTGCAGGCGCGTCGATTGCCAGGGGCTCGCCGCGAAGCCCTCGCCTTGCGCCGAAAGCGTGCGCTCCCAGACGGCCCGGTCGTGGAATCGGCCTTTGCCCCCAATCCAGAGCTCGACGCGCGACGCCCAGAGGCGGTAGCCGCCCCAGTGCGGCGGGCGAGGGATGGCCACGTTCTTCCCGCTCGGATCGTTCATGATCGTTTCGATATCGACGCCGAAGCGTTCCATCACATCGGCGTACTGGCTGAGCAGGTCCTCGCGCGAGGTGACGGGCTCGGACTGGTGACTCGCCCACGCGCCGAGCCTGCTGATCAGCTCGCGCGAGGCGAAGTACGCGTCGCTCTCGGCGGACGGGCTCTTGACCACGAGGCCCTCGATGCACGCCTGGCGGTGCAGGATGTTCCAGTGGAAACCCGCGGCGGCCTTCGGGTTCGCGGCGAGCTGACGCGCCTTGCGGCCCTGGTAGTTCGTGTAAAACCGGATCCAGCCCGCGTCCAGGTCCATCCCTTTGCAGTAGACGATCCGGGTGCTGGGCATGCCCGACTCGCCGAGCGTGGCCAGCGCCATGGCGTTCGGGTGGGATTCGATCTGTTTGCCCTCGTTGCCCGTGTGGGCGTCGTCCCACCAGTCCTTGAAGACGCCCCAGGGGTGCTCGGGGAGGGTCTCGGGGAGGGTGCCGCCCGAGCTGAAGGGGTCGTCGAAGAGATCGATCTGAGTCATGGGCAAGGGTACGCCCGAATAGGGAAAATGATTGTGTGTCATTTGCGAACCTTACTCGAACCACACAACTGCACTGGGACAGCCAAAATCGACCTTGATAAATCGCATCAGTCGACAAGATGTGCGAACGCAATCCACCATTGTTTATCTTTGTTTTCCCCCTCACTGACTTCGGAAGTGAACTCGGATACTCTCGCCTCCCATAGGCGTAGAGACCGCTTCCTCACGGGCGCGGCTCGTTGAAGCGAGGAAAGCACTCAGTGAGCGATCAGGGACGATCCAGACGGGGCGGCAGGGACCAGAAGGTCCTGATGAGCGTGGAGAAGCTCTTCGACCGCCTGCCTCCGCACTCGCTCGAGTCGGAGATGAGCCTGCTCGGGTCGATGATCCTCGACCCGGCGGTGATCGCCGACGTCCTGCCCCACGTTTCGACCGAGGAGATGTTCTACTCCGCGGCCCACAGCGCGATCTTCAAGGAGATCATCGGGCTCTACGAGCAGCACCAGTCGGGCGATCTCGTGATGCTCGTCGATCGCCTACGCGATGCGCAGGTGCTCAAGGACATCGGGGGCGAGGAGTACCTGGTCCGGCTCGCCGAGGCGGTGCCGGCGGCGACGAGCGCGCCGTACTACGCCAAGATGGTCGCCGACAAGCACCGCCTGCGCCGGCTGATCGAGGCGGCGGGGCAGATCCTGTACGACGCGTACCACCCGACCGAGGACGCCGCGAGCGTGAACGAGGTCGTGGACAAAGCCGAGGGGCGGATCTTCGCGATCGCCGAGCAGGCGCAGTCCAACGATGCGCAGGCGCTGGGCGATCTGCTCCAGCAGGAGATCGAGCGGCTCGAGGCGATCGAAGGCAAGGGCGTCAGCGGCATCCCGACGGGCTACACCGGGCTCGACGAGAAGCTCAGCGGCCTGCACGCGGGCGAGATGGTCATCATCGCGGCAAGGCCCTCGATGGGCAAGACCGCGCTGGCGCTCAATATCGCGGAACAGATCGCTTTCGGAGGCAAGACCGCGGGCAGCAAGTCCAAGCACGAGAAAGTCGGCGTCGCGTTCTTCAGCCTGGAAATGTCGAAGGAAGCGGTGACGAGCCGGTTGCTGTCGGCCAAGTCGGGCGTGGACAGCCACAAGATGCGGACTGGTGCGTTCAACGAGTCGGACTTCCAGAAGCTCATCCGGGCCGCGGGCGAGCTTGGTGAGGCGCCGATCTTTATCGACGACACCCCCAACCTGACGGTGCTCGGGCTTCGCGCCCGCGCCAGGCGTCTCGTGCGCCGGCACGACGTGCGGTGCATCGTGATCGACTATCTCCAGCTGCTGAGTTCGCCCACCGCCGCCCGTGAGAGCCGGCAGGTGGAGGTGTCCGAGATCTCGCGGGGGATCAAGTCGCTGGCGCGTGAGCTCGACCTGCCCGTGGTGTGTCTGGCGCAGCTCAACCGCGGCGCGACGCAGCGCGAGGGCAACACCCCCAGGCTCAGCGACCTGCGCGAGTCGGGCTCGATCGAGCAGGACGCGGACGTGGTGCTCCTGCTCCATCGCGAGGCGTACTACCACATCGGGGACGCCGACTGGGAGGCGGAGAACGAGGACAAGAAGGACCTGGCCGAGCTCATCATCGCCAAGCAGCGCAACGGGCCGACGGGCACCGTCGAGCTCAAGTGGGACCGGAGCACGACCCGCTTCAAGAACCCGGACGGGAAGTACTACGACGACGGGGGGGGCTACGGCTCGCGAAGCTTCGTGCAGATCCCCTCGGGCCCGGTGGACTACACGCCGCCCCCGATCGGGGACCTCGAGCCCAAGCCGCTGACGAACCCGCAGCCGGCGGGATTCAGCTCCTTCGGCGGTCGCGCCAAGACGGGCCCGCCCACGGACCACCGCGACGGCGGCGGGCCGACGGATTTCGACGCCGACGAGTTCGAGGGCGACGAGGATGCGCCGTTCTAATCAAGATGAATTGAGCATTCCTCCCTCTCCCACTTGGGGAGAGGGTCGGGGTGAGGGGTTTTCCAAGAGAAATGAGACGGAGGCAGGATGCCTCCGCGAAGTGGGAAAGCCCCTCATCCGTCTGCTGCACAGACACCTTCTCCCCAGATGGGAGAAGGAGCAGAAAGTCAGTGGATGCCCTTGAATGTTCGGCCCCAGCGCGGCGACCAGCCGTCGAGGCTGAAGGCGACGGCGAAGGCCCGGCCCTGGATGCGGTCGCCGTCCATGAAATCGACGCGGGTGCCCCACTGGGACTGGGTCATGTTCCAGGCGCGACTGTCCTTGGAGTTGTCGCGGTTGTCGCCGATGATAACGTACTGGTTCTCGGGCACGGTCTGCTTGGGGAAGTTGCGGATGCTCTGGGCGCCGGATTTCTCGAACATGACGTAGTGCCCGTAGCCATCGATGGTCTCGGTGTAGAAGTCCATCTCCGTGCGCGCGACGGGGTCCATCGCGGGGAAGTTCGACGGATCGACCTCTTCGTACACGGGTTCCTCGTCGTTGATCCAGAGGCGGCCGTTCTTCATCTCAATGGTGTCACCCGGGACGGCGACGACGCGCTTGACGAGGCGCACCTCGTCGCCCTGATCGGGCGAGTAGCAGACGACGAGCTCGCCCCGGACGGGCTCGCCCCACTGGGCGATCCAGGTGTCCTTGGTAAATGGGACGCGGATGCCGAAGCTGTATTTTTTCACGACGATGCGGTCGCCCGTCATGATGGTGGGTTCCATGGAGCCGCTGGGCACGTCGAACCAGTCGAAGGCGGTCAGGCGGAAGATGCCCATGATGATGAAGATGGTGCCCAGCGGGCGGACCCACTCGCCCCAGAGGTAGCCCGTGAAGGAGTCGTACTTCTTCTTTTGTTTCTTCTTGCGTTTCTTGGGCTCGGGCTTCTGGTTGGGGTCGGCGCGGGGCGGGAGCGAGGACGCGGGTTTGGGCGCCTGGTCCTGTATGTCGGCGGTCTGATCGCTCGGCTTGGTGTCCTCGGACATGCGTCAACTCCTCGGGTGCGTCGGCTGATAGGGTAGCCCGATGCCTCGGGAACCAGTTTCTTGGGAATCAGTCCCCAAAGCTTGTGTAGACGGCCCTTGCCGCCCTGATCAGCTCGTGATCCGGGGGGACGAGCCTCTGTTTATCGGCGGCGGAGGTGATGTCCACGTCGGTGAGCTGCCGGCCCTGCATGACGACGAGGCGGTTGCGGGCGCCGGATCGCAGGAGCTGCATCGCGTGGTGCCCGAACTGCGTCGCGAGCACGCGGTCGGCGG
>JBGSIX010000281.1:0-3404 GCA_041742315.1 Phycisphaerales bacterium | reverse complement strand
TCGCGGTCGTCCACGCCCGCGCGCACCCGCACGCCTGGGCCGCCGGACGCATCCTGCTCGTGGCCACGCCCACGGGCTTCCGCATCCACCGACTGCGTTCGCTCGATCGCCTGGCGGCTCTCCTGGGCCTGCTCGCTTCGAGCATCCGGCCGGTCTTCATGCTCACGTTCTTCCCGCCCGACGCGCCGCCAGCCGAACCGATCTCGCCCATCGTGCCCGGGGCGCGCCCCTCGCTCTCGGTCATCATCCTGACGCGCGACCGCATTGAGAAACTCTCCCACACGCTCCGCATGCTCGAAGCCGACGACGTGGGCAAGGACTGCGAGATCGTCGTCGTGGACAACGCCTCGACCGACGGCACGCCCGCCACCGTCCAGCGTGAGTTCCCGCGCGTCAAGGTCATCCCCACGGGTTCGAATCTGGGCGTCGAGGGCTTCAACCGGGGCGTTGCCGCGTCCTCGGGCGAGGCGGTGCTCATCTTGGACGACGACGCCTGGCCCGACACCGGCTCGCTCGCGGGCGCGCTCGATCTGCTCGCGCGAAGGCCCAGCGCCGCCGCGGTCACGCTCCACCGCCAGCACCCGCGCACGAACGAATACGAGTGGCCCTTTGCGCGCCTGGCGAGCCGAACCCCCCGCTGGCCCGACATGGGACCGGGCAACATCATCCGGCGCACCGCCTGGGACGCGGTCGGGGGCTACGAGGCGGGCTACTTCCTCTACCGCAACGACACGGACCTCGCGCTCAAACTCCTGGGCGCGGGGTACGAGGTGCTCTTCACGCCCGACTGCAAGGTCTGGCACGACTCACCGATCGCGCGCACGAAAACCGCAAAATGGCTCTTCCGCTCGACTCGCAACTGGGTCTGGCTTGCCCGCCGCCACGGCAGGCGCGGCTCGGGATTCGTCGCGATCCTCATGGGCTGGATCTGGGCGCACAAACTCGCGGGACTCTCGCCCGCCAAGCACCTGGCGACCATCCGAGGCCTCCTCGCGGGTCTCTTCACGCGGGCGCCCAAGCTCGAGAGCGCCGTCAAGCCCGACGGCAAGGCGCTCAAACGCCTCGTCCTGCTCAAGCTCGGCCTGAGGTGAGCCGCACAAACGGATCGCTCGGCTCGAACACCACCGGCTCGCTCGGCACCGCCGCCACGCCCGATGTCTGAAACAGCTCCAGCATCGCGCGCCACTCGGTGTACCGGTACTCGATCCCGAAATCCTCGTGCACACGTTTCATCGCGTCCGCCGCGAACTCCGCCAGCTCGTTCACCCAGAGCTGGGCGCTCGAATCGCAGAAGTACACCCGGCACCCGATAGGCCGAACGGGGTGCACGCCGCAGAGGCCATCGACCACAAACGGGCACGTGCCTTCGATGCGGGCGCGGGTGACATCGCCCGCTTTGAGCGCGCGCTGAACGGGAATCGCATCGAGCGTCATCGCGGCTTCGAGGCCCGTGACATAGAGCCGATGCCCGTAGCGTTCGAAGTTGCAGCAGCGACCCGAGGCCGTGCAGACGGGCGTGCGATCATTGATTCGGCTCTCGATCTCGCGCTGGATCTCCGCGACCGCGCGCCGGATCTCGGCGTTCCGCGCATTTGTGAGCCAGTGTTCGCACAGGGCGCGATCGTCCATCACGCAGACCTCACATCGGCGTCCGGGCGCGCTGGATGCGGATCTCTTCGGGCCGGATCACCTTGGAGCCCCGGTCGATCCCCGGGCAGCCCACCGCAGCCTTGCGCCAGGCGTGCTCGGTGCCGACCACCTGGGGCCAGAAGGGCCACGTTTTGCACTGCATCGGGCGGAGCTCGTAGATGCCGCAAACCGCCTTCCCGGGAACCGTTTTGCGATCGAGGAACACGCAGTCCTTCCCGAACTCGGAGTCCCTCTCGATGAACGACTGCCCCGCGGGGGTGTGGTGCGTGTAGCGGTCCATGAAGTCGTCGAGCGTCACGCCGAGCCTGTCGGCGATCGCCTGCGCCTCGTCCTGCGTGAAGTTGACATACCCCTCGGCCCCCGTGCAGCAGTGGCCGCAGAGCGTGCAGTTGAACCGGAGGCCTTGGTCACCCGCCTCGGCGTCGCGGGACCCGGCGCGTGGGCCTTGGCGTTCGAACCAGTCCTGATTGGCTTTGCCGCTCATGAGCCGCAGGCCCTTTCGATCTCGGCGCGCTTCTCGCCCGCGCTCGCTCGGCGATGCGCAAGGTCCGCCATCAGGCGCTCGCAGGCGTCATTGTCGTCCAGCATCGCCGCGTTCACGCGCACGTTCTGGCCCGCCGCCCGCACACACGCCTCGGCCAGCGCCGAAGCCCCCGCCAGATCGCTCAAGAGATTCCTATTGCAGATCGGCGCGAGATACGCGCACAACTCAAGCAGCTTCGCCCCCGCGTCCATGATGCCCGTGGGCACCGCGATCGCGCGGTCGAGCGCCAGGTTCCAGCACTCGGTGCGCTTCCGATCGTCCTTTGGCAATCCCCAGAGCGCCGAGAGCTCCGCGTACGCCTTCGCGTCCTCGTCGGCGAGGTGCGCCAATCGGCCCCGGAGATCTTCGAGCGCGGCCTTGATCTCGCCGAGCGCGTCCTGATGTTCCGCCAGGTTCTTGCGCCCGATCGAGTAGCTGACGACCATGAGCGCCAGAGCCGCCCCGATCGCACCGGTCACGCCCGCTGCAGCCCCGCCGCCGGGCACCGGCTCCTTGGAGCCGAGCCGTGTCAGAAAGTCGTCGATCGAGAGCGAGGCGAGGCGTTCCATGCCCAAGTTGTAGCACGCCCCGCCACACCAAGGTCAGAACGCGGACAGGATGAGGTAGGCGGCCACCACAATGGTCAGGATCACCGAGTACGCGACGATCCCCATGACCAAGGGCGTGCCGAAGCCCTGCTGCGGCGGGTGGTTCGGGTCGGCGTGTTCGAACTTCTCTATGGTCTCGTGAAGGGTTTCGAGGGTGTCCATGACAGCCTCCTTTCGTGGCCTGCTCGCTCACGGGCAGGCCTTCCCGGGCCCCCGTTTCTGAGGCCGCACGGCCTCTATCCCTATCTTCGCGGCCAAGATGAGCGCAGCATGAAACGCCTGTATAGTGCCGATCATGCTGGCCAGACTCGGCGATCGCATCTCGGCGTTTTTCCGCGTCACCGCGCCGGATCCCTTCGTCATCGCGGTCCTGCTCACGCTCGTGACGTTCCTGCTCGCGCTCTGGCGCACGGACTCCACCGCGGGTGATCTCGTCGCCGCGTGGTCGGACCCGAAGGCGGGTGTGTGGAAGTTCCTGCCGTTTGCGATGCAGATGTGCCTGATCCTCGTGACCGGGCACGCGGTGGCGGCTTCGAAGCCGATCGCACACATCCTGCGCCGGCTCGCGGACTTGCCCAGAACCGGCGCACAGGCCGCGGCGATGGTGGCGATGATCGCGACCA
>JBGSIX010000280.1:0-10035 GCA_041742315.1 Phycisphaerales bacterium | reverse complement strand
GTGGGCCTGCGCGACCCCGATAGCGCCAAGTACGTTGGCAAGCCCGAGGTCTGGGACAAGGCCGAGGCCGCGTGCCGCGCCGCAGCCGCGAGCCTGGGCGCCAAGGTCAGCGAGGAGCCGGGCGAGGCCGCGTTCTACGGGCCCAAGATCGACTTCATCGTCAAGGACGTCATCGGGCGCGAGTGGCAGCTCGGCACCGTCCAGATCGACTACAACCTGCCCGAGCGCTTCGACCTCGAGTACGTCGGCAGCGACAACACCCGCCACCGCCCCGTCATGATCCACCGCGCCCCCTTCGGCTCGATGGAACGCTTCGTGGGCGTGCTCATCGAGCACTTCGCCGGCGCCTTCCCCACCTGGCTCGCCCCCGAGCAGGTCCGCGTCCTGCCCATCAGCGAGAAGTCGCTCGCCTACGCCCAGAAGGTCAGCGCCCAGCTCACGGAGGCCGGCGTCCGCAGCAGCGTGGACGAATCCAACGAGCGCGTCCAGGCCAAGATCAAGGACGGCTCGGCGTGGAAAGTCCCCTACCTCCTCGTCGTCGGCCCCCGCGACGAGGAGAACAGCACCGTCTCCGTCCGCGCCTTCGGCGAGGATAAGGACCTGGGCGCGATGCCCGCGGACGAGTTCGCGCAGGCGATCGGGGAAGAAATCAAAACCAAGGGCGCGACGAGCGTGCGGGCGAGGTTCCAGTAAGCACGAGCCCCTCGCGCAAGCGAGGGAACTCTTTTCACTCCTTCGTCTGCTCCACAAACCACCGCGCCAGTTCCGGGTTCGAGTACGCCGCGTCCCATGAGTTGTGGTTCGCGTCCTCGACCTCGGTGAACTGCACCGGCCCTTTGAGTTTCTTGAGCGCCTCGGCGAGCGAGCGGGACTCCTCGGGCGGGACGACGTCGTCGAGCGAGCCGTGGAAGATCCAGACGGGCATCTTGGCGAGCTTGGTCGCCGCGTCGATGACCGCTTCGTCCTCGGGTGTTGCGGGGATTTCCTTCAGGCGCTCACCGCCCGTGGACATCCGGCGTTCGACATAGCCGCAGACCGGAGCCGCGGCCTGGAACCGCTCGGGGTGCATGGAGGCGATCGTGATCGTGCCGTGGCCGCCCTGGCTCAGGCCTGTGATCGCCAGCTGCGCGGGTTCGTAGAGCCCGTCGTCGGCAGCTTCATCGAGCATCGCCAGCAGCGCGGCTTCGTGGTCCTCCCACTCGCTCTCGCGCGTGGGCTTCTGTGGCACGATCACGACGAAGGGCCACCGCTCGGGGTGCTCGCGGACGTGCCTGGGCAGGCCGACCGCCAGGTTCTTCTCGCCGTCGGTGCCGCACTCGCCTGCGCCATGGAGGAAAAGGATCGCGGCCCCGCCCTCCTCGAACCCGGGCGGGATCATGATCGACCAGGCGTACGTCTTCCCATCGAGTTCCAGGGTTCGATGATCCACGCGGACCTCTCCCGCTGATGTCGTTTCGGGCTGGGGTGCTTGGTGAGGAACGATCGACATCACAAATGCTACGAACGTGATCAGGGCGGTAGTCATGGTGCGAGTTGTAATCGGTTTCTACCGTTCACACAAGCGCATCGCGTCCTCGTGGGCGTTTGTTCCCCGAGCCGCGATAGAAATTCGTCTCAAAGCCCGCCCGATCGAGCCTGTGCAGAAAGCCCCCCTTGTAGGCGCGAGTCTTCACGAATCGCAGCATGAGCCCCCATGCCAGCGTCGGAAAGAGCTTCGCCATCGGCTTGGCTATTGGTGAGGGAAGCGGGTAGAAGTTCGCGCCGCGCAGACCTTCGAGCCGGTATCCCCCCGGGAAACAGGAATCGAAGAAACCGATGAGGTCGCGTTTGGTGAAGCCTCGGACATGGGCGCTGTCCGTTTTGATGACGGAGGGCTGACGCCCGGCCGCGAGAAGCACACGGTTGTGCAGCGAGGCCAGATTGGGTACGCCAACAATGAGCGTCCCGCCCTCGCGCAACACACGCGTTGCCTCGTGCATGACCCAGAAGATGTCTTTCGTGTGCTCAAGGATCTGGTTGGCAATGATCGCATCCGCCTCGCCATCGACCAGCGGCAACGGGTCCCGTTCGATGTCGAGCGCGTGCGCCTCGACACCTCGCTTGCCTAAAAGATCGATCAAGCTCGGGTCGCTTTCGATCGCCACAAGTCTCGCATCCGGCGCCGTTTCCCGTGTGCGGAGCAGATCCGCCCCGGGCCCAGCACCCAGATCAACCACGACACTCTTGGGTGAAGTCTCGGCGAGGAACTTTGCGATCGCGTCCCTGCCATAGTTGAGCGAGCGGTCAATCATCGCGGGCACGGTACGCGATGTGGACCGGAGCCGTAAAGCCCCGGTAGTCTGTGCCGCATGACGCCAGCAGAATCACCCAAGCCCGTCCGGATCGCCATGTGGTCTGGCCCCCGGAACATCTCGACCGCCCTGATGCGCTCCTGGGGCAACCGTCCGGACTGCGCGGCGACCGACGAGCCGCTCTATGCGCACTACCTGAGCACCGCCCCGCTCTCGATCCGAAATTCCCACCCGGGGTGGCAGGATGTTCTCGATGCGCAGCCCACGGACTGGCGCGTGGTCGCCGACGCGCTGACCGGGCCCGTGCCGGGCGGCAAACCGATCTGGTACCAGAAGCACATGTCCCACCACCTGACGCCGGACATCGACCGCGCGTGGGTGCTCGGGCTCACCAACTGCTTCCTCATCCGCGAGCCCGCGGCGATGATCACGAGTTTCATCAAGGTCATCCCCGAGCCAAGGCCTGAGGATCTTGGCCTGCCCCAGCAGGTCGAGCTCTTCGAGTGGATCCGGAGCGAAACGGGAACCACACCCACCGTCATCGACTCGCGCGAGGTGCTGACCGATCCGCGTCGCGCGCTCACGCACCTCTGTGAACGATTCGGCGTTTCCTTCCACGAGTCGATGCTCGCCTGGCCCCCGGGCCCCCGCCCCGAGGACGGCGTGTGGGCCCCGCACTGGTACGAGAGCGTCTACCGCTCCACTGGATTTGCGCCGTACACACCCAAGAACGAACCTGTGCCGGCGAGATTGACTGGCGTGATCGAGACGTGCCTCGGGCTCTACGACACGCTCGCCGCCCATCGCATCGGGGCCTGACGCAACCGAGTGTTTATGCACCGGTAGCGCCGGGATTGGAGGACATTCGATGGCGCAGCTCTCCCGTCGGCTCTTCATGGCTGCAACACCCGCCGCCCTCGCGGGCATCGCACATGCGCAGCCCTCAGACAAAGCAATCGCCGACGCATCGGAAGACAGTTACCCCACGACACCCGGCGACCGTGCCTCGGCCTTCGTCGGCGCGTGCCATGCACAGATCGACAGGGTCCGCGACATGCTCGCCGAGGACGCAGGGCTCGCGCGGGCTGCTTGGGACTGGGGCTTTGGCGACTGGGAGACCGCGATCGGGGCCTGCTCGCACACGGGTCGGCTCGACATCATCGAGCTGCTCATCGCCCACGGCGCAAGGCCCACGGTCTTCACGCTCGCCACCCTCGACCGGGTCGATGCGATCCGCGATCTGCTCGAGAACGTCCCGAACCTCGAAGCCGTCGAGGGACCGCACTCGATCTCGCTCCTGCGCCACGCCCGCGCCGGCAAGGCGGACCGCGTGCTGCAATTCCTGACCGATCGCGGGGCAGTGGACACCAATCCCTTTGCGATCGAGAAAGCCGAGGCCGAGCCCTACTTCGGGAGCTACGCCTGGGGCCCGGGTGAGACCGATCGTTTCGAGGTGGGCTGGTTCGAGCGGGTATCGTGTCTCTCGCTCAAAAGGCCCGGGCACAACTCACGCAACCTGATCCCGCTCGGCGATTCCAGCTTCTCACCCGCGGGCGCCCGGCATGTTCGGATGCGGTTCGACATGGAAGGGGGCGTTCCGGTCAAACTGCACGTCCCCTGGGCGGGCCGAACGATCAACGCCACACGGATCTGAAGACATCCCCCAGCGGGCGCTGTACCCTCTGCCCATGCTCCAGACGTTCAACGAGAAAAACAGCGATCTCATCGTCAACATCAACGGCAAGCTCTTCCACCGCCGGGACGCGGGCGTGAGCCCGTTCGACTCCGCCGTGCAGGGCGGCGACGCCGTCTGGGAGGGCCTGCGGCTCTACAAGGGCCGGATCTTCAGGCTCGACGAGCACCTCGAACGCCTCCGCCGGAGCGCCAAGGCCCTCGACTTCTCCTCGATCCCAAAGCGCAGCGAACTCGTCGCCGAGATCAAAAAGACCCTCGAAGCCAACGGCATGACCGACAACGTCCACATCCGCCTGACGCTGACGCGGGGCGTCAAGATCACCAGCGGCATGGACCCACGCCTGAACCAGTCGGGCCCGACGCTGATCGTGCTCGCCGAGCACAAGGCGCCCGTCTACGACGACGCCGTCGGCAGCAAGGGCCTCTCGCTCGTCACGAGTTCGATGAGGCGCTTCCCGCCCGACTGCCTCGATCCCAACATCCACCACAACAACCTCATCCAGTCGATCCTCGCCAAGATCGAGGCCAACTACGCGCACGCCGACGACGCGATCATGCTCGACCAACGCGGCTTCCTCGCCGAGACGAACGCGACCAACGTCTTCCTCGTCAACGGCGGCGTCGTCGAGACGAGCCGACCCATCGCCTGCCCCGAGGGCATCACGCGCCAATGCGTGCTCGATCTCTGCGAAGCCAACGGCATCCCCTGGACCGAGCGCGACATCTCCATGACCCACGTCTACAACGCCGACGAGTGCTTCACCACCGGCACGATGGGCGAGCTCGCCTGGGTAGGCACCGTCGATGGCCGGCGCATCGGCGAGGGCCGGATCGGGCCCGTCACCTCGCGCCTCGGCGAGCTTTTCGCGGCTCTCACCCGGACCGAGGGCGTCAAGGTCGTCGACGAGACCACGAAATCCTGCTGAGCCGATACCAAATGAACACGGGCACCACGCGGGGAGGCAGGCGATGACGCGATACCGAATCCACGGCCGGGACACGGGCGAGGACGTCACCAAAACTTTCGAGGCCGAGTCGGGCGACGAGGCCCGCAAAATGGCGCACGCCATCGGAATCGAGGTCCTGGCGGTCGAGGTGGTTTCCGCAGTTTCGGTGGCCCCATCTCTCCGAGATGGGGGCTTGACGGGACCGAGCTCGGAGAGCTCGGCTACCACCGATCCGCGCGATCTCCCCGAGGAAGAGCTCTGGCAGGCCTCGCCCAGCCAGTGGACGAACTTCTGGTGGTACGTGCTCTGCCTGCTCGTCATCCCGATCCCGTGGTCGATCTGGAAGATGATCTCGACCGCCAAGCAGAACTACGCCGTCACGACGCAGCGGCTGACGCTCGAAACGGGCGTCTTCAAGCGCCAGCTCGAGGAGATCGAGCTCTACCGCATCAAGGACACGCAGCTGACGCGCACCTTCATCCAGCGGATGCTCAAACTCGGCACGATCACGGTCATCTCGTCGGATGAATCGATGCCCAGGCTCGTGATCCCCTGGATCAAGGACCCGACCCGCGTGCGCCAGCTTTTACGCGAGAACGTGGAACTCGTCCGCCGCGCCAGAGGCGTGCGCGAGCTCGATATGAACTGAGTGATCGGGTGCCACGGCTTGTCTTGCAAGCCGTGTCTTGTCACGGTCCGAACGCACGGCTTGCCGAAGACGGACAAGCCGTGGCACCTTGGCCCATTACACGCCCGTCGGCGCCTCGCCCAGCACCCACCGCCCGACCTGCCAGCCGAGCGTCGCAAGCCCGATGCCGAAAAAGACGTTGGCCAGGACGTTGCCGATCGCAAGTCCCGGGTAGCCGTCGCGTACGAGCTCGAAGGTGTCGAACCCGAACGTGGAAAACGTGGTCAGCGAGCCGAGAAAGCCCGCGACGAGGAAGAGCCTGAGCCGGTCGTCCGTCTCGCCGCGGAACAGGTACAGGTACATCACGAGCCCGATGAAAAAGCATCCGACGAGGTTCACCGCGAGCACGCCCCAAGGGAAGCGGTGCCCGAGCCTGCCCAGGATCGGCCCGGTCACCGCGTACCGCGCCAGCGCCCCGAGCGCTCCGCCCAATCCGATCACGAGTGCGTTGACAAGAGCCGTCGGCATCGACGCAGGATAGGTTCAGTTGATCCTTGGCGGGTCGCTGTCGCGTCCGGAGCCCGAGAAGAACCTGTTGGTCGCCTCGGGCGAGCCGTAGGGAAAGCTGCCATCGTCGCTGGTGACGTACCCGAGGTCCTCGCGCGACGATGCCTCAACGTGCCCGTCCATCCAGGCGACGTTGGCTTTCTTGCCGTGACGCGTGTCGGGCGCCGAGCGGTGCGTGCCGTCGCGGCTCTCGTCGCAGTTGTCGCCGTCGGCGGTTAGGCGGGGCGGATCGAGCGACCAGCCGTGGTTGGCGATCTCACGCTGGCTGTTGTTCGGGTGCGGCATCGGGTTGTAGGGCAGACGCTCGGACGCGGCGTACGTCGCGGCGGTCCCGAGCGTGTCGGCAAAGAGCACCGTCTGCGCGTTGAATTGGTGGATCCGCGTCGGGAAATTCACGAACCGGCCGTCCGCCCGGCGCCGGCTGTTGCCCAGGAACTGGAAGTTGTACCCGAGCCCGTAGTTGCGGTTGTTGATGTATTCCTTCGCCGACGGGTCCTGGAAGATCTCGTGGTCGAGGAGCTTGTTGTTGTCGTTGTCCGAGGTCGGCTCCGTCGAGGGCTGGTTGTACGCGTAGAACCCGGCCCCCGCGCCCATCGCGACCATCCACCGCGGCCGGTAGTGCAGACCGTTGCCGACGCTGTACAGGTTCCGCGGGTCTGCGTTGGCCCCGAACTTGGCCATCCGCCCGGGGATGTTGATCTCGTCCTCGGTCTGCGCGTATAGCGCGTGCCCGACCGCGAGCTGGCGCATGTTCGAGGCGCACTTGAGGTTCCGCGCCGAGTCCCGGGCCGCCCCGAGCGCCGGCAGCAGGATGCCGATAAGCAGCGCGATGATCGCGATCACCACGAGCAGCTCGATCAGCGTGAAACCTTCATCTTTCCGCGTCCGCATGGCCCGCCTCCGTTGCCCGCCCCACCGCCCGAGCATAACGCGAGTTTGCGGCCCGGATGCAGACGCCGAGCTATTCCCGGAGCCACCAGAGCGCCTTTCGCGTTTTGCTGAACCGGGCCGCGTTGTCGGCCTTCGACTGCGCGATCACCGCCATCGCTTCGTCGGGATCGTCGGTGAACTTCACCAGATCCAGATCCGACGGATCGATCGCGCCCGCTTCAACGAGGTTGAACCGCACGAAATCGACGATGGGCTGCCAGTAGTCCCGCCCCATCAGGACGATCGGAAAGTTGTGGATTTTGCCCGTCTGAATCAGAACGAGCGTTTCAAACACCTCGTCGAGCGTCCCGAACCCGCCGGGCAGCACGACGAACGCGCAGGAATACTTGACGAGCATCACCTTGCGCACGAAGAAGTACCGGAACTCCACGAACTTGTCGAGGTACGGGTTGGGCTCCTGCTCCATCGGGAGCTCGATGTTGCACCCGATCGACTTGCCCCCCGCCTCGCGGGCGCCGCGGTTGGCGGCCTCCATGATCCCGGGCCCGCCGCCCGTCATCACCGCCAGGTCCATCTCCGCGATCCGCCTGCCCATGAGCCGCGCCAGCTCGTAGTGCGGGCTGCCCGAATGGAACCGCGCCGAGCCGAAGACCGTCACGCAGGGCCCGATGAAGTGCAGCGCCCGGAAGCCCCTGATGAGCTCGGCCGCGATGCGGACGACCCGCATGAACTCGGATCGGCGGAAGCTCGGACCGGCGAGCAGGTCTCGTTCGACGCCCTTGGGCGGCTCCTTGCCCCACCGGCTCTGCGGGGTGTTCGTCTCAAGATCGACCTGTGGTGCCTGTTCGAGCTGCTCGTCCAAGTTTGTCCGCCTGTCCTGTGTTCATAGTGAGAAGGTTCGATAGGATAACCGCATGGGCCCGTGGCGGAATCGGCAGACGCGACGGACTTAAAATCCGTTTTCCGGAAACGGGAGTGTGGGTTCGATTCCCACCGGGCCCATTGATCTACGGCCTCCGCTCGCCCGCCAGACCCGACCGGAGCGGACCGAGGAACTTCTCGTAATTCCTGTTCCGATCGAGCGACGATGTGTAGATCGGCTGGCGCACCTGATCGTTGCTCGCTGTCCGGGCGGCCTTCTGCACACGATCGAACCGCAGGCACGCGTCGTCCCACTCAAGCCCCACGTGCTCGATGATCGCACGGGCACTGGTCTCCAGATCGCCCACGATGTCCGCGTAGCTCACGTCCAGGATCGAGACGCCAAGGCCCGGCGCGATCGAATGCCAGTGCGCCATCAGGCGTTCGTAATCGCGGTAGAAGCGGCCGAGGCTGTAAAGGTCGTGCGAGTGCGGGTGGCTGCCGCCGAAGAACTGGAAGTAGCTCGAGAGGCAGGTGTCCGCCGGGTCGCGCACGGTGTGCACGACTTTCGCGCCCGGGAAGACCGAGGCAATGATCGGGATGTGGAAGAAGTTGTAAGGCTGCTTGTCCGTGACGAGCGAGGCCTCGGCGTCGCCCAGCCTCTGCTGCACCGCCCGGATCATGTTTCTGTAACTCTCTGCCGCGCGATCGGCAAACTCGGTCATGATCGCCGCCGGATTGACAGCCAGTGGTCGGTTCGCGCCGGAGGCCGGATCCAGAGCCGCGGCGATGCGCCCGATGCCCTGCTGCTCGCCGCAGGCGCACGCCTTCGGGTGCGCCCCGATGATCCGCTCGGCCAGGCTCGTGCCCGACCTTGGCATGCCCAGCACGAATACGACTTGCGGGCTTGTCGTCACAGCCGCCTTTGCAAGCGAGCGAGCCGTGTCGGGTGTCCACGCCGCGATGAGATCGTCCACTCGTTTCGAGTGCTGATCCGGGTCGTAGGGCCTTGCCGCGATCGATTGCGAGGTGGTGAAATGCCCGAACGCCTCGTCGTACCGCCCGAGCTTGTCGCACAGTTCGCCCAACCTGCGGAACAGGATCCGCCGGCTCTCGGGCGGCAGGTTTGGGTTCTTCGTGAACCGCTCGAGCAGCTCGTACGCCTCCTGCTCGCGTCCGGTCGCAAGCGCCAGGCGCGCGAAGATGTACGCGGGCCCGGGGTCCGAAGCCGCGCCGGCGCGGATGATCGCCACCATCGGCCCCAGGATCCGCTCGGCGGTCTCGGAGTCGCCCTGGTCCATGTGCCAATTGGCAAGCTGCCGGAGCGCGTAGCTGTGCTCGGGCTCGATCTCGAGCGCGTTGCGGAGCTGGTCGTACGCCCGTGCGTCGTCGCCCACGCGCGCGTAGAGCTGCGCGAGTTCCACGCGCGCGGGCACGTACCTCGGCTTGAGCTCGATCGTCCGCAGGAACGCCGCCTCCGCCGCCTGATGCCGGCCCACATTGTTCAGGCACACCGCCGCCGTGAGCTGGATATCGCCGTCGTTGTGCACGTAGTTCGGGTCCGCCCTGCGCACGCGGTCGAGCATCGCAATCGCTTGGGACCACTTCCCGCTCGCGGCCAGCTTGCCGGCGTCCTGGATCATCTGCTCGACCTGCGGGTTGAAGTGCAACGCTTACTCCTGACTGTCTGTGCGGTCGGTCCGCTCGCTCTTCTTCGGCTCGTCGTCCTCGAAGAGCATACGGGACGCCGGCGTGTCGAGATCGTCCATCTGGCCCGTGCGCACCGTCCACATGAACGCCGCGATCGCCAGCGCCGCGAAGACAAAGGCGATCGGGATGACGATCCAGAGCACGCTCACGGCTTGATTATTGCTTGCCCGCGAAGGTCCGGGCCCGGAGCGCCAGAACGAGCACCGTCACCGAACTGGCGGGCATCAGAACCGCCGCCACCAGGGGCGTCAGCACCCCCGCCATCGCCAAGCCGGCGGCGATGCAGTTGTAGCCCAAACTCGCCGCCAGGCTCACTTTCACGACCGAGACCGTGCGCCGGGCGCCCTCGATGATCTCGGGCACGGCTCCCAGGTCATCGCCCACGATGTACGCGTGCGCCGCCGCGAGCGAGGCCTCGGCCCCGCCCTGGAGCGCGATCCCGAAG
>JBGSIX010000279.1:0-1584 GCA_041742315.1 Phycisphaerales bacterium | reverse complement strand
GTGAGCGTCAGCTCGCGCTGCTCGCCCAGGACGGCTTCGCGCACGCGCTGGGCGAGCTCTTCCTGGCCCCGGCTGGGCGCTTCGGGCGTGCCGGGCAGCGCGGAGATCGGGAGCGACTTCGGGATCTTGCTATGCCAGAAGAGGACATCGGCGTTGTTCTGAAGGCGATCGACTTTGTTGAGCAGGACGAGCCGCTCGGGCGGCTTCCACGCGGGGGCGTCGGCATTCCCAGCACCCTTCGATGCGGCACGCTTGTGTTCGCGGGCGACATCCTCGAAGAGCTCATCCAGAGTCCGGCAGACCTCGGCGTACTGCAGCTCGGCTGCGGGATCGGAGACATCGAGCACGACGAGCAACAGGTCCGCGTGCGTGGCTTCCTCGAGCGTGGCGCGGAAGCTGGCGACGAGGTTGTGGGGCAGGTCGCGGACGAAGCCCACGGTGTCGGAGAGCATGACGTTGAGACCCCCGCCCAGGTCCCACTTGCGGGTGCGGGTCATGAGCGTGGCGAAGAGTCGGTCGTCGGCGTACGCGCCGCCCTCGGTGAGCGTGTTGAAGAGCGTGCTCTTGCCCGCGTTCGTGTAGCCCACGAGCCCGACGGTGAAGCTGTCGACGTTGCGCTTCTCGACGGAGCGGGCCTTGCGCGCCTGGATGGTGGCGAGCTCGCGCTTGAGGTGGCTTTTGCGCTGCTGGACGAGCCTTCGGTCGATCTCGAGCTGCTGCTCGCCCGGGCCTCGGGTGCCCACGCCACCGGGTGAGCCGCCCGTGATGCGCTCGAGGTGGCTCCACATCGCGCGGAGGCGCGGGTAGGTGTACTCGAGCTGGGCGATCTCGACCTGGAGCTTGGCCTCGTGCGTGGAGGCGCGCGCGGCGAAGATGTCCAGGATCACCTCGGAGCGGTCGAGCACCTTGCGCTCGACGGTCTCCTCGATCGTGGCGATCTGCTTGGGCGAGAGCTCGTGGTCGAAAATGACCGTCTTGGCGTCCAGCTCGGCGCACAGCACGCGGAGCTCGTCGAGCTTGCCAGAGCCCATGTACGAGCCCGCGACCGGGCGATCCAGGCGTTGCTCGAGCGTGCCCACGACCTTCGCCCCGGCCTGCTCGGCCAGGGCCTTCAGCTCGCCGAACGGGTCGGCCTGGTTATACCGTGAGTCCGGGAGCCGGACGGCGGCAAGCACGGCGCGCTCGGATTGGATGTTCACGTCATTGCGGTGGGTGGTGTTCATAGGTGGTATGGCTGGAAGAAAGTGTAGGAGGCGTGGGGCGTGGGGGCACCAGGCACTAGGCATTAGGCACTAGGCATTTGGAAATGCTTCAGGCATCCCATTCTGCACTTCTGCCTTATGCCTAGTGCCTAATGCCTTATGCCTCTACCATTGCCCATGCTCCTTCTCGGCATCGAGAGCTCCTGCGATGAAACGGCCTGCGCGGTCGTCGAAGACGGTCGCCGCGTCCGGTCGAGCGTTGTCGCGGGGCAGGCGGAGATCCACGCGGAATACGGCGGCGTCGTTCCCGAGCTCGCCAGTCGGGCGCACGCGGAGCGGATCACGGGCGTCGTGACGCAGGCCGTGGACGAGGCGGGCTGTG
>JBGSIX010000278.1:0-5730 GCA_041742315.1 Phycisphaerales bacterium | reverse complement strand
CCGACCGACGCCGCGGGCGCCGCGATCGACTCGGCCTCGCTCCGCCGGGCGCGAAATCAGGGAATGCCCTTGGAGCACGCCCTGGAACTGCATGACACCTATTCAGCGCTGGATGAAATGCATGCGCTCATCCGAACCGGACCCACGGGGACGAATCTCAACGATGTGCTGATCGCGGTCCGACAGTAAACTCACGGATCCCCGGAGGAGTGGTATGAGTGTGAGCCATTGGCGTCGTGTGAAGCAGCCCCTTGAGGCGCCCAGGTGCCACACCGTCGTCATCGGCTCGGGGATCACGGGGCTGAGCGCCGCCTATGAGCTGGCTAAACGCGAGCAGCACGTGCACATCCTCGAGCGGCACACGCTCGGGTGGGGCGCTTCGTCGAGGAACGCGGGCTTTCTGATGCGCGGCGTGGCGGAGAGCTACGCGCACGTCGCCGAGCGCTTTGGGCGCGAGACCGCGCGCCTCGTCTGGCAGTGGAGCCAGGACAACCTGGCGCTGCTGGGCTCGCGCTACCAGATCGAGACGCTCGGCTCGTACCAGGCCAGGCCCTCGGCGATCGTGGCGATGTCGCCCGCGGAAGCGGAAGAGCTCCAGACCTCAGCCGAGCTCATGAGCACCGACGGCTTCGAGTGCGAGATCCAGACCATGGGCAGCGACACCATCTGGTGGAACCTGATGCCCGAGCTCGCGCTGATCAACCCGCACGACGCGGCGATCAACCCCTGGGAGATGGTCCAGCGGATGCGAGAGACTCTGCTTGAGCGGTATTCGGATCGTGTGACGATCACTGAGAACGCGGAAGTCACGGACATCGCCGACGGCGCGGTGTATACCGCCGAGGCGATGTACCCGTGCGAGCGCGTGCTGGTCTGCACGAACGCCTGGGCCCACGAGCTGCTCCCCAGACTCGGCTCGCTCGTCACGCCCAACCGGGGGCAGATGATGGCGATCAACGCACCCGACATCACGCTCGGCGCGTCGTACTACCTGAACAGAGGCTCGGAGTACATCCGCCAGACGCTCGACGGCACGATCATCCTGGGCGGCAAGCGCACGTTCCGAGAAGCCGACGAACGCACGACGAGCACCGCGGTGACCGCGGACATCCAGAACGAGCTGGAGCAGTACGCTCGGCAGGTGCTCAAAGTGGAGTTCACGGTGCTGTCGCGCTGGGCCGGGACGATGGGCTTCTCGCCCAGCGGGCTCCCGATCATCGCGCGGGCCCAGGAGATGCCGGGCGAGGTCTGGTTCTGCGGCGGGCTCACCGGGCACGGGATGTCGCTGGGGGCGCGCACGGCTCAGGCGGCTGTGATGGCGATGCTGGGTGAGGAAGACGCGCCGGTTCAGATGTCGGCGGTTGACTGAGACAAAAGAGCCACCTGCCGGACTTGAACCGGCGACCTAAGCTTTACGAAAGCTTCGCTCTACCAACTGAGCTAAGGTGGCGTGATGCCCGGGAGGCCCTTTTGGGGTCGAACGGGCGATTTGCGGGACGACTATACGCCCGGAAAGGCCCGGATTCTCTTGCCCGAGGGTGGCCTGACAGTTGCGGACGGGGTGCCTATCCTTGCCGTCCAAGCCCAAGGTGCCGGCCAGCCCGGCAGGAGTCAGCGATGAAGAAGGACACGCACCCGGCCCTGCACCCCTGCAAGGTCTACTACAACGGCGAAATGGTCATGGAAGTCGGAGCGACGGTCCCGGAGCTTCACGTGGACGTGTGGTCGGGCTCGCACCCCTTCTTCACGGGGAAGCAGAGCTTCGTGGACGCGACGGGCCGCCTCGAGCGGTTCCAGAAGAAGTTCGCCGCCGGCTACTTCGCGGGCAAGCCCGCCAAGGGCGGCAAGAAGAACCGCAAGTAAGAGCGGGTCTTCGGTTCTCCAGCACCACGCGCCGCCTCGGGCGGCGTTTTTTTGGCCCCGGCGTGTCATTCATCCATTCATCCGGTACAATGGATGGATTCAAAGCCCGAGAGGAGCCCCATGGCCAGCCGCTTTCTGAAGGAACTCGCCCGACGCGTCATCGTGGTGGACGGCGCGATGGGGACGTCGATCCACGCCGCGGATCTGGATCTGGAGCGGGACTACTGCGGCTGCGAGAACTGCACGGACATCATCTCGATCACGAGGCCCGATGTGCTCGAGAAGCTCCACGGGGCGTTTCTTGAGGTCGGGGCGGACTGCATCGAGACGAACTCGTTCGGCGGGGCGTCGCACGTGCTGGCGGACAACGGGATCGCGGACAAGGTTTTCGAGCTCAACAAGGCGGCTGCGGAGATCGCGCGGTCGACCTGCGACACGTTTTCGACGGATGACAAGCCGAGGTTTGTGCTGGGCTCGATGGGGCCGGGGACGAAGCTGATCACGCTCGACCAGATCGGGTGGGACGAGCTCTATGCGAGTTACAAGCGGCAGGCGGCGGGACTGATCGCGGGCGGGACGGACGCGTTCATCATCGAGACGTGCCAGGACCTCTTGCAGGTCAAGTGCGCGATCAATGCGTGCCTGGGGGCGCTCTCGGATGCGGGGAAGACGCATCTTGATGTGCCGCTGATGGTGAGCGTGACGATCGAGCAGACGGGCACGATGCTGATGGGGACGTCGATCGAGGCGGCGCTTGCGGCGCTGCGTTCGTACCCGATCACGTCGCTCGGGCTCAACTGCGCGACGGGGCCGGTGGAGATGGCCGAGCATGTGTCGCATCTGGCCAGGCACTGGCGGGGAGAGGGGCGGTACATCTCGGTGATCCCGAACGCGGGCCTGCCCGTGCTTGTGGAGGGGCGGACGGAGTACCCGCTCGGGCCGAAGCCTTTCTCGGAGACGATCGCGAAGTTTGTGCGCGAGAACGGGGTATCGATCGTGGGCGGGTGCTGCGGCACGACGCCCGAGCACATCCGGCAGCTTGCGAGCGCGGTCGAGGGATTGACGCCGACGCTCCCCGAGCATCGCCCGACGGCGCCGGCGGCGACTTCGCTTTATTCCGTGACGGATTTCAGGCAGGACAACTCGATCCTGATCGTGGGCGAGCGGTGCAACGCGTCGGGCAGCCGGAAGTTCAAGCGGCTTTTGGAGTCGGACGACTGGGACGGGATCGTCGGGCTGGCCAAGGAGCAGGTGCGGGACGGGTCGCACGTCTTGGACATCAACGTGGACACGACGGGGCGGGACAACGCGTCGGACATGGGCGAGGTGGTCAAGCGGGTGGTGCGTCAGGTGGACGTGCCGCTGATGATCGACTCGACGCAGCCGGTGAATTTTACGGCGGGCCTGAAGCACGCGCCGGGCAAGTGCATCATCAACTCGGCGAACTTCGAGGATGGGGAAGAGAAGTTCGACGAGATCTGCCGGATCGCGAAGATTTTCGGCGCGGCGCTCGTGATCGGAACGATCGACGAGGACCCCGAGGAGTCGATGGCGCGGACGGCGGAGCGGAAGCTCTCGATCGCGAAGCGGGCGATCGAACGCGCGACGCGGGTGCACGGGCTGGCGATGGCGGATCTGTTCATCGACCCGCTGGTGCTGCCGATCTCGACGGGGATGGATTCGGACCGGCGTTCGGCGCTGGAGCTGATCAACGGGATCAGGCTGATTGTGCGCGAGTTCCCGGAGGTGCAGATCACGTGCGGGCTTTCGAACGTGTCGTTCGGGCTCAGCCCGGCGGCTCGGGTGGTGCTCAACTCGGTGTTCCTGCACGAGCTGACGGAGGCGGGGCTGACGAGCGCGATCGTGCATGCGTCGAAGATTTTGCCGCTCAATAAGATCGATGAGGCGCAGCGAGACGGGGCGCTGGCGCTGATCTACGACAAGAGGGAAGAGGGCCGGGACCCGCTCTCGGAGTACATCGAGCTCTTTGCGGGCGTGGAGTCGGTCGAGATGACGGCCCGGGAGATCGCGGACCTGACGCTCGAGGAGCGGCTCAGGCAGCACATCGTCGATGGGCAGAAGGAAGGCCTGGGTGAGTGCCTGGAAGAGGCGCTCAAGGTGTACGCGCCGCTGGCGATCATCAACGACCACCTGCTCGATGGGATGAAGACGGTGGGCGTGCTTTTCGGGTCGGGGCAGATGCAGCTGCCGTTCGTCTTGCAATCGGCAGAGGTGATGAAGCTGGCGGTGTCCAAGCTCGAGCCGCTGATGGAGCGGGTCGAGGGTCAGACGCGCGGGACGATCGTGCTGGCGACGGTCAAGGGCGACGTGCACGACATCGGCAAGAACCTGGTGGACATCATCCTGTCGAACAACGGGTTCACGGTGCACAACCTGGGCATCAAGCAGCCGATTGCGGACATCCTCAGGGCGCTGGAGACGACGAAGGCGGACGCGATCGGGCTCTCGGGGCTGCTCGTCAAGAGCGTGAACGTGATGGAGGACAACCTGCGCGAGCTCAACGAGCAGGGCATCGAGGTGCCGGTGCTTCTGGGCGGGGCGGCGTTGACGCGGCACTACGCGGAGAGCCACCTGCGGAGTGTGTACAGGGGTAGGCTCTACTACGGCAAGGACGCGTTCGAGGGTCTGCGCGTGATGGACTGCCTGGAGACGGGCAGGCTCGGGGAGATCGACGCGGAGGTCGAGGAACGGCTCACGAAGCGGACGGCGGCGGAGGCGACGATCGCGGGCTCGCGGGCGAGGCAGGCCGAGGCGCAGGACGCGTTCGAGTCGTCGAAGCAGTCGGGCGTGGCGGTCGCGATCGAGGAACGGAGCGAGGTGGCGCGGGACGCAGCGATCCCCGGGGCGCCGTTCTGGGGATCGAAGGTGGTGACGGGGCTCGATCTGGATCAGATCTACCCGTTCATCAACCCGGTGGCGCTGTTCCGCACGCAGTGGCAGTTCAAGAAGGGCAAGCTGAGCGACGCGGACTATGACGCGAAGCTCGAGGACACGGTGTATCCGATCTACGAGCGGCTCAAGAGGCAGTGCAAGGACGAGCAATTGCTCCGGCCCGCGGTGGTGTACGGGTATTTCCCGGTGAGCAGTTCGGGCAACGACTTGATCGTGTATGACCCGAAGGACCACGACCGGGAGATCGAGCGGTTCGTGTTCCCGCGGCAGGGCTCGCGGAAGCGGCTGTGCATCTCGGACTTCTTCCGGGATGTGGAGGCGGGCGAGCGGGACGTGCTGGCGATGAGCTGCGTGACGATGGGCACGCGGGTGAGCGAGGCGGCGCGGGCGTTGTACGAGGCGAACAACTACACGGAGTACCTGTATCTGCACGGGCTCGGGGTGGAGGCGGCCGAGGGGCTGGCGGAGATGTGGCACAAACGGATCCGTCAGGAGCTTGGGATCGCGGGCGAGGACAGCCCGACGGTCAAGGGGCTCTTTACGCAGAAGTACCGGGGCTCGCGGTACAGCTTTGGGTACCCGGCGTGCCCGGACATGAGCGATCAGGAGATCCTGTTCAGGCTTTTAGAGCCCGAGCGGATCGGGTGCGTGCTGACGGAGAACTGGCAGATCGATCCGGAGCAGTCGACGAGCGCGATCGTGGTGCACCACCCGGAGGCGAAGTATTTCAATATCTAAGACCCCCTCCGTCTGCTTCGCAGACACCTCCCCGTCGGCGACGGGGGAGGAGGGTTGTCATTCACTCGCCCGCGATCGCGCCGGGTCTGCGCAGGGCGGCGGAGAGCATCCAGAGGAAGATGGGGCCGCCGATGAGCGAGGTGACGACGCCGATGGGGACGGCGCCGGTGCGGCTTGGGAGCAGTCGAACGCCCGCATCGGCGAGGACGACGGCGG
>JBGSIX010000277.1:0-6653 GCA_041742315.1 Phycisphaerales bacterium | reverse complement strand
GAGATCGACGCGCTGGGCGGGCTCATGGGCCTGGCAGCCGACGCCTCGGGCATCATGTTCAAGGTGCTCAACACGAGCCGCGGCCCGGCCGTCCGCGGCCCGCGCTGCCAGTGCGACAAGGACCGCTACGCCGAAGCCGTCCAGGCCCTCATCGCCTCGCGCCCAGAGATCGACGTCATCCCGGGCCTCGTCGATGACTTCCTCTTCGAGGGCGCCACCCTCGTCGGCGTGCGCATCACGCCCCCATCGGACAAGAAGCCGCTGCCAGTGACGAGCATCTGCGATGCCGCCACCACGCTCGAGCGACGCGCCGCCAGCGTCCCGATCGATCACCCCAACATCCCCGCCGAGCTCCGCGCCCCGTCGGTCGTCCTAACCACCGGCACCTTCATGCGGGGCCTCATGTTCACGGGCGAAACCAAAACCCCCGGCGGCCGCTTCGGCGAAGCACCAGCCGTCGGCATCTCCAAGACCCTCAAAAATCTCGGCTTCGAACTCGGCCGACTCAAGACGGGCACGCCGCCCCGCCTCGACATGCGCACCCTCGACTGGGACGCCCTCCCCGAGCAGCTCGGCGACGAGCACCCAACTCCATTCTCCGATCTCTCGGGCCGACTCCCGTCACACTCTCCGTTCCCGCTGCTCCCCCAGCACGCCTGCCGCGTCACGCACACGACCAAGGCCGTCCACGACGTCATCCGCGCCAACCTCCACCGCGCGCCGATCTTCTCAGGCCTCCCGAGCGGCAAGGGCGTCGGCCCGCGCTACTGCCCCTCCATCGAAGACAAGGTCGTGCGCTTCGACCGCGACCAGCACACCGTCTTCCTCGAGCCCGAGGGCCTCGGCTCGCACTGGGTCTACTGCAACGGCATCTCCACGAGCCTGCCCGCCGATGTCCAATTGAAAATCGTCCGGGGCCTGCCGGGCTGCGAAAAAGCCGAGATCCTGCGACTCGCCTACTCCGTCGAGTACGACATGGTCCGCCCGCACCAGATCCACGCGACCGGCATGACCAAGCTCATCGAGGGGCTCTTCCTGGCGGGCCAGATCAACGGCACATCGGGCTACGAGGAAGCCGCCGCTCAGGGGCTCGTCGCGGGCATCAACGCCGCGCGATACGCCGAGCGCCAGAGCGAATGGACGCTCGGCCGCGACGAGGCGTACATCGGCGTGCTCATGGACGACCTCGTCACCAAGACGCCCACCGAGCCCTACCGCATGTTCACGAGCCGCGCCGAGCACCGCCTGCTCCTGCGCGCCGACAACAGCGCCGACCGCCTGACGCCCATCGCCGCCGAACTCGGCCTGCTCGAAACCGAGCTGGGCGTTCAGCGCCGAACACTCTTCACCGAACGCCAGCGCCAGCTCGCCGCGCTCAACACTGAGATCGACACACGCACAGTCAACGGCGAACCCCTCGCCAAGGCCGTCAAGCGCCCCGAGTTCGGCGAGCCCGAGCTCCGCGAAGCGGTGGGGGACGCGTACGACGACACGGTCATCACGACCGTCAGCGCCGACCGCGCGTACGCGGACTACATCGTCCGCGAGCGCAACGAAGTCCGCCGCTCGCGTGAGATGGAACGCCGGGCGCTCCCGAACTGGCTGAAATACGCCGAGATCCCGGGCCTGAGCACCGAAGCCCGAAACGCCCTCACGAAGTTCGCACCCGCCACCTTCGGGCAGGCGACCCGCCTCGAGGGCGTCACGCCCGCCGACATGAGCATCGTCGCCGTCCACGTCCGCAGGGGCGAGCCGACCGCCGGGGCGACCGCGTGATACATTCTTCCATGCTCACCCTCGCAGCCGCCGCGAGCGACGCGAACGTGATGCGCGACCTGCTTGTCGTGCTCGCCACCGCCGCGATTGTCTCGCTTCTGTTCCGTCGCCTCAAGGTCGCCACCATCCCGGGCTACCTCATCGCCGGCGCGATCTTCGGCCCGATGGCCCTGGGTCTCGTCAAGGACGCCGCCAGCGTCGAGGCCATCAGCCACGTCGCGATCGTCATCCTCATGTTCGGCATCGGCATGCACATGGACCGGCGCGACCTGCGCTCGGGCTTCGTCCCCATCCTCGCCGTCGGATTCATCTCCACCATACTCACCGCCGCCATCGGCACGCCCATCGCCATGCTCTTCGGCCTGCCCCCAACCGCCGCGGCCGCCGTCGCCATCGCGATGTCCATGTCGTCCACCGCCGTCGTTATGCGCATCCTCCAGCAGCGCCGCGAACTCCGCCAACTCCACGGCCGCATCGCGTTCGGCACGCTCCTCACCCAGGACCTCGTCGTCGTCGGCGCCATCGCCTTCATGCCCATCCTGGGCCGACTCGCGCAGGGCAGCGTCGATCTCGCCGAGGGCGCCGAGCCCGTCAACCTCCTGCGCCTGCTCGCGTCCATGCTCGTCACGGTCGGCGCGGTCGGGCTCTTCGTGGTGATCGGACACTTCGCGCTCCCACGCGTGCTCGCCGAAGCCGCCAAGGACTCCTCGCACGAGCTCCTGCTCGTCTGCTCCGCCGCCTTCGGGCTCGGGGCCGCCGTTCTGACCGGGGCGCTGGGGCTTAGCCCCGAACTCGGCGCGTTCCTCGCGGGCTTCCTCCTCGCCGGCACGCCCTTCAAGCACCAGCTCTCGGGCCAGATCGGACCGATGCGCGACCTCTTCATGGCCGTCTTCTTCACCGCCGTGGGCCTCGGGCTCAACCTCGGCATCGTCCTCAATCTCTGGTGGGTCGTCCTGCTGGGCGTCATCGCGGTCGTGGGGGTCAAGTCGCTCACGATCGGTATCTCCGCATGGCTCCTCGGCGCGCCGCCCATCGTCGCGGGCGTGGTCGCTGTCTCGCTCGCGCAGGCGGGCGAGTTCAGCCTCATCATCGCGGGCGTCGCCGCCAATCAGAACCTCTTCGGCGAAGACACCGACCGCGTCATCGCCGTCATCATCGGCATCGTCTTCGTCTCCCTCCTCGTCACGCCCAGCATGATCGCCCGCGCCAAGTTCATCGCGGGCTTTAGCGTCATCCTCCCGCGCACCCCCCTCCGCAAAGCGGTCATCAGCTCGTCGGGAACCGAGGGCGATTCCGAGCACGCCGACACGCGCAAACGCGTCGTCGTCGCCGGCTTCGGGCCCGTGGGCCGCGTCGTCGCCGATCGCCTCTCCGCCTCGGGCTTCCAGATCACGATCGTTGAGATGAACCCCGAAACCGTCCGAAAACAATCGAGCATCGGCCGCCGCGTCATCTTCGGCGACATCACCAACGAGGAAGTCCTGCACTCGGCGGGCGTCGCAAACGCCGACGCGGTCCTGCTGACCATGCCCGACGACGAAGCCGTCCTCCGCGCCACGAGGCACATCCGCGAACTGAACTCAAAGTGCTTCATCGCCGTGCGCACCCACTATCTCTCGGGCGCGTTCCTCGCCAGGGAAGTCGGGGCCGACCACGTCACGGTCGAGGAGCTCGCCACAGCAGAAGCGATGTCGGCCCAGGTCCACGAGAAATTCGGCAAAGCACCGCCGCCTGCAACCGACGTCAGTCCGGCATCGCATTGATCTCGTCGCGCAGGATCGCCGCAAGGCGATAATTCTCCTGCGCCACGGCATCATCGAGCCGCTTCCGCAGCTCCGCCTTCTGGCTCACCGGCAGCTTGGGCGTCAGCGCCTGCTTCATCCCCTGCAGCACCTGCACCTCGCTCGAACGCTCAAAGAGCTCCTCGTGCCCGAGGTTGGCAAAGTGCCGCCGAAGCGCCTCGATGCCCTCGTCGATCGCCAGCACCGCCGCCTTGGGCTCGTTGTCCCGGATCGCCAGGCTCGCAAGCGCCCGCGCCCGCATCATCGTCACGTGCGACTTCGTGTGCGCCACCGACTGTCGGTCCTCGTCGTGCTCGGCGTACTGCGCTAGCGTGTCCAGCACCCGCAGGTTCCGCGTCGTGTCCCGCACCACCCGCTCGTAGTCCTCCAGCGCCAAAAGCGCCAGGTACCGGTGGTAGTACTGGATCGCCTCATCCCGCAAAATCGCGCACTGGTCACGCGTCAAACGGAAAGGCACATCCGCCGGCTCGCTGTGGTTGTTCCTGGGCGGCTGGAGCGGGGCCTCGCCCCCGGGCTCCTCGCCCTCGAAATCAGACTCGAACTCCCCGGGCGGCGGCTCCACCCGCTGGGCCTCCTCGATCCAGCTCTCGACCATCTCCAGATAGCTCTCAAAGCCCTGGGGCTGCTGCCCGTCGGGCCGCCCGTCCAGGTGCATCTGCAAGATCCCAAGGTCCAGCCGGACCTGCACAAACGACCGCCCATCGGAGGTCTCGATGAGCCGGACATTGATCTTGCCCGGCTCGTACTTCCAGGAATCCAGCAGTTCGGTCAGATCGGGGTTCATCGGCTTGCTCGCTGTGGCCCCACGGGGCGGTGAACGCTCGCTCATCCCAATCGTAGAGCACGTCCGAGAGGCTTGTCACATTCCCTAGATTCACAATCGGCATCCAACCGACAGCGCTGGGCCCCGATCAGGCCCGATCACGGTTACCGGGCGATGAGATATCCCGATTAGAACGACATTTCCGTAGCATTCGGCCGATGCGGCGCGGTAAACTCACGGCGCGGTTTGACGCCGAAGAGTTGGTTTGAGTCCGCTGCCCCCTGCGTCGATGCAACCGGGGCCCAAGCGGTACGAACCGTTATCCGAGGCACACGCCCCCGACCGCGAATCGGAGGCGTGAACAAGAGGCCCTGCGGTGGCCTCATGGGGAGGTGGGATTCGTGAGCCAGGCAACCGGTGTAGCCCGATCGGGCCGGGGTGGCGTGCAGACCGATCTGCAGCTCTACCTCAAAGAAATCAACAAGACCCCGTTGCTGACCGCCGAGCAGGAGCGAGAGCTCGGCTGGCGGATCATCAACGACAACTGCCCCATGGCCCGCGAGCAGATGATCCGCGCCAACCTGCGCCTCGTCGTCGCCATCGCCAAAAACTACGCCAACAGGGGCCTCCCCCTGACCGACCTCATCGAAGAGGGCAACATCGGCCTCATGCGGGCCGTCGAAGGCTTCGACCCCGCACAGGGTGCCCGCTTCTCGACCTATGGCAGCTGGTGGATCAAACAGTCCATCAAGCGGGCCCTCATCGGCGCCACACGCCCGATCCACGTCCCCGCCTACATGGTCGAACTCATCGCCAAGTGGAAGAGCCACAGCCGCCGGATCGAAGCCGAGCGGGGTTACCCGCCCACCATCGAAGAGCTCGCCCAGCTCATGGACCTGCCCCTGCGCAAGGCCAAGATCGTCAAGCGGGCCATCAAGGCCTTCGGCGCCTCCAACCAGGCCCCCGTCGGCGAAGACGGCGACCTCAACTCCATGGCCGACATGATCGCCGACTTCCGCATGGAGACCCCCGAGAGCTCCGCCTTCCAGGACGAGGACCTCAAAATCCTCCGCCGACTCCTCGACTCCATCGACGGCCGCGAAGCCGACATCCTCAAGCTCCGCTTCGGCCTCGACGGCCAGGAGCCCATGACGCTCAAGCAGATCGCGACCCACATGGACCTGAGCCGCGAACGCGTCCGCCAGATCGTCGAGGAATCCCTCGCCCGCCTGCACCAGCAGATCGAGGGCACCAAGACCGACCCCGCCGACCAGATCCTGCGACTGACGGGCCGAAACGCCGGCTAAATCCGCAAGACACACAAAGACCCTTCCCGAACCCGCGCCAGTCGCGGGTTCTTTCATGCTCTGCTACCATCAACCAGACCGGGCCACGACCCGGCCCGGACCAGGAAAGGGAGCCGATGAACCACTTCGTGCGCGTGCTGTGTCTCCTCGTGGCGCTGGCCCTGCCAGGCCTCGCGGTCGCCGACGAGTTCACCGACCGCCTCAACGCCGCCTTCGCGAGCATTCCCGCCGATCGACGGGCCGAGACGATCCTGATGCCCGCATTGGGCGAGATGCAGGAACCCCCCGGCGTGCTCGTGGGCCGCGTCGACCGCGTGCTGCTCCTGACCACCTCGAGCCCCGCCTGGTCCTCCGCCGAGGCCTGGGCCAGGGCCGAGTCCCAGCAGGCCGCCCTGAGGGCCCTCGCCGAGGTCACCGCCGAAGAGAACCCCCGCCGCGCGATGGAGTTCGCGCTTCCCTACGGCATCACGGGCGTCAACTCCGCCTGGGTCCGCAAGGGCCTGCACGCCGAACTGGGCGATCCGCCCACGATCGCCTCGGCCAAGCTGGGTTACCTCGAACGCATGCAGTGGCTCGCCACGCTCGCGCAGATCGAGGTCACCCGCCTCGAAGCCGAGGGCCAGCTCGAGCAGGCGATGGAGATCATGTTCGACATGGCGGTCCTGGGCCGCATGATGGCGAGCCGCCAGCTCACCCGCGAAGTCGCCTGGGGCCTCGAAACCATGCAGGCCGCCATGCTCCGCATCCGCGACATCGCCTACGTCGACGCGACGCAGTCGGGCGATCTGACCGGCGCGTACTTCAAGGAACTCGTCACACGCATCAGCGTTGACCAGGGCCTCTTCCGTCTCGACCGGATCAGGCTCCCGATGGGCGACAAGCTCGGCGCCCAGCAGCTCGCGGGCCGCGTCTTCTCCGCCACGGGCCAGCCCGACGAATCCGTCTTCGCCACCTCGATGGCCGAACTCGCCGCGACCGATCGCCCCCTGCGACTCTTCGCCGAGG
>JBGSIX010000276.1:0-3797 GCA_041742315.1 Phycisphaerales bacterium | reverse complement strand
GCGGCGCGTTCCTGCGGGGCCCGTACGCCCAGCAGCTCCGGGCCGAGGGTATCGAGGTCCGCGCCTCGCTCCCGGTCAACTTCCTGCGGGGGACGCTGCACCGGGTCGACATCCGCAACCACCGCAAGCTGGCTGTGATCGACGACCGCGTCGCGCACGCGGGGAGCCTGAACATGGCCGACCCGGAATTCTTCATGCGACACGAGGGCTTCGGCAAGTGGGTCGACCTGAACTGCCGCGTCTCGGGCCCGGTGGCGTCGCTGCTGGGCGATCTGTTCGAGGCCGACTGGGCGATGGAATCGCACGAGCCCATCCGAAGCCAGATCGACGCCGAATCCACCGATCGCGAGGGCACCGAGATCGTCCAGGTCATCCCATCGGGACCCGGGCAGCACACCGCCTCGCTCTTTCACATCCTGACCACCGCCGTGTACGGCTCGACCGAATCGCTCACGATCACCACGCCCTATTTCATCCCCGACGAGGCATTCGTCTCGGGCCTGATCGCCGCGGCGATGCGCGGCGTCGCGGTCACCCTCGTCGTGCCCGCCAAGGTCAACGGCCCGCTCGTCCGCTACGCGAGCATGGCCTACTACGACGACCTCATCGGCGCGGGCGTGAAGATCTATCTGTATCACAAGGGATTGCTGCACGCCAAGACGATCACGGTCGACGACAAGCTCGCCGTCATCGGGACGGTCAACATCGACCGGCGGAGCTTCTGGCTCAACTACGAGCTGAGCCTGGTCCTGCACGGGCGCGCCTCGGTCGAGGCGCTGCGCACGATTCAGAACCGGTACCTCGCCGACAGCACCCCGATCACCGACTCGCCCTGGATGCGCCGGGGCCGGGTCCAGAAGCTGACCGAGCAGGCGATGCAGCTGCTCTCGCCGATTCTCTGAGACCGCGCACCAACGCCGAAAAAACGACAACCCCGGCTTGAAAGCCGGGGCCGCCGAGAGACAGGATGAACCCCCCACGAGTCACCTGTCCGGATTGATGATGTCGATCAGCGTCTGCGGCGGACCGCGAGCACGCCGCCCACGCCCACAAGTGCGAGCGACGAGGGCGCGGGCACGAGGACCTCGAAGTAACGCCCCGAGCCGGAGACGATGTCGGCCACGCCGCCGGTGGCGGTGTTGAAGACATGCACGCCCGAGCCGTCGCTGAACATCAGGTTGCCGTTGCCCAGCTCGATGATGCCGCGAAGGCCGGTGCCGACGTTGTAGTAGTTCAGCTGGTTCCCGGAGAGATCGTATTCGTAGATTCCCGCGGGCGAACTGAACCCGGCGACGAAGACGGATTGCCCGTCATTGGCGAGGTTCATCTGCTCGGGGAAGTCGACGCCGGTGACGCCGTCGGAGTCGTGGAAGTTGCTGACCCAACCGCCAGCGAGGCTGTGGTTCTCGATATTCTCGCCCGCGATGTCATTGATCAGGAGCCCGCCCTGGAAGGCGAGCACGTCGAACGGGTCGCCGTTCTTCGCCGATCCGACCGTGAACGATCCGGTGATGGACATGGTGGTCGCATTGATCGTGACGACGGCGTCGCCCGGGGCGCCGTTGTTGGTGCCGGAATTCGAGACGTAGACAGTGTTCCCGACCACCTCGAAGCCGCGGACGTTGTCCATCCCGCCGACGATGTTGCCCAGGTGGTTGCCCGCCATGTCGAATCGCATGAGCCCGTCGCCGAGCTGATCCGAGACCCAGATCTCGCTGCCGACGACGTTGGCGTTCACCGGTGTGCTGGCGATGCCCGAGGTGGTCAGGTCGATAAAGCTGGCATTGACCAGGCTGCCGTCGAACGAATCGAAAAGCATGACGGCGTCCGATGTCGAATCGGGCATCATGATGTACTGCTGCGCCGAGGCCGTACCGGCCATCGCCGCGATGAGCGCGCAGAAACGTCGCATGATTCAGTTCCTCCTCACGAGATATGAAACCCCCATGCGCGTCGGCTTGGGCCGATTGGCCCACCCGAGTACCGACGAACACGCATTTGCTTCCTGGAAACTACACCCAAGCGGGTGAGATGCAAGTCTTTTCCGGACGCAAAGCGAAAACCGACCTTGCCGGCCTCTCAGCAGCCCGCCCTAAGTTCTGCTTGACAGATCGTGATTCGTGCCACTGACCTGGTCTTCCAGGTCAGTGCATGGGAGACACCGACCCCGAAGACGGGGTCGGTGGCACGGAAAGTCGTGTGGTCCGGAGCCGTCAAACAGAACCTAGCAGCCGGCGTTGTAGTTGGCGACCCAGGCCGTGAAGTCCGCGGGCGTGCACAGCCCGTCGGCGTTCTGATCGCAGGCGGGCGATGCCGCGTTGAACGCCGCGATCCACGCCGTGAAGTCGGCAGGGGTCAGCGCGCCGTCGGTGTTCACATCGGCAATGCACCCGGCCAGCGTGAACGGTCGCGAGAGCGCGAAGAAGACGTTGCCCACGCTCTCGACGAGGACGCGAGCGTCGGTCGTGGTGTCGCTTGGGAGTGTGACGCTCGCAGCGCCCGTGTTGGGATGCGTGCCCAGATCGAAGGCGAACGTCGTGCCCCCGTCGGTCGAGAGACGGATGCGGACCTCCTCGCACGAGATGGGCGCGCTGTCTGTGTGGCCCACGCTCCAGGTGACGTCGAACCCGCCCGCGCCGATCTCCTGGCCCTCGGCGGGCGCGGTCACGGCAAACGGCAAAGCGCCCGAGGCGATCTCCAGATCCACGAACCCCGAGGTCGCGGTGTGGCCCGAGATCGGCGCGTTGTCGCGCACGATCACGCGGAAGCTGCGCACCGCTCCGGTGAAGGTGGGCAGCTGCTCGCCGGGCGTCTGGACGCCCGCCAGGACGTCGGACCACTGCGGGAAGGTGCGCCCGCCGCTGGCGATGGGCGGGAAGACGCGAAAGAGCGACCCGACGCCCGTGTCCTCGGAGCCCGCGCCCGAGAGCGGCGGGCGGCGCCGCTGTCGAACTGCTCCCAGGAATACGTCAGCGCGTCGCTGTCCGCGTCGGTCGCCAGGGCGACGAGGGTGAACGGTGTCCCGGGCGGGATCGCGGCGTCGGGTGACACAGAGACGATCTCGGGAACGCTGTTGCCGGTGGTGATCGGCGTCAGGCACGAGGCGTCGCCGCCCTCCAGGAAGGCTCGCATCTCTTCGATGCTGCCGTGGTGGAACCATGGGTCGGCGAATTGCACGATGTTGTCCGACGGCGGCAGGTCGCCCACCGGGCACCCGCCCGCGTAGGCCATGGGGCTTGAGCCCGAGCCGGCTTCCCAGGCGCTTGCGAGCCTGACGTTGTTCTCGCAGCGTCCGCGGGTGCCGCTGAACGTGTGGTTGGCGCCGAACTGGTGTCCGAGCTCGTGGATGATGACGAGCGCCGAGAGCGGATCGACATCGCCCCCGCGCGGGATGCCCGAGACGCCCCCGGCCTTGTTGTTGTCGCAGACGCTCCGCAAGTACGCCACGCCCCCGGCGATCCGCGTCAGGCAGTGCCCCACGTCGAAGTTCTCCACGCCGATCGTGTCGCGGACAAAGATGCGGTTGACGTTCAGGACGGGGCTGGTGCAGTCCGCGCCGCCCGTGCCGTCGCAGGTGTCGGGGTACGGGTCGTTCTGCGGGTCGAAGAAGACGAGCAGATCGTTGTCGGCCACGAGATCGAAGTGCACGCCCAGGTCGGCCTCGAACACGACGTTGGTCCGCGAGACGACCGTGACGATCGCCGCCATCGGGTCGGCCGCGTTGGGCGGGTTGCCCTCGATCGTCGAGTGGTGCAGCCCGTACTCGCCCGTGCACGCGACGGCGAGCCTGGCGACGC
>JBGSIX010000275.1:0-2911 GCA_041742315.1 Phycisphaerales bacterium | reverse complement strand
TGATCGGCATCGGCGCGGGCCCGGCCTGCCACGGGCAGATCCTGGTCGTCCAGGACCTCTTGGGAATGACCGACGCGCCGCCCAGGTTCGCCGAGCGGTCGGCTTCGCTGGGTGTGGAGTACCAGAAGGCCGCCGCGGACTGGGTCAGGCGCGTCTCGCACCGCGATATCGGGGGCCAGGGCTACTCGATGCTCGACGGCGAGGTGGACCGCTTCTACAGCAGATAGCCCCCTGGCACGCCCCGGCCCGTCCGATAGACTGGGTTGGTGTGCCGATGGCGCCGGTCAGCCCGGCCCGGTCGTCTCAGGCGGGATCGCAACCGGATCGCGGGTTTGGGCGAACCCACGGGGGTGCCGATCCCAAGAACGGGGCAGAGCCGCGTCGGGCGGAGCCCCGGGTCGGCGAGCCGGTAGAGTTGTTCGGACTCGGCTGCTGCGGGGCAGATCGGGCCTTGGAGGAGTGGCTCCATGCGGAAGTTCGTCGCGATCGGCCCAGCGCTCGTTGTGTTCCTCGCCGCCGCGGCGATCCTGTTCGCCGGCCCGGCCGCCGTCCGGCAGATGATCTTCGCCAGCACCACCGCCGAGGTCATGCTCGCCCGCCAGTCGCTCGACTCCGACGACATCCTCGCCCGAATCGACCGCGCCATCACCAACGTCGCGGCCTCGGTCAGCCCCTCGATCGTCCACATCGAGGTCGCCATCGGCGATCCCAACTCCTTCTCCCCCTTCGGTTCCTCCGGCGCGGGCTGGGTGTACGACACCGAGGGCCACATCATCACCAACGCCCACGTCGTCAGCCGCGCCGAGACGATCCGGGTCGAGTTCGCCGACGGGCGCACGATGATGGGCAAACTCGTCGCCTCCGATTCGTTCACGGATATCGCCGTCGTGCAGGTCGACCCGGGCACCGGGCTCATCCCGATGCGCCGCGCCACGGGCCAGAGCGTCAGCGTGGGCGAGCGCGTCTTCGCCTTCGGCTCGCCCTTTAACTTCAAGTTCTCCATGAGCGAGGGCATCGTCTCGGGCCTTGGGCGCAACCCTGAGACCCGCGGCTCGGGTAACACGTTTACGAACTACATCCAGACCGACGCCGCGGTGAACCCGGGCAACTCGGGCGGCCCCCTCGTCGATATCCGGGGCGAGATCATCGGAATGAACGTCGCCATCGCGACCGGCCGCGACGGCGACGGCAACCGCGAGGGCCAGTCCGCGGGCATCAGCTTCGCCATCCCGCTGACGGTCATCGAGAGCGTCGTCGATCAGATCGTCAGAACGGGCGAGGTCCGCCGCGGCTTCCTCGGGATCCGCGAGGGCCGGGTCGCGGTCGCCGACCCGATCTTCGGCGAGCGAGGCACGTCAGAGATCGCGATCAAGGACGCCAAGGGCAACTTCCACGGCATGGGCGTGCTCGTGGGGTCGGTCACACGCGATCAGGCCGCCGATCGCGCCGGTATCGAAGAGAACGACATCATCTCCGAGATCGACGGCAACCGCATCACACGCTGGCACCAGCTCCGGTCGATCGTCACCACCGCCAAGCCCGACTCCGTGATCCACGTCAAGGTCTGGCGCGAGGGCGAAGAGATCGAAATCCCCGTCTCGCTCGAGCAGTTCCCAGAAGTCACGCTCTACGAGGAACGCATCCAGCCCGCGCTGTTCCAGCTCGGTCTGGCGCTCATGGAAAGCGACCACGGCGTGTACGTCGCACGCCTGGACTCCAGATGGGGAGCCGCCAAGGCGGGCTTCGAGCGTGGGCAGTACATCCAATCCATCGACGGCGAGCCCGTGCCCGACATGCTCTCGGTGTACTCCGTGCTCGGACGCTCCGAGTTCATTTACGGCGAGCCGATCGACTTCGTCGTCACCGATGACGAGGGCGAAACCAAGACGCTCACTCTGCGTGTGAACCGCTAGCAGGCTCGGGCTCCGCTTCCTTTTCCTTCTCCGCATCCTCGACCACGCTCAAAACGAGCGTCATCGGCGTGTTGTACGCCGGGATGCGTTCGTTGACCGCGAACCAGATCGGATCGCCCGCGTCCGAGTGCGGGCTGAGGACCGGCGTGCAGCCCACGGTCTCCGTCCCGCCCAGCTCCGTCCCGAACGTGCAGAGCCCGACGACCGTGCCCTCGGCGCGGGCCATGTACCACTCCTCGCCCGCGAACTCGCGCACGGACGAGCCGCCGAAGTAGAAACGCGGCTGCCGGGCGCTGAACAGCTCGCCCGTCGCGCTGTCCTTGACCCAGGTCGTCGGGTCTTCGGTGACGGTCTCGCCGTCGCGTTCGAAGCGGAACCGCACCGAAATCTCGGGCCCCGTCGGGTCCACGCGCTTGAGCGGTTCGTCGGGCCCGACCGCCTCGATGGAGCCGGGCGTACCGGGCTCCAGCCCGAGGAGGAGCAGCGCCGCGTGCACGTGCCTCGCCTCGGCGTTCAGGCCGATCAGTGCCTCGAAGTCGCGCACGCCGTGCGCCTCGGCGATCAGCTCGATCATCACGTCGGGCGTCTTCTCCTGGTGCGCATCGATCGGTACAAAGCCCGACACCTCGACCGCCCGGGCGTCAAAGTCCACGACGATCCCCGGGAAGGCCTCCACGCGCCCCTTCGTTTCGGGCTCGGGTTGCGTCAATACGCAGGCCGCGATCGCCAGTGCGTGGATCATTGGAGCGAGTGTACCAGATAGCGGAACCGGTTCCCCCGGTCCTCGAAGCTCCTGAACTGATCGAACGACGCGCAGCCCGGGCTCAGCGCCACCGCGTCGCCTTCCCGCGCTGTTTCCGAGGCGATCAGCACCGCCTCGGCGAGGGTCTCTGCGGGCTCGACGCCCGCGATCGCCGCGATCGTTCGGCCCGTCTGCCCGATGCACAGAAGTGACGCGCCGCGCTGCGCCAGTTCGGCGATCGGCGTCAGGTCCACGC
>JBGSIX010000274.1:0-1850 GCA_041742315.1 Phycisphaerales bacterium | reverse complement strand
TCGCGGCGATGCTCGCCGGCGCGAGCTCGGTGCAGCGAACGTCCAAGGTCGCCGTCGTCGCGGTGGTGGACGTGTCCGATTCGGTTCGCCGGTTTGGCTGGGTCGGGCTCGATTCCGAGGGCCACCGCGTGGACGTGCTGGAAGCGGTCACCCGCTCGCTCCGCACGCTCGACGCCGGGCGGGGCCCGGACGATCTGCTCGGGGTCGTGGTCTTCGGCGGGGATTCCGCCGCGATCGCCACGCCCACGCGGGCCTCGATCACCGGGCGTGATCTCGATGTCAGGCTCGCCGAGGGCACGAACCTTGCCGGCGCGATCCGGCTCGCCGGCGCGATGATCCCACCCGATGCCTCGGGTCGGCTGCTTGTCGTCAGCGACGGCAACCAGACGATGGGCGATGCGCTCGAAGCCTCGCGCGAGGTCGCGTCGAGATCCTCATCGGGCTCGCTCGGTATCGACGTCGTGCCCGTGGAGTTCCGGATCGGGGACGAGACGATCGTCGAATCGGTGATCGTGCCGAGCCAGGCGGCGGCCGAGTCCGTGGTCACGGTGCGCGTCGTGATCAGCACCGTCACGGGCACGACCGGCACGCTCTACCTGACCCAGGAGAACGCGGGCATCGATCTCAACGGCGACGAGCCGGGCATGGGCCAGCGCCTCGAACTCTCGCCCGGCCGCCACGCGATCCTGCTCGATGTACCACTTCCACAGGGGCGCATCCACCGCTTCAAGGCGACGTACGAGCCCGACTCTGCGCGCACAGCCGACGGCGTGCGCTTCGCGGGCGACACGCACCTCGACAACAATCAGGCCGAGGCGTTCACGATCAGCCCGGGCTCGGGCTCGATCCTCATCGTCGACGGCGTGAACGATGGCAACCCGACCGCGCCGGGCGGCACGCTCGCGGCGAGTTTGAATCGCAGCGGCGCCGACGTCCGGCTCATCTCGCCCGAGAGCGTGCCGACCGATCTGCTCGGGTTCCAGCCCTACGACCTCGTCGTGCTTCAGAACATCGCCGCCGATCAGATATCGGAAGAGACGCAGCACCACCTCGCCGCGCACGTCCGGGACATGGGCGGCGGGCTCATCATGATCGGCGGGCCCGCGTCGTTCGGCTCGGGTGGGTGGATGGGCACGCCCATCGAACCGCTGCTCCCCGTCAAGCTCGACATCGGCGAGAAGCTCGTCGAACGCCGCACCGCGATCGTGCTCGTGCTCGACGCGTCGGGTTCGATGAGCGCGAGCGTGGGAGGCTCGTTCAAGTCGCAGCAGGAGATCGCCAACGCCGCCGCGGCCATGGCGGTCAAGAGCCTGGGCGAGAACGACCTCGTGGGCGTGATCAAGTTTTCCAACGATGCGCAGTGGGTCAGGCCCCTGGCGGTCAACGACAAGCCCGACGCGACGGCAGCGGCGATCGAGTCGATCACGCCGGGCGGGGGCACGAACATCCCGCCGAGCCTGGAGCTCGCGCGTGAGGCGCTCGCGGGCGTCGAGGCCGCGGTCAAGCACATCATCGTGCTCTCGGACGGGCAGTCGATGGGCTCGGGCTACCTGCCTGAGATGTGCGCCCAGCTCGCGACCGAGGGGATCAACGTCTCGACGATCTCGGTGGGCGACGGCGCTGACACCGAGACGATGTTCGCGATGGCCGACAATGGCGGCGGGGTGCATTACCCGGTAACGAACCCGAGCGTGCTGCCGCGCGTCTTCGTGCGCGCGGTGCGCATCGTGCGCGACCCGCTCATCAAAGAGGGTCTGTTCCAACCCATCGTGCTCCCCACGGGCTCGCCCGCGCTGGCGGGGCTCGGGGCGCTCCGCGATCTGGGGGGCATCGTGCTCACCGCGTTCCGC
>JBGSIX010000273.1:0-14719 GCA_041742315.1 Phycisphaerales bacterium | reverse complement strand
GGCGCTGCGGGCGGCGCTCGGGCCTCTCGGGACGCTCGTCGGGGACGTGCTCGACCTTGGGCAGCTCATCGGGCAGGTCGATCGCGTTGATCCGGTCGCCCGTCAGACGCTCGATCGCGCGGAGCAGGTTCCGCTCGGCTTTGTCGCAGAGGCTGATGGCGATGCCCGTCTTGCCCGCCCGGCCCGTGCGTCCGATGCGGTGGACGTACGCCTCGGCCTCCATCGGGAGGTCGTAGTTGTAGACGTGCGTGATGCCGTCGACGTCCAGCCCGCGGGCCGCGACATCGGTCGCCACGAGCACGCGGCTCTTGCCGGAGCGGAACATCTCCAGCGCCAGCTTGCGCTGGTTCTGCGACTTGTTGCCGTGGATGGTTGAGGACTGCACGCCCCCGCGTCCGAGCACCTTGGCGAGCTTGTCGGCGCCGTGCTTGGTCTTGGTGAAGACGATTGCGCGTTCAACGCCGCTCCCCGAGAGCAGGTGCTGCATGAGCGCCGGCTTTTGCTGGCGCTGGACGAGGTAGATACCCTGCTCGATCATCGGCGCTGCCGAGGCGACGGGGTCCACCGCGACGCGCACCGGATCGGTGAGCAGCGAGTTGGCCAGGTGCAGGATCTCCTTGGGCATGGTCGCCGAGAAAAGCAGCGTCTGCCGCTTGCTGGGCACCTTGGCAGCGATCTTGCGGATCGGGTCGATGAAGCCCATGTCGAGCATGCGGTCGGCCTCGTCGAGGATGAACACCTCGATCTTGGAGAGATCGACGTAGCCCTGCTGCATCAGGTCCATGAGGCGGCCCGGGGTGGCGACGATGATCTCGACGCCGCGCTGGAGGGCCTTGACCTGGTGGAACTGGCTCACGCCGCCGAAGATGGCGGTCTGGCGCAGCCCCGTGTGCCTGCCGTAGCTGGCGAAGCTGGCCTGGATCTGGGCGGCGAGCTCACGCGTGGGCGAGAGGATCAGTGCACGTGGCTTGGTCGCGCCGCGTCCGGTCTTCTCGGGCTTGTGGGCCATGAGTCGGCTCAGGGTCGGGATCGCAAAGGCCGCGGTCTTGCCGGTGCCCGTCTGGGCGCTGCCGAGGACGTCCTTGCCTGCGAGGGCAGCGGGAATCGACTGGGCCTGGATGGGCGTGGGCGTGTCGTAGCCGACGTCCTGGATTGCTTTGAGGATGGGCTTGGAAAGTTCGAGTGATGAAAAAGTCTGCAAACAGATGCTCCGTGGCAGGCGCACACCATCCGTGCGCTGACCGATTCGTACGGGCTTGACTCGCCCAATCCGATTGGAACAAGAAGGCCGGCCGGTTGAGCGTCCGCGGAAATGCGAAGCGGACGCTGCCGACAGATTCCCGGGCTGACCTTGCCCGACGGGCATCGATCAAGTCCTCCGGGGCCACCGGCGATGTGGGAAAGTATAGGCCACTCAATCGACAGGAACGATTCGAGGAATCAAGGCCGGGACGAAATTGCCAGATGAAGACCGATTTACCCCACGCCCGAGAACGATTTCATGTGCTCTGGCGATGCTGCAAGCATGGAGCAGGGCAAGTCCGGTGAGAGAACAGGTCAATCCGAGTCGTTCTGGGGGACGCTCAAGCAGTATTGGAGCGAGCTCAGGGAGGCGCCTTCGGGTGAGCGTTTTCGCGCGTTCTACGACCATCGGCAGGAGAACCGATCGGGCCAGGGGATGCGGCTCCTTTCGGTGGGCGGCGGGATCGCGCTCGTGGCGTTCGGCGCCGGAATCGGCTGGCTCCCGGGGCCGGGCGGGTTCGTGGCCATCCTCGGGCTGGCGCTGCTCTCCCAAGAATTCAGGCCCCTCGCCTGGGCGCTCGACTGGATCGAACGCAAACTCGTCACCCTGTGGAGAGCCTTCCGCTCGCTCTCAGTGCTCGGGCAGGGCGGCATTGCGACGGCCCTTCTCCTGATCGGGCTCGGGTTCGTCTATCTCACCTACGAAACCATTCTGACGTAATCTCGAACATCAAATGTCGTGATCAATGGACGCTCTTCGGATTGCTGGGAACGCCCCCATCGTGTGGGGCAAAGCACCTCCGAGAGAGACACCCATGACCCGCACACCGTTCGCATTGACTGCACTTCTCCTGGCCCAGAGTTCGGTGGCGCAGCCAACCGTGCCCTACTCGTCACCCGCCTGGATGGACCTTGGGACCACAAACGTCACAGGCCTCGTCGGCAACTTCCTGCCCGGGTGGACCTCGCTCACCGCGACGCCCGACCTCGGCGACGACGTGTTCTTCGTCCCGACCCAGAGCCTGTCCGGCTCGCCGGGCGATGCGGCCCTCTGGATGCTCAACTACGATCCGGGCTCGATCGGCTCGCCGTCGAACGAAAGCGTCCGCCTCTCGCTTGACGGCTTTACCATCGGCGAGACCTACGAGCTCAGCTTCTTTGCGACCGTGGTCACCAATTCATTCGCGGGCTGGGTGGGCAACAACGACCCGCTCACCGTGGATCTCGCCGGAGCGGATATCTCGGGCTTTGTCACGGCTTCGCTGAACGACCCGATCGACGCCGACGGCCTCAACCCCTGGACCCCGATCTCGATCACGTTCATCGCCCAGAGCACAAACGTGGCGTTCGATTTCGGCGCCAATCCCGTCGGGCTCGATCCCGCGGGCACCGCGACGCGTTTGGGGATCGACGGCTTCGACGCGAGGCTTGTTCCCGCACCCGCGAGCGCGGCGCTTCTCGCTCTGGGCAGTGTCATCGGGATCCGCCGCAGGCGGTCGTGATCACTCCAGGGCCGCGCTCAGCCGATCGATGTTGTCGCGCATGATCTGGAGATAGTCCGGGCTGATCGGATCCGGGCCTGTGCCCGGGAGCTCGGCGGGCGAGAAGACGATATTAACAAAGCCGCCCGTGAACCCGCCCTCGCTCGGCTCGGATTCCCAGAGCAGGATCGTCTTGCCCTCGTGGTTCCCGATCGCCTCGGCGACCTGCTGCATCGCCTCGGGGGTGAGCCCCTCTTCAGGATCGAGCGTGAGATTGGTGATCGCCCAGCCGTAGCGCTGCGCGAGGTAGTTGTACGCGGGGTGCGAAGCGATCAGCTTGACGCCCGCGAGCCGGGGCGTGATTGCCTTGAACGCCGCGTCGAACTCGGTCAGGTCTTGCGTGAGTTCGCTCAGGTTCGCGGCGAATGCGTCGGCGTGCTCGGGCCAGGCGGCGGACATGCCCTTTGCGATCTCCTCCGCCTGCGCGATCGCGCGGTTCGGGTCGAGCCATGTGTGCCCGTCGACGCCCGTGTGCGAGTGCTCGCCGGCGGGGCCGTGACTGTGCGTGACGCCCGAGTCGAACTTGATGAGCTCGGACTTGAACGGGGAAACGGAATTGACAAGTCGGCTTGAGGGCAGGCTCGCGTTGAGCGCCCACTTCTCGAACTCGGCGCCGTTGAGCACGACGAGCTTCGCGTTGCGGTACCGCTCAAGCACGCTCCGATCGGGCTGCCAGAAGATCGGATCCTCGCCCTCGGGGACCGGGCAATCGACCGGCACGAGCCCGCCCGAGATGCGCCGGGCGAAGTACGCCGTGGGGTAGAACGTCGTCAGAACCACGCTCTCGGCCGTGTCGGCCTTCGCCTGAGCGGCCATGTCGGGCTCGCTGGACCCGCAGCCGGAAATCCAGAGCAGCGGGCAGGCCGCCAGTACTGCGATCATATGACGCTTCATGGGAAACCTCCTGGGCACTACATGGTATAGATCAAACCCTGCAGAAGCGCGAGCGAGACCCCGGCGGCGGCGAGCCCCAGAAGCACCCCGATCGCGATCGAGATCACGAGCTGCATCGAGACGAGCGAGGCCCGGAAAGCACCCGAGGCCCCGATCCGCTCGAGTGTCTCAAGCTCACCCCGCCGAAGCCGCGTGCTCAGGATGGAAACAAGCGTGACCAAAAGCACCGTCACCACACCCATCAGCACGATCAGCCAGTCGAAGACAGCCTTCACGCGGAAGACGACGTCGAAGAGCTCCCCCACCAACTCGCCCGGCTCGATCGCCTGGTACCGCCCCTCGTTGTTGATCCGCGCCTTGACGAGCGTCTTGGCTTTCGCGTCCTTGGGGTAGATCAGGACACCCGTGATCGGGAGCGTCTCGGGCTCGGCGTGCGCGTGGAATGTGTTGATGTTCTCGGGCGTGATCTCGTTGTAGGGCGCCATGGAGGGGCTGATCGCGACGTGATCGAGCGTGCGAGCCATGACGAGTTTGTCGTCGATCTTCGCCTCGTCGGCGTGTCCGTGGGTCATGCCCTCGAGCACCCAGGCCGTGGCGATGCCCGTGAAGACCGCGTGATCGTCCGCCGAGCCCGTGCGATCAAGCACTCCGACAATCTTCATCTTGAGCGGCGGGGACACGGAGAGGTCGTACAGATCGCGCTGATCGCTGAAGATCGCATCGCCCACGCCCAGGCGTAGCTCCTGGGCCACCGAGGCCCCGAGCACCGCGTCGCCGAGCATGAGAGGGAGCGTGCCCGATGCGGCGTGGAGACCCCGGATGTCGAAGTAATCCGCGCCGATGGCGACCAGCGGCACCCCACGTGCGGTAAACCGGGCGTGCATCGGCACCGCGATCACGTCCGGGTCCTCAGCGATCTCCAAGGTCAGCGCCATCGTCGCGGGCTCGAGCGGCAGGACCCGGTAGTAGAGCGACGCAAAGGCGAGGTCGAACCGGCTTCCCTTCGTCCCGGCGACCAACGGCACGGACGCGGCCCGAGCCGAGAGCTCGCGCTGGTAGTGCGTCAGAAGCAGGTTCGCCGCGACGGGCAGCCCGACGGTCGCCGCGACACAGAGCGAGACGATCAGCGTCTGCCACTTGTGGCGCACCGCATAGAGCCAGCCGAGCCTGAGCGCCCCGGTCATCGCGTCTCTCCGCGCAGGGCGGCCATGTCGATGACCGTGTCGAACCGGGGCAGGAGCGAGTGATCGTGCGTCGCCATCAGGACCGCTGCCCCGCTCGATCGCCCGGCCTCCAGGAGCAGGTCGATCGTCCGGTCCTTGCGGGCCGGGTCGAGGTTGCCCGTCGGCTCGTCGCACAAGAGCACGCGGGGCGAGGTCACTAATGCCCGGCAGATCGCCACGCGTTGACGCTCGCCCTGCGAAAGCTGCCTCGGTCTCCGGCGGAGCAAGCTCGAGATCTCGAGCTGATCGGCGAGAACCTTCGCCCGCGCCTCGGCTCCTTTGTCCTTGTTGAGCGCCGGCTCGACGAAGTAGGGCAGCAGGATGTTCTCCATCGCGGTCAGATACTCAACGAGCGCGAGTGTCTGGAACACGAGCCCCACTTCGCGGAGCCGAACGCCGCGACGGGCCGCGTGATCAAGCAGGGTCAGTTCGTGCCCCGCGACCACGACCCGCCCGGTTTCCGGGCGATGGATCCCCGCGATCACGTCGAGCATGGTGGTCTTGCCCGAGCCGCTCGGTCCGATGCACGCGGCGACCTCGCCAGGCTTGATCCGCAGTTCGTCGATTCGGAGCTCAAAGGCGGGTGTGCCGTCGGATCGCCCCGCGTGGCGGAACCTCACGCGCTCCAGCTCGATCACCGCCTCGCTCAAAGCGTTGACCCCGGCGGCGGCAGACCAATGCTCGACGGATCCCTCTGCACCGACGAGAGCACATCGCTCCCCACGATGCGCCACGTGCCCTTGTCGACCGCGACCGTGTAGTTCGCGTGGTACACCGTCTCCCTCGGGTGCGAGTGGCCCCAGTGGTAGACCGTCCCCTCGACGAGCCAGTACGCCTCGACGCGGAAGCTCGGGGAACTCCCTGCTTCGAAGTCGAGCACCTTGGCTTCATCCAGATCGACGCGGGTGACGCGCCCGATCGAGCCGCCGTTCTCGGCCTGGATCAGCCCGCGATGGATCTGCGTGTAGAGCTCTTCGAGCATCGGGCCCGCAACGCTCCGCGAGAGCGCGTCGTAGATGTCGCTCTCGGCGGAATAGTCGAACGCGCGGTACACGTTCGCGTGGAGCGGGCGGAAAGCCTCCAGGAGCTGCTCGTCGGAGACCTCGGGCTCCCCGATCGGCACGAGGCCGACGTTCCACGTCGCGACCGCCAAAATGATCGCGGGCACGCCCACCATCACGAACGACTTGGCGCCCTCCTGCTTCAGAAGCAGGAGCGACCCGAGGACACCCAGCGCCAAAATACCAAGAGAAACCGCGGGGATCTTGGTTTGTTCGAAGCTCGTGGGCAGCGGCACCTTGGCGAGCCGATCGTCGATCGTCATGTGCGAGGGGTGCCAGTCCACGGTCTGGCCGGAGAAGCTGAAGTATTCCTGCGTCACCACGCCTTCGGCCTTGATGAGCGCAAGCTGCGTCATCCGGGGCCGGACGCCGTCGGTGGCGAGCGCCTCGGTCGAGAGTGTGTCCTCCGGGAAGCCCGTCCATGTCATCGCGATGTGCTCGGGAGGCGTCTTGAACGGGTACGACACCACGATGTCGAACCGCGTGAGCGCCCGCATCCCGGTCTTGGGGAAGAGCTTGAGGTTCTCGCGGTCGAGGCGGATGAACTCGAAGGTCTCGATGACCCCCCGGACCTCGACGCCGTCGATCGTGACCGAGTTCTCGTCGAGAAGGAATCGTTCGACCGCCTCGCGGACCCTGGCCTCTTCGCTCGGGTCGATGACATCCGCGAATTCGCGCTGGGTGGGCGCAACCGCGTCGACGTAGTTCAGGTTCATCCCGAGCACATACCGCACATCCCGGTCCGTGATCGTGATCCGCATGTCGCAGTGCGGCCCGTCCTGCGGGTCGGCCAAGACCGACCTCGGGACGAGGCCGAGCAAAATCAGGGCGGCGGTGAGGATGGCTCGAATCGGCACGGGGGCTCCGGCGGGCGTTTCAGAGGCTTGCCGGGACATGCTAGCATCTGGCACGCGGACGTCCGGTATACATGCCGGCCCCGGGGCGGTTCTGCCCCACACCCAATTCGACCCAAGCCAGGAGACCGACCGTGAAGATGATCACCAGAGCCCTGACACCGATGCTCGCCCTCGTGCTCGCCGGTTCGGCACTCGCCCAGGAAGCCACCGATACCGGCGTCAAGGATTACGAGCGCGACCTGCGCGTCTACACCGCCCACGTGAGCTATCTCGCCAACGAGTTCATGGAAGGCCGGGTCCCCGGATCCAAGGGCATGGAGATCGCCCGCGACTACGCCGAGCACTTCATGCAGATCGCCGGCCTCGAGCCCGCGTTCGCCACCAAGGAGACCCTCGCCAACGGCACCGTTCGCGAGACCCCCTTCGCCTCTTACCGCCAGGAATTCCCGCTCGGTGGCTCGCTCGAGGTCAAGAGCTCTTCGCTGACCGCCAAGGTGGGCGGCCAGAGCCTCAGCTTCGAGAGCGAGCGCGACTTCACCGCCACGGGCCTTGGCGGCTCGGGCGATGTGACGGGCGAAGCCGTCTTCGTCGGCTATTCGATTGGTGAAGGCCCGGACGGCTATTCGTCTTATCCACAGGGGGCCGACCTGACAGGCAAAATCGCGGTCATGTACCGCTTCGAGCCCATGAACGACGAGGGCCACAGCCTCTGGAGCGAGAGCGAATGGAGCGGCAACGCCGGCTTCGACGGCAAGCTCCGCGCCGCCTTTGAGCGCGGGGCTGCGGCGTGCATCGTGATCAACACGCCGTTCGCCGACGACGAACGCATCGAGCGTCTCGACGGCTTCCGCGGCAGCGGCACCGGCGGCGACAAGCCCGTCTTCATGGTCTCCGCCGAGGCGGGCCGGATGCTGCTCGACGCGGTCAAGGACCAGAGCGCCGAGGCCCTCTGGAAAGTCGCCAATGCAGGCGAGCAGCTCGTAAACATCGGGCAGATGACCGTCAAGGCCGACCTCCAGCGTGAGGTTCTGAACGCCGAGAACATCGGCGGCATCATCCGGGGCCGGGGCAAGCTCGCCGACGAGTGGGTCGTCGTGGGCGCCCACCTCGATCACATCGGCATGGGCTACTTCGGCTCGCGCTCGGGCTCGGGCAAGCTCCACCCGGGCGCCGACGACAACGCCACCGGGTCGGCGGCGGTCCTGCTCCTGGCCGACCTCGTCAACCGCTCCTACGCCGAGCTCTCCGAGGGCGACGACGCCCGCTCGGTGCTCTTCATGTGCTTCGACGCCGAGGAATCGGGCCTCAATGGCTCGCGGTACTACTCCAACAACCCGATCGTCCCGATCCAGGACCACGCCGCCATGATCAACTTCGACATGATCGGCCGGGTGCTCAACAAACGCCTGGTTGTCTCGGGCCTGGAAACGGGCGAGGGCCTAACCGAGGCGCTCGAACCGATCCTGGCCAGCTCGGGGCTCGATATCGTCAGGCCCCCGAACATGAGCGGCGCTTCGGACCACACCTCGTTCTACACCAAGGGCGTGCCGGTGCTCTTCTCGATCATCGCCGACTTCCACACCGACTACCACACGCCGGGCGACGTCTACTGGAAGCTCAACAACGAGGACACCGTGCACGTCGCGCACATGTACCACGACATCATCATGAAGCTGGCGACCATGCCCGAGCGGCCCAAGTTTGTTTCGGCCGACCAGCAGAACGCCGGCCCGAGCATGAGCGACATCAAGGTGCGTTTCGGCATCATGCCCGACTACAACGCGGGCAATCTGGGCGTCACGATCGGTGACGTCACCAAGGGCGGCTCGGCCGACCTCGGAGGCGTGCAGGCGGGCGACATCCTCGTCCGGTGGGACGGCGTGAAAATCGCCGACGTGCGCGACTGGATGAGTAAGCTCGTCAACCACAAGCCGGGCGACGTCGTCAACATCGGCGTCAAGCGCGACGGCGAGGAGATCACCCTCGAAGTCACCCTCCAAGGCCGGTAAGACTCGCTCCCAATCCATGCGACTCCAGGGCCCCGGCTCAGGCTGGGGCCCCGTTTGTATCCGCATTTCTCAGGTGTCAAGAAGTCCGTTCGTCCTGTAGGAGACACCTACCCTTGCCCATGGAGATTTTCCGGGACTTTACGTTCGACGCCGCCCATGCGATCAGTGGCCTGCCCGACGGGCACAAGTGCAAGAACATGCACGGGCACACCTACCGCCTGACCGTCTATCTCACGGGCGGGCTCGACCCCAAGATCGGCTGGATCCTCGACTTCGCCGAGCTCAAAGAGATCGTCTGGGCCAAAGCGCTGGATTATCTCGACCACAAGACGATCAACGACATCGATTCCATCGGCTCGCCCACCTGCGAGCACATCACGATCTGGATCTGGAAGCAGCTCAAACCCCACTTGCCGGGGCTCACGCGGATCACCCTCCGCGAGGGCGAGAACTCGGGCTGCACCTACACAGGCGAGTGAGCACTCAGCCTACCTGAAGGTACCTTCGCCACTCATCGCCCTCGGCGATCGCCTTGAGCGCCCTGTTGCGTGCCACAAGAAAACGCCGCATGTACCGCGTGAGGAAGAGCCACTCCGCGAGCCTGCCCAGCACACCAAACGGCGCCCGGAACCGGAGCTCGTCCTCATCACCGTGCGTCCCTCGTCCTCGCGGAAGCGGTGCGTATGGCAGAGCGATCGGAACGCCCCTCGGGTCATCTCGTCCGTCAGGATTTGGGGCCGGTCGTAAGCCGTCACCCGCACCGTCAACCGCTGCCGAACGCCGAGATGTTTGGCTTCCCAGGTCACCGTCTCCTCCGGGCCGATGAGCCCCGAAGTCCGGCCCGCCACGGCCTTCTCGCCCGTTGACGCCGTCGAAACGGTGTGCGCCTCGATGCTCCGCGCAAGATCGAAGACCCGATCGATCGGGGCCTCAATGATGGTCATCAGGTGGATGGTTGGCATGTGTGCCGATCTCGCGAGATTTGGTGCATCATTGTCCACGGAAGCCGGCTCGACTGCCAAGGTCCCGAAACTTCGATAGACTCCGGGCGTCACCGGACCCCTTCGCGGGTCCTTTTCGTCACTCTCAATCGATCGGAGAGACCGCATGCAGACGCATCTCATCGTTGCCCTGACCGTCTCGGCGGGGCTGGCAGGCATCCTCGGCTGTGCGACCGATGACACCGCCAAGCTGGACGCCCAGAGCACGCAGACCACCGAGTCCACGCCCGTGGCTCAGGCTCCCGCCGCAGATCAAACCTCGGCTCAGCCCGCCGCGCAGCCCGAGTCGCGACCCCGCCGTCAGCGCCGTCAGATCGGGCCCGCATTCGGCGCGGTCGATGAGGATGCACGCCGCGCGACGGGCGAGGCGATCGCCGACATCTTCGCGCCGCTCGATCTGCCGACACCGAGCTCGATGCGCCTGGGCTCGGGCGCCCCGGGCCCGGACTGGTGGCAGCAGCGCACCGACTACGTCATCAACGCCGAGGTCGATCCCGAGAAGCGCCGACTCGACGCGACGATGACCGTCACCTACCACAACAACTCGCCCTACCCGCTCGACTACATGTGGCTCCAACTCGAGCAGAACCTCTTCAAGCCCGACTCCCTCGGCACGCAGAGCCGAACACCCGGCAGCGTCATGTCCACGGACCTGGGCGCGTTCGACGGCGGGTACGACATCGTCTACCTCCGCACTGGGGACGAATCGCTCGAGTACCACGTCTACGACACCCTCGCCCGCGTCGAACTCCCCGAGCCGATCGGGCCGGGCGAGGACTTCACCTTCGACATGGCCTTCGGCTTCAACATGCCCCCGCACCTCCGCCGCATGGGCGCCGAGGACATGGAGCAGGGCACCATCTTTGAGTATGCCCAGTGGTTCCCCCACGTCGCCAAGTACGACGACGTCAACGGCTGGAACACCCTGCCCTACATCGGCAACGGCGAGTTCTACACCGACTTCGGCGACTTCGAGGTCAACGTCACCGTCCCCCGCGAGTTCATCGTCGATGGCACCGGCACGCTCCAGAACCCAGAGGAAGTCTTCACCGCCGCGCAGCTCGAGCGCATCGACGAGGCTCGCCAGTCCGAAGCAACCGTGCTCATCATCAAGCCCGAAGAGGTCGGCACCAAGGAAAGCCGCCCCGAAGGCGATGAAGCCCTCACCTGGAAATTCAAGGCCGAGAACGTCCGCACCGTCGCGTTCGCCACCAGCAACGCCTTCATCATGGACGGCTGCAAGGCCACCGTCACCGATCTCGACGGCTCCGAGCGGAGCGTCTTCTGCAAGTCGCTCTACCCCAAGGAAGCCGAGGCCTGGTACTGGAACCGCGAGTACCTGCCCGGCAAGCCCGCGGGCTCCTCGCAATATGTGAAGCACGCCATCGAGTTCTACTCCGACTGGATCTACCCCTACCCCTACCCCGAGATGACCAACGTCAACGGGCCCGAGGGCGGCATGGAGTACCCCATGATGGTCTTCTGCGGCGCGCGCACGAACGACCCGGGGCTCTTCGGCGTCACCGACCACGAGGTCGGGCACAACTGGTACCCCATGCTCGTCAACTCGGATGAACGCCGGTACATGTGGATGGACGAGGGCTTCAACTCATTCATCAACATCTACTCCAATAACGCCTACTACGGCGAAGACCAGAACCGCCGGGGCGGCGCCGCGGGGCTGGTCAATGTGATGAACGCCGAGCACTCGCAGGCGTCCAACACGCCCCCCGATCGCCACTGGCCCCGCTGGGTCGGCACGCTCAACTACTCCAAGCCCGCCTGGGCGCTGCACCTGCTCCGTGAGGTCGTGCTCGGACCCGAGCGGTTCGACACCGCCTGGAAGACCTACACCCGCCGCTGGGCCTTCAAGCACCCTCAGCCCGCCGACTTCTTCCGCACGATGGAAGACGCCTCGGGCATGGACCTCGCCTGGTTCTGGCGTGGCTGGCTCCTCTCGACCGCCACGATCGACCAGGGCGTGTCCGCCGTCGATTCGATGGGCGAGGGCCAGGCGGGCATCACGCTCGTCAATGCCAGCGACATGGTCATGCCCGTCATCATGGACGTGACCTTCAGCGACGGCGAAACCCAGCGCCTGCAGCTTCCCGTCGAGATCTGGGGAGCCGCCAATGTCTGGCGCGTTCCCGTTGCGACCGGCGATCGCACCATTACCCGTGTCTCGATCGACCCCGACGGCATGTACCCCGACGCCAACCGGGACAACAACCTCTGGGAAGCCACAGAAGCAGACTCGGAACAATCCGAGAACGAGTAAAGTACTTCTCTCATAGCGCTCATGAGACTGCCTCGGCCTACCGGGGCAGTCTTTTTTTCAGTCCTTCCCGCCGTTCTCTGCGAGGAACTTTGCGGTCATGAGCTGCCCCGATTCCACTGCAGCTGAGAGCGGGGTCATCCCATTTTTCGAGCGCGCATCGATATCCGCGCCGGCATCGAGCAGGATACGGGCGATCTCGGTTCTGCCCCGATGGCCCGCCACGATCAGAGGCGTGTTCCCGTCATACCTGTAACCCTCGACCGCGGCCCCCGCTGCAAGCAGCATTTCCACAATCTCGACGTGCCCGTTCTGCACCGCCATCGCCAAGGAAGACATCCACCACTTGGATTCAAACGTGTCGGGGTCAGCGCCCGCATCGAGCAACGCCCGCACGATCTCAGGAAAGCCTCCATACGCGGCGGTCCAGAGCGGTGTGATACCTTCGTTATCCACCGGGCCCGGTGGCGCGTCGTAGTTCAGCAGGAGCCGAACACACTCGGTGTGCCCCTTCGCCGCGGCTCGATGGAGCGCCGTGACCCCGTCTTCCTCTCGGATCGCCGACGCCGAGGCCCCCTGCGAGAGCAGATAGAGCGTCATCTCGACGTCTCCGGCCTGCGCCGCCATGAACAGACCCGTCACACCGTTGAACTTCGGTTGGTCAACTTGCGCTCCGAGTTCGCGGAGCTTCCTGGCAACGAATACATTGCCGCTCTGCGCGGCCAGATACATCGCCGTGACGCCCTCGTCGTCTACAAACCCAACGTCGGGCTCCCGGGCAAGGAGCAGATCCACACACCCCCAATGCTCGTTGGCGAGAGCGGACATGAGAGGCGTCCAACCACTCTCACTGGTGTTCACATCCGCGCCCGCATCGAGCAAGAGCTCTACCACCGAGTCATGCCCCTCGCCAGCAGCAATCATCAGCGGCGTATCACCCTCGGCATCGACGCTTTCAGTTTCCGCTCCTGCCCGGAGCAACGCCCCGACGATTGAAGCGTGCCCCTCCAGAGCCGCGAGATGAATCGGCGAATAGGGAGCCTCGCCCTGCCGATGCGCCTGCACACCGAGATCAAGCAGCCTGTCAACGACGACACCCATGCCCGCACGCGAAGCCTCATGGAGCGATGTATGCCCCTCGCCATCGGCGCAAAGACCCGATGCGCCCGCATCGAGCAGGAGCATCGCGATCTTCTCTTCACCGCTGCCGATCCCAAACATGAGCGGCGTGATGCCTTCGCCGTTTGCCGCGTTGACATCGGTGCCGAGCTCGATCAAGCGACGCACCACGTCCGCATCGCCAGCGTGCGCCGCGCACATCAACGGGGTCGAGCCCCGGGCGGTCCGCCCCAGATCGGGCTTGACGCCGCTTTCGAGCAGGATCACAGCAGTCTCGTTGTGCCCTCTGATCACCGCCTGCAGAAATGCGCTCGATCCATCTCGGAGTACAACATTCGGATCCGCCCCAGCGCCGAGCAATGCAGTGACAACGCGATCATGGCCCTCCTGAGCCGCCATATAGAGCGGCGTCGCCCCATCGGAATCCGCCGAATCGACCGCTGCGCCGCTCTCCAGCAGCAGAGCGGCAAGGTCAAGATTCCCAAGCCAGGCTTCCTCCCAGAGTAGTGTCGTCCCCGCTTCTCCTCGCACATCGGGGTTTACACCGCTCTCAAGCAGATCTCTCAGAGTCCCAGGATCGACCGACTCCGGATGCACAAGCAGCAGGTCAAATCTCGACTGCGGATCCCCATCGAGTTCAACCTGACTGTGACCCGCTGCAGCGAACATCGTCGAAATCAGCACGAGCAGAACCGCGATTCGTTCCATCGCCTGACCTCCTGCAAGACCCACTATCGAAGAGTGTAATAGCCCCCGGACAATACCGGGCCCTGTCCCCAAATGACAAAGGGCCGCCCCTCGCAGGGCGGCCCTTTTCTTTGGCAGTGGACGATACTGGACTTGAACCAGTGACCTCCTCGATGTCAACGAGGCGCGCTAGCCAACTGCGCCAATCGTCCATAAACCCAAGCCTTGGCCCGGGGTGACCAGTATAGACCCCCTCCCGCGTGCCGTCATGCCGGATATCGGCTCTTACGCCTGGGGCTTGACCGCGATCACGGCCTTGCGGTCCTGGCTGCTGATCACGACGCCCTCGGGGCCCTCGACCGTGATCCCGAACCCGAAGACCTGATCCACCGGCAGGCGGGCCCGGAAGCGGACCACCCATTCACCCAAGTCGGAACCGATATCAAAGAGCCCGCCGTCGACCGGGGGGACCTCCAGGGGTGTGCCGCGGGCCTGATCGACGATCCAGAGCTGGTAGCGTTCACGCTTGGGGTCGTTGGCCGGGAGCCCGGTAAACCGCATGTAGCCCTCGTTGGTGATCGGGTCCCAGGTCACGTCGCCGGTCACGCCCGCGTACTCGTCGCCCCACTTGGCAAAGTCCCAGACCACCGCGTCGGCATGGGACTCGATGAACGCCTGACGTTCCTCGAGCATCGTGCGCGCGTTGCTGGTGGTGTTGATCCAGGGGTTGGCCGGGGTGCCCGTCGGGCCCTTGGGGAGCCAGCCGAAGACCGCGAGCACCAGGCACGCCGCCGCCGCGAGCCAGCCGAT
>JBGSIX010000272.1:0-2462 GCA_041742315.1 Phycisphaerales bacterium | reverse complement strand
TCCGCGCCCGCGCCGCGATCGAGAAGATGCGCGAGTGGAAGGCCGTCTTCGGCAAGGACGACGCCGTCAGCTCGAGCGACATCGGCGCGACCAAGTACGACTTCGCCGCGGGCCTGAACGTGGTCTACAACGCACTCGAGGTGCCCCTCCGCACGATCGCCGACAACGCGGGCGTCAAGGGCACCGTCGTCGTCAGCAAGGTCCAAGGCATGACGGGCAACACGGGCTACAACGCCCTGACCGGCGTCTACGAGGACCTCGTCAAGTCGGGCGTCATCACCCCCGCCAAGGTGGACCGCCTGGCCCTCCAGAACGCCGCCAGCGTCGCGACACTGCTGCTGGCCGCCGACTGCATCATCACCGACAACCCCGAGCCCGCCCCCGCCGGCGGCGGCCACGGCCACGGCGACCCGATGGGTGGCATGGGCGGAATGGGCGGCATGCCGGGCATGGGTGGGATGGGGTTCTAAATGTCACAGGCTACTCGGCAAGAAGTAGTTCATCTGAAATCTTCCAGATTTAGGGCAGTTTATGCCCTAAACGTGACCCTTTCGGATGAGGGACTTACAAATGACGCTGCACACAAATGGTTGTGCGAGATCGCTGTGCCTTCGCTTAGTAATCGGTCGAGTGACCCTGAGATACCGGAAGAGATACAGAGCTTACATCCCAAGCACTTTGAGATCGAAAGCAGTGGTATCAACGACTGGCATGCACTTGTAGTTGCAAAGATCCAGTCGTTCGTTGCGCAAGATGTATCCGTTAGTTGAAAAACGTTCTTAATTAGGGAAAGCAACTATGTCAGTCAAACCCCTCGAAGACCGCGTCCTTGTCAAGCCCGATGAAGCCGAGACCAAGACGGCCAGCGGGCTGTACCTCCCCGAGTCGAGCAAGGAGCGCCCGATCCAGGGGCGCGTCGTCGCCGCCGGCCCGGGCAAGCTTCTCGACAACGGACAGCGGGCCAAGATGAGCGTCGGCAAGGGCGACACGGTTGTCTACAGCAAGTACGCCGGCAACGAGATCGAGATCAAGGGCGTCAAGCACCTGATCCTCCGCGAGACCGAGCTGCTCGGCGTCATCGGGGGCTGAGTCAGTGGCACTGGGCACTAGGCATCAGGCACTAGGAAGACCCGTGCTTCGAAGCGTTTCAGAAATATCCGCCCTAGCGCCATGTGCCTAGTGCCTTATGCCTTCAACGGGAGACCCATCATGGGCAACAAGCAGATCATGTTCGACGACTCGGCGCTGGCCGAGCTGAAAAAGGGCGTGGACCGGCTCGCCGACGCCGTCAAGGTGACGATGGGCCCGAGCGGCCGCCACGTCGTCATCCAGAAGTCCTTCGGCTCGCCGACCGTCACCAAGGACGGCGTCTCGGTCGCCAAGGAGATCGAACTGGCCGAGCCCTTCCAGAGCATGGGCGCCAAGATGGTGCACCAGGTCGCCAAGAAGACCGCCGACAAGGCCGGCGACGGCACGACCGCCGCCACCGTGCTCGCGCAGGCGATCTTCACCCAGGGCCTGCGCCATGTCACCGCCGGCGCGAACCCCGTCGAGCTCCAGCGCGGCATCAACGACGCCGCGCAGGTCGCCGCCGCCGAGATCGACCGCATCGCCACCCCCTGCAAGGGCGAGGCCGACTACCGCAAGATCGCGACCGTGAGCGCGAACCACGACAAGGCCGTGGGCGAGCTGATCGCAAGCGCGATCGCCAAGGTCGGCGCCGAGGGCGTCGTCGAGATCGAGGACGGCAAGAGCGCCGACACCACGGTCGAGTTCGTCGAGGGCATGCAGTTCGACAAGGGCTATCTCTCGCCCTACTTCCTGACCGACCCCCGCACCGCCGAGGCCGTGCTGGAGGACGCGATCATCCTGATCTACGAGAAGAAGATCGCCAACATGGCGGATCTTCTCCCGCTGCTCAACAAGATCGTGGGGGGCGCGAAGCCCCTGCTCATCATCGCCGAGGACGTCGAAGCCGAGGCGTTGGCGACGCTCGTCATCAACCGCCTCCGCGGCACGCTCAAGGTCTGCGCCGTCAAGGCCCCGGGCTTCGGCGACCGGCGCAAGCAGATGCTGGGCGACATCGCCGTCCTCACCGGTGGCACGTTCTTCTCCGAGGATCTCGGGCGTTCGATCGAGTCGATCGAGCTCTCGGAGCTGGGCAAGGCCAAGAAGATCGTCGTCACCAAGGACGACACGACCATCATTCAGGGCGCGGGCAAGAAGGCCGAGGTGCAGTCGCGCATCGCCCAGATCGAGGCGCAGCGAGACAAGTCCACCAGCGACTACGACAAGGAGAAGCTCGCCGAGCGCCTGGCCAAGCTGACCGGGGGCGTGGCGATCATCCACGTCGGCGGCGCGACCGAGATCGAGATGAAGGAGCGCAAGGACCTCGTCGATGACGCGCTCCACGCCACCCGAGCCGCGGCCAAGGAGGGCTACGTCCCCGGCGGCGGCGTCGC
>JBGSIX010000271.1:0-8307 GCA_041742315.1 Phycisphaerales bacterium | reverse complement strand
GCTTCCAGCCTCCGCAGGATAAGAAGCGGAGGCTGGAAGCCTCCGCCACTGGAAATACAGCCGAGTCCGAGGTGCGCGAGAGCAACAGCGAGAAGGTCGTCATTCTGGGCGGCGGTCCGAACCGGATCGGGCAGGGGATCGAGTTCGACTATTGCTGCGTGCACGCGTCGCTGGCGGCCCGGGAGATCGGGTACGAGTCGGTGATGATCAACTGCAACCCGGAGACGGTGAGCACCGACTACGACACGAGCGACATGCTGTTCTTTGAGCCGTTGACGCTTGAAGATGTGCTGAATGTGATCGAGACGATCAATGCGCCGGGCCGGAAGGTCAAGGGCGCGATCGTGCAGCTCGGGGGGCAGACGCCTCTGAACCTGGCGCACGGGCTGAGCCGCGCGGGCGTGCCGCTGCTCGGCACGAGTTTGGATTCGATCGACCTCGCCGAGGACCGCGAGCGGTTCGACGCGATGCTGGAGGAACTCGGGCTCGAGAGGCCCGCCTCGGGGATCGCGCGGTCGATTGAGGACGCGGTGCGGATCGCGGGCAAGATCGGGTACCCGGTCCTCGTCAGGCCGAGCTACGTGCTGGGCGGGCGGGGGATGGAGATCTGCTCGGACGAGATGGCGCTCAAGCAGTACATGGCCGGCGCGGTCGATGTCTCGGGACTCGATGATGCGCCGATCCTGATCGACCAGTTCCTGAACTCGGCGACCGAGGTGGATGTCGACGTCGTCGCGGACTTTGACAGCACCGGCAACGGCAAGGCGCTGGTCTGTGGCGTCATGGAGCACATCGAGCAGGCGGGCGTGCACTCGGGCGACAGCTCATGCACGATCCCGCCCTGGTCGCTGGGGGATTCGGTCGTCGAGCGGGTCCGCGCCACGGCACGGAAGCTCGCCGAGCGATTGAAAGTGCGCGGGCTGATGAACGTGCAGATGGCGATCAAGGACGACCGCGTGTTCATCATCGAGGTGAACCCAAGAGCGAGCCGGACGGTGCCCTTCGTCGGCAAGGCCAAGCACACGTCGTGGGCCTCGACGGCTTCGAAGGTGATGATGGGCCAGTCGCTCGACGAGCTGGGCGCGGTCGAGATCAACCACCCAGGCGTGTACGCGGTGAAAGAGTCTGTGTTCCCATTCAGCAGGTTCCCGGGCGTGGACGTGATCCTGGGCCCGGAGATGCGCTCGACGGGCGAGGTGATGGGCATCGACACGTCGCTCCCGGTCGCGGTGCTCAAGGCCGCGATGGCGGCGGGGATGATCCTGCCCAAGATGGGCGGCGTGTTCCTGTCGGTCCGTGAGGGCGACAAGCACGACGTCGTCCCGATCGCGCGCTCGCTCATGGCAATGGGCTTTACGGTCTACGCCACGCAAGGCACGGCCAAGGTGCTCACGCGCCACGGCCTCCAGCCCCGCGTGCTTGAGAAGCTGTCGTCGGGCACGAGGCCCAACGTGCTCGACCTGATGACCGACGGCAAGATCCAGCTCGTCATTAACACGCCGACGAAGTCGGGCTTCGGCACCGACGAGGGCATCATCCGCTCGGCGACGGTGCGTCTCTCGATCCCGATCATCACGACGGTGACGGGCGCACAGGCCGCGGTCGATGCGATCCAGGCGCTCCGCGCGGGCGACTGGGGCGTGGCGGCGCTGCAGGATTATGAGGCGGCTCTGAAAGAGACGATCGCGGCCGCCGAATAAGGCCGAGGGAGGTCCCTCATGCCGATCGAAACCGTTCTCATCACGCTTGGCTCGATGTTCGCGATGGTTGGGGTGTTCTACCTGATCTACAAAGCCGTCGGGTACTTCCGTGAAGACGCGGACTAGGCGTTACCCTGCCGCGTAACCCATCGAAGCCAGATCGAGCCCGGTCATACGCGCCAGCTCGGCGTTGCTCTGTTCGTAGCGGCCCTTGGTGCGCTCCTTGATGGAGGCCTTCCACGATTTCTCGATCTTCGTGTGGCGCGACTTGGGGACGATCTTGTCGATCTTGTAGCAGACCCGCTGCGCGTTGCGGACGCTCCAGGGCTGCCTGGGGCCGAGCGGGTTGCGGACGGCGAATCGGCTGAAGAACCGGAAGACCTCGAGCGTCTGCCCGCCCCAGCCGGCGTTGGAGACACCCGCCTTGGCGAGCTGATCGGGCGAGCCCGAGCTGCCAGCGAAGTCGAGCAGACGCCTCAGATATCGCGGCTCGTCATCACGCAGGAGTTCGAGGGGCTGGACGAGGACATTGTCTTCGCCGAAAAGGTCCTGGTAGCAGCGCACGAATCGGTCGTAGTGGAAGAACTCGAGCCGGCAGAGGGGCGACCAGCCCGGGGGTTCGTCGCCGGCGCCGATGAATTGTTTGAGGGAGTAGACGCCGCCGTTGCGGACGAACTGGCGGTAGAGCGAGAGGATCATGCCGTTCTGCTCGCGGATGCCGATGACAATGCGGGCGTTTGGGAAGACCTCTTTGAGTCGCCCGGCGACGGTTGGCGCGTAGTACGTGCCTCGGACGGGGCGGGAGCTGAGTCCCTCGTGCGAGAGGACGGGGATGAAGCCCTTCTCGCGCGAGGCGTCGACGTCGGGGCCGAGGCGCTGGAGCGCCGCTTTGGCGTCGAAGCTGAGTGGGTCGACGAGCATGAACTCGGCGACGGCCGGCGAGGCCATCGGGCCCCAGGGGCTGTCGAAGCCGAGGGCGTTGTTCACGAAGACGCGGTCCTGGAGCCAGGTCGTGCCCGTTTTGTGGAGACCGACGTGGATCAGGAGATTGGCGGGATCGCGCTTTAAGGGATCTGCGGTCATGTGCAGTCTCTATCGGCAGATTCGAGGAAGCAGTCAAAGATGGGCGGCGGACGCTGCCCCCACCGACTGAATACTTAGAAGTTCTTGGCGGTGAAGGCGGTCGCGGTTTTCTCGCGGTCCCAGGTTTCGCTCGGACCCTGCTTGGTTTCGTAGAAGGTCCAGAGCTCGAACCAGTAGCTCTTGAACTTGTACTCTTCGAAGGGCTCGTAGTGCTTCTCAAGTTTCTTGATGATCTGGCGGTCGGTGCCGGTGAGGCCGAGGGCGGCCTTGCCGTGGCGGACGGTCTCGGTGTCGATGGCGAGCCGCGAGTACCGCCCGAGCAGCATCATGATGTTGCCCGCGGCGTAGGGCCCGATGCCGGGCAGGGACTTGAGAAACTCGAAGACCTCGTCATCGGGCGTGGCGGGGTGCTCGAGCCAGGCTTCGTCGATGTCGCCCCGGTGGAACATCTTGGCGAGGTCGATCAGGCGCTGGTCTCGGTAGCCCACCCGGCATCGCCCACGGAGCGTGCCCGCTCGGGCTCGGGCCATGCGGGTCTGGGTCGGGAAGCAGCCGAGCTGCCCAAGGTGCCTGACCATCTGCTTGTTCATGTTGACCGTGCTCGGCCAGGCGACGTTGCAGCTCGTCACCGTTTTGACCACGTCCTCAAAGAGCGTGGGCGAACGGAAAAGCCTGGCCCGGCCCGACTTCTTCCAGCGCGGGTCGGCGGCGTGAAAGCCCTTGGAATGAGACTCGTCCTCATTCAGACGCAGCATGCGTGAGATCAATCGCTTGGCCTCGGCTCGTTCCGCGGCGCTGAGTGTGCGGTCGAACTTGGCTTCGAGGGCAGAAGAACCCGAAGACCCCCTCACCCCGGCCCTCTCCCCCGGGGGGGAGAGGGAGCGAAGGACAACGGTCGTCGGCCCGTTCGCCAGATGGAGCGGGCGCGTGAGGGTTTGCTTTTTGGTGTCCCAGAGGTTGGGCGCGAGCACGAAGTAGCCGTAGGAGCACACATCGCGCGTCAGGTCATAATCGCGCGGCGTCGTGATCTTGAGCGTCGAACCCATGATCGGCCTAGGCGTGCGTCAGGGCGCGGAAGGTGAAGGCGTACGTCACGAGATTCACGCAGATCCGGTCGGCGACGCGGGCGAACATCTCGTAGTGCTTCTTGCGAGCGGCGGCAAAGTCGGTCGCCGAGGCGCCGGCGTGGGCCATGAGCTCCGAGTCGGTGTTGTGGAAGTAATCGAGCATGGGGCCGTCGGCTTCGAAGTGGAACTGGAAGCTGACGGTGCGCTGGCCCACGCGCATGATCTGGTTCGGGCACAGGGCGCTCTTGCCCAGTATCTGCGCCCCGGGGGGGGGCTTGGTGACGGCGAACGCGTGCGACTGGAACTGCGGGCAGCTCCAGGGCACGCCCGCCAGGAGCGTGTCGGTCTGGCCCGGGGGTGTGAGATCGACGTTCAGGAATCCCCACTCGGGCTTGTCGAGTCGGCCCACCTCGCCGCCGAGCGCCCGGCCGATGAGCTGGTGCCCGAGACAGATGCCGATGAGCGGGAGCTCACGGGCGTGGGCTTCCTTGATGAGCTCGAGTTCCTTGAGCATCCACGGGTCGTTCTGATCGGGCTGAGCGGGGCCGCCGAGGCAGACGAGGCCCTGATATTCGTCCAGATCACCCGGGAGCTCGTGACCGCCTTGGTCGAGCGGGAGCGCGGGCTTGCGGATATCGAGCTTGAAGGCGTGGTCACGGAGGGTCGCGCCGAGTCGGCCGGCGCCCACGGTGCTGTGCTGGAGAACGAGGAGGTTTGCCATGCCCGGATGATAGCTCCAAGCCCCATCGCGGCCCGGCGGGGCCTGGGCGGTACGATCCTTCGGACAGTCCCAAGCCGCAGAAAGGATCCACGACATGCACGGACGCGCCCTTCTGGCCCTCCTCTTCGCACTCGTTCTCACCCCGGCCGCGCTCGGCCAGCCCGACGATGAAGCCATCCGCCAGAGCGTGGTCAAAATCTTCACGACCTCGCGCCTGCCCAACCTGACCCAGCCCTGGACCCGCCAGGCCCCATCCGACGCGACGGGCTCGGGCGTGGTGATCCCGGGGAAACTGATCCTGACCAACGCGCACGTCGTGAACTACGGCCAGCGCATCCTCGTCCAGCCCCACCAGAGCTCGGAGAAGTACGAAGCCGACGTGGTCGCGATCGCCCGCGGGATCGACCTGGCGCTCATCAGGCTCGAAGACGAGAGCTTCTTCGAATCGCACCCGGCCGCGGAGCTCTCGGCGGATCTGCCCCGCATCGGTTCGATGGTCAACGCGATCGGGTACCCGTTGGGGGGCGACGCACTCTCGGTGACCCAGGGCATCCTGAGCCGGATCGAGTACACGGAGTACAACAACGGGACCCTGGGCCTGCGGATGCAGGTCGATACGCCGCTCAACCCCGGCAACTCGGGCGGGCCCGTGTTCGTCGACAACAAGGTCATCGGCGTCGTCTTCAGCGGCATCCCCTCCGCGGAGAACATCGGGTACGTCATCCCCACCGACGAGATCGAGATGTTCCTCGCCGACGTCGAGGACGGGACGTACGAGGGCAGCCCGCGCGTGTTCGCGCACCTGCAGACCGCCGAGAACCCGGCGCTGCGCCAAAAGCTCGGGCTCGAGTCGGGCGACACGGGCCTGATCGTCACGAGCGCCGACGATGACTCGCTCCTCAAGGCATGGGATGTGATCGAGGCGATCGGGAACCACGACATCGACAACCGGGGAATGGTCGCCGTCGAAGGCGGGCTCAGGCTCCACTTCGGGTACTACGTGCCCAAGCTGGCTGAGAGTGGGACGGCTCCCTTTGCGATCATCCGGGGCGGCGAACACATCAAGATCGACCTGCCCGTCATGCCCAAACTCGACTCGCTCCAGAAATCGCTCGACGGCGCGTACCCGAGCTACCTGATCCACGGGCCGATGGTCTTTACCCCCAGCTACGCCGAGCTCGCGCAGGCCGCGGCCCGCGCCGCGCCGCTGCTTGCCGCCAACCGCAATCCGATCATCGAACGACTGGGCGACGAGGTCGACTTCGAGGGCGAGCAGCTCGTCGTGCTCCCTTCACCCTTCTTTCCCCACCGCGTGACGCGGGGCTACGACCTTGGCGTGTTGCCCGTCCTCAAGAGCGTCAACGGCACCGAGGTCAAGAACCTGGCGCACCTGGCAGAGCTGCTGGCGGGCGCGGAGGGCGAGTTCATCGAGTTCGAGTTCGCGGGCACGACCAACGAAACGCTCGTCTTCGACCGCGAGCAGCTCGAAGAGGCGACCGAGGACATCCTGAACGACGCGGGCATCCGCAGCCGGGCGTCGGAGGACATTCTGCCGATACTCGAAGGCAAGTAATCCGAGATCCGAAAGAGCCGCGTGCGTGAGCACGCGGAATGTGATAACCCAAGGGTCCGCGTGCTCACGCACGCGGCTCTTTTTTAGGAAAAGAGCCCGATCGTCGCGTCGTGGCCTTCGAGGTAGTCGTGGCGCAGGATCGTGCGGGGTGTGAGCTTCGCCAGCGCGCGGTAGAACGCGACCGTGTCGAACCGGCGCGCCGGGCCCGTGTCGCCCGAGGGCGGCTCGTGCACGAGGTTGCTCAGGAAGTTGAACACCACGCAGCCGCCCCTGGGCTTCACCGCGGCGAACGCCCGGCGGACGATCGTCAGCGCGTGCGATTCGTCGAACGTGTTGAGCGAGCCGCTGAAGCAGATGAGCCCGACGCCCCGGCTCCGCACGAGCGACTCGAACAGATCGGCCTTCGCCGCGAAATCCGCCTCGATCACCTCGGCCTCGCCGAGTTTCTCATCGGCGAGGCGCTGGCGGCAGAACTGCGCCAGCTCGGGCACGCCCTCGACGGCGATGAATCGGCCGTACTCGACCTTGTGATCGACAAGCCACCGGAGCATGTCCGCGCGGCCCGCGCCCATGTCGGCGATCACGCGCCCCGAGAGCACGGACAGATCCGCCGGTTGCTCGTGCGCGTTGAGCCCGGCGCTGGCGACCTCGCAGATCACGCGGAAACGTGTCTGCTGGTACTGGCGGTTCTTCCAGAGGAGCGACTCGAAGCCCGTGCCGCCGGACTCGACGGCTTCTTTGTACGGCTTGAGGTAATCGCCGGTCATCGGACGCTCAGTGCACGCGGAGCATGCGGGCAAACTCGTCGAAGCGCTCGCCAAGCTCGTTCATCGTGAGCGAGGCAAGCCGGTCGAGCGAGAAGGTCTCGATGGTGAAGCTCGCCATGACCGTGCCGTGGGCGAGGGCGGCCTTGAGGCGCGTAAGGTTGAACTCGGGTTCGCCCTTCTGGTCGTGCGCGAGATAGCCCATCATGCCGCCCGCGAAACTGTCGCCCGCGCCGGTGGGGTCGACGACCGTCTCGGCGGGGAAGGCGGGCAGCGCGCCGATGCCGACACCCGATTCGTCGCGGATGACGAAGAGGCAGCCGTGCTCACCTTTCTTGACGACGACAAAGCTCGGGCCCATCTCCAGGATGTGCTTGGCGGCGGCGACGGTGTTTTTGTGCCCGGTCAGGAGCTGCGCCTCGTCGTAATTCAGCACGAGCCCGTCGACCTTGGCGATGAGCTGATCCAGCTCGGCGCTGGCGGTGTTGATCCAGAGATCCATCGTGTCCGCGACAGCAAGCCTGCGACCGGGCAGCTGCTCGAGCATGCCAAGCTGCACCATCGGGTGTGCGTTGGCGAGGAAAACGTACTGGGCGTTCTTGTACGCATCGGGCACAACGGGCGGCGACTCGATCAGCACGTTCAGATCGGTGAACGTGGTGTCGCGGTGGTCCATGTTGTCGTGGTACTTGCCGCCCCAGCGGAAGGTCTTGGACCCGGCGCGGACCTCAAGGCCCCGCTTGTCGACGCCCCTCAGCCCGCTGAGCTTGGCCATGTGCTCTTGAGGGAAGTCCTCGCCCACCGCCGCGACGATGTTCACCGCTCCGTGATGCTGGGCGGCGGCGGCGAAGTACGCACACGACCCGCCGAGCACCCCCTCGCGGACCTCGCCTGCGGGGGTTTCGACGGTATCGATTCCGATGGTTCCGGTGACGATCAGGCTCATGCCGGAGTGTAGGCGAAGAGCCGTCGTCACTCACCGATCTTGATTTCCGGCTTCCATTCGAGCCAGTCGCTTTCCGCCGAGGGCGCGAGCTCAAACTCGTACCCCGGCTCGACGCGGACGCCGGCCTTGGTGGGCGTCGCCATCCCGACGGCGCCGCGCAGGACCGAATCGAGCGGGCCCGCAGCGACCGAGAGCCCGCGGAAGAAGCCGAAGTCGACGCCCACGCCGCCGGCGTCCCAGAAGCGTGTGTTCTCGCGCACGAGCGGGGCGTACCTCGGCTCGATGATCGCGTCGATCTCCACGTTCGTCGCGTCGCTCGCCAGGCGCAGGCCCACGACGCGCCCGATGTGGATGCCCCGGTAGAGCACCGCCGAGCCCGTCGAGATCGAACTCGCCGACCGCGCGTGCAGACGCACGGGCAAGCCCTGCTCGCCCGAGTCCTGAGGCAACCTG
>JBGSIX010000270.1:0-5608 GCA_041742315.1 Phycisphaerales bacterium | reverse complement strand
CGAGGGCGAGCTCTCGCGGTTCGCAGCGGTCGACGGGTCCATCCAAGAATCGGAAGCCGTCGCCCTGCTTGAGGCGCTGCCGAGCGTGGACCGGCCCATGCTGGCCAGCGGCGAGGACCCCAAGGCCACGGCCCTGCTCACCGAGCGACTGACCAAGGGGACGTACATGCTCCGCGTCGAGCCGAGCGAGCGGGCCTTTACGCTCCTTCTCGCCAAGCTGCGGAGCGAGCCCGGCGCGACGCTCGAGCTCATCGGCACGGTCCGCCCCGTCACCACCCCGGCCAGCGCTGCGGACCTTGCGAGCCTCGCTGGCGAGCCCGCGTCGTGGCGCTCACGCATCAGCGTGCCCGTCGTGGTCGAGGCGATCAAGTAATCCATTGAGCCAGTGGCGGAGGCTTCCAGCCTCCGCAGAACTCTTCTTCATGTGCAAGTGCAGGGGTCATGAAAATGACAGCGGAGGCTGGAAGCCTCCGCCACTGACAAAGTCATTCACCCTGGACCGAATCACCCCGTCACGATGTTGACCAGCCGTCCGGGCACGACGATCACCTTGCGGATGTCCTTGCCCGCGATCAGCTCGGCGATGGTCACTTCCTTGAGCGCCAGCTCGCGGAGTTCGTCCTCGCTGGCGCCGGCGGGCACGCTCAGGCGCGCCTTGACCTTGCCCAGGATCTGCACCGCGATCTCGACCTCGCTGTCAACGAGCATCGATTGCTCGTAGCCCGGCCAGTCGGCGTGCGCGACCGACTCAGCGTGGCCCAGCTTGTGCCAGAGTTCCTCGGCGATGTGCGGCGCAAAGGGCGCCAAGACCCGCACGAAGCGGTCCATCTGATCCCGCGTGACGCCCGGCTTGAGCGCGGCGTTGACGAACTCGATCATCGAGGCGATCGCGGTGTTGAACGCCAGACGCTCGATGTCCTCGCCCACCTTGGCGGTTGTGCGGTGGAGCTGCTTCTCGACCGCCGCGTCGGCGGTGTCGGCAAAGACCGGGCTGCCCGTCGCCTCGTCGACGCACAGACGCCAGGCGCGCTGGAGGAATCGGAAGAGCCCGACCGTGTCGTCGGTGTTCCAGGGCTTGCTCGCCTCGAGGGGGCCCATGTACATCTCGTAGAGCCGGAACGTGTCGGCGCCGAACTCTTCGATGATGTCGTCGGGGTTGATGACGTTGCGCAAAGACTTGGACATCTTGGCGATGGTGCGCATGACCTCGTCGCCCGTGCGCACCTCGAAGAAGCGCCCCGATTTCTCCTCGACGCAATCCACACCGACGAGACTCTTATCCGATCGCATAAACGCGTGGCTCGTAATCATGCCCTGGTGGAACAGACGCCTGTAGGGCTCTGGGCTTTTGAGGTAGCCCAGGTCGTGCAGGATCTTGTGCCAGAACCGCGCGTAGAGGAGGTGGAGGACCGCGTGCTCGGCGCCGCCGATGTAGAGATCGACGCCGCCCTCGCCCAGCCAGTAGTCGTCCGCTTCTTCGCTCACGAACGCGGATTCGTTTTTCGGGTCGAGGTAGCGGATGTGGTACCAGCACGAACCCGCCCAGCCGGGCATCGTGTTCGTCTCACGCACCACGGGCGCGCCCGGGGGGAGTTCGTCGATCCCCGCCGCGGCGGCGGTCGTGTGCACCCAGTCCGCCGCCTTGCCGAGCAGCGGCTGCGGGTCTTCGCTCTCGACCGGGTGGTAGTCCGTCAGATCGGGCAGAAGAACCGGCAGGTGCGCCTCGGCGACCGCGAAATGGTTGCCCTCCTCGTCGAAGACGATCGGGAAGGGCTCGCCCCAGTATCGCTGACGGCTAAAGAGCCAGTCGCGCAGGCGGTAGTTCACCTTCTTGTGCCCGATGCCCGACTTCTGGAACCACGCGATGGCCTTCGCCTTGGCGTCGGCCTGCTCGAGGTTGTTCAGGCTCACCTCGTCGCTTACCGAATTGGCGGCGTAGCCCACGCCCGCATACGACGCGCCGGTGTGCGCAAAGTACCGGGCCTCCAGGAAAATGTCCCGGAGTTCCTCGAAATTCGCGACGCCCAGGTCTTCGAACGACGACATGTATTCGCGCCGGATCGTGCCGCGGGCGTTCTCGCCGAAGATCGGCCCCGTGTCGCGCTCGCGCCGGGTGCGAATGGCCTCGAGCACCTCCGGGTAGACGTCGGGCGGCAGGCTCGAGGTGGTCACCAGGCCCAGGAAGTCGGCGAGCACGGGTTTCCAGCGGTCGGTCGCGCGTTCCTCGTCGTTGGCGTTGGTCACAAAGTACGCCATCGCCAGGATCGTGCGCGGGTAGCTGACGTCCCGGATGGGGAGCTTGAACTTCTGCGCGAACTCGTAGTCGCGTTTGTCGTGGGCGGGGACCGCTATGATCGCGCCGAAGCCGTAGGTCGCCAGCACATAGTCGCTCGTCCAGACGGGGATCTTCTCTTTCGTCGCGGGGTTGATGGCGTAGAGCCCGGTGAAGCACCCGGATTTGTCCTTGTGCTCCATGCGCTCCTTGTCAGAGCGGTTGCGGGCGGCCTCGACGTACGCGGCGAGTTCCTTCGTCGGCGTGCCTTCGCGCGGGGCCCTCAGGACCGCGGCCACCGCGTCGTGCTCGGGCGCGACGACCATGTACGTCGCGCCGAAGATCGTGTCGGGCCTGGTCGTAAAGATCCGGATCGCGGGCGTGAACTCGGTGTCGGTGTCCGGGTTGTCGAGGTCGAGGTCCAGCTCGAAGTCGACCTCGGCGCCCTCGGAGCGGCCGATCCACTCACGCTGCTGGGTCTTGGTGCTCTCGGGCCAGTCGAGTTCGTCGAGGCCCGTGAGCAATCGGTCGGCCAGGGCGGTGATGCGGAAGAGCCACTGCTTCATGGGCTTGCGGAGCACGGGATGCCCGCCGCGCTCGGAGCGCCCGTCGATGACTTCCTCGTTGGCCAGCACCGTGCCCAGCGCCGGGCACCAGTTGACGGTCTGCTCGCCGACGTAGGCCAGGCGGTGGTTGTCGATGAACGTGCGCCGCTCGGTGGCGGTCAGCTCGTGCCACTGGCGGACGCCCATCGGCTCTCCGGCGAGGGCCTCGGTGGCTTTCTCGCCCTTGGTGATGCGGACGAGTCGGCCCTCGACGGAGACGCGGCCCGTGCCGCCCTCCAGGAGCCCGATGAGTTCGTCGATCGGTCGGCAGCGGGCCTCTTCCTCGTCGTACCAGCTGTTGTAGATCTTGACGAAGATCCACTGCGTCCAGCGGTAGTAGTCCTCGTCGATGGTCGCGAACTCGCGGCCCCAGTCGTAGCTGAACCCGAAACGCTTGAGCTGGCGCCGGAAGGTCTCGATCGTCTTGCGCGTGAACGAGGCGGGGTGCTCGCCCGTGTTGATGGCGTGCTGCTCGGCGGGCAGGCCGAAGGCGTCGAAGCCCATCGGGTGCAGGACGTTGAAGCCCTTCATCCGCTTGAATCGGCTGACGATGTCGGTTGCGGTGTAGCCCTCGGGGTGCCCCACGTGCAGGCCCGCGCCGGAGGGGTAGGGGAACATATCCAGCGCATAGAACTTGGGGCGGCTGGCGTCGAAGCCCGGCTCGCCCGGGTTGGGCACGCGGTAGGTGTGCCGCGCCTCCCACTCGGCCTGCCACTTGCGCTCGAGCTTTCCCGCGAGCTGGGCGGTGTAGCGGTGCGCGGGGGTGTCGTTCTGTTGACTGGTGGAGTGATCGGCCATTGTGGAGGAGTCTAGGGTCTCACGATCCGATTCAGGGACCCGGGCTCAACCTTCGCCGGTGACCGGACCGATGGCCCCAGAACCAGTTGCGCGACACCCGAAAGGACGCCAAAGCCCGCAGCCATGCCCAAGCACGCCCTCATCTTGTCCCGCGGCACACGGACCGCCAGCCCGACCGGGCATCAGGTCCAGGGCTTTCTGATGTTCGCCGACGATTTGCGCGAGAAGCTTGGCCTGACGACCGAGCTGCGGGACGTGAAGTCGCTCGCGGACATCCGGGCGGGGCTTGAGGACGCGTGCCGGGCTGAGTCGGGTGTGGACGCGGTGCTGGTGATGCCGCACTGGTCGGACACCGCCGAGGATCTTGCCGAGCTGTTCGGCGAGTTCGCGGCCCGTGAGCCCCGCCCGAAGCTGGTGATGCTGGACTACTACGCGCCGACGAGCTCGCCCCACTTTGCGGTCTTGCCGTTCGTTGATCTGTACATCAAGCGGCAGACGCTCCGCGATATCGAGCAGTACCAGCGCTCGTACGCGGGCGGTTTCGTGTACGCGGATTTCGTGCAGGGGGCGCTCGGGTTCGACCTGGGCGACTGGTCATTTGGGAGCATCCCGGACCCGGCGCACGTCCACAAGCTCGTCAGCGGCTGGAACCTGGGCGTGTGCGAACGAAACCGGATGCTGCTCAGGCTCACCGATCGACTGCCATTGCCGTACGGGCTGAGACCCATCGACGTGAACCGGCGCGTGGGAGCGATCAACCGAGCCGGCAAGCAGGAGTGGTACCAGTTCAGCCGGGGCAAGCTGCTCGACGAGGTGGAGCCGCTCGAGAAGACGTTCCGCATGACCGGCACCGGGCGGGCCAGCGCCAAGCGGTATTTCGCCGAGCTCGGGCTCAGCAAGATCACGCTCAGCCCGTTCGGCTGGGGCGAGGTGTGCTTCCGCGACTACGAGGCCGTCGCCTGCGGCTCGCTGCTCGTCAAGCCCGACATGGGCCACCTCGAAACGAGCCCCGACATCTACATCCCGGGCGAGACGTACGTGCCCATCCCATGGGACTTTCAGGGCGCGAGCGAGGTGGTTGAGCGGTACCTGCGCGATCCGAAGGCCGCCAAGCGCATCATCCGTACTGCGCGGGCGGTGCTCAGGGATTACTTCAACAAGGACGGATTTGTGCGCGATGTCGAGCGGACGCTCGGGAGAGTCATCGAACTTGACTGACTCCTGCTCCCTCTCCCCTTGGGGGTGAGGGTCTTTTGGATTTCTTCGTGCGCAAGGCAAAGACCCCCTTCGTCGGCGACGGGGGAGGGGAAAGACAAATCACCCTCATCCGCCCGCTGCGCGGGCACCTTCTCCCCAAATGGGAGCAGGAGGATTCAGACCTCGACCTTCTCGCGCACCTTTTCTTCGAAGAGCTTCTTCGCCTCGCCTGCGATATAGAAGCTCCCGGTGATGCACATCAGGTCGTCCTTGCCCACGGCTCTGGCGGCGGTGTTGATCGCGGTGCGCACGTCGGGCTCGACCTGGGACATCTTGCCCGTGAGCTCCGTGTATCGGCTCCTAAGCATCTCGGGGTCGGCGGCTCTCGGGTTGCCCGAGGCCTTGGTGAAGACGATCTTGTCGGCGCCGCGGGATATCTCTTCGAGCAGGCCGTCGATGTTCTTGTCGATCGCGCAGCCGAAGACGACGACCATGGAGTCGTACTTGGTGTGAGCGCCGATCGCACGGACGAGGGCGGCAACCGATTCGCGGGTGTGGGCGCCGTCGACGATGATCCTCGGCTCGTGCCAGACCATCTCGGCGCGCCCGTAGCGGCGCGTGTGGGCCAGGCCCTCGGAGACGCGGACCTCGGGGGTGTCGAAGCCCAGGACCTTGAGGCGATCGAGCGCCGCCAGGGCGAGGCCGCAGTTGAGCGCCTGCATGGAATATTCCGGGG
>JBGSIX010000269.1:0-10026 GCA_041742315.1 Phycisphaerales bacterium | reverse complement strand
CTTCGGGCAGCGGCGGAAGCACGGGCTCCTTCGGCGCGCCCGGCACCAACGCCCGCGCCGACGCCGTGGTCACCACCGGCTCGGACGTCTCAGGCTTCGGCGCCATCGCCAGCAACAACCTCATGACCTTCAGAGACGTGGGCATCAAGCAGCCGTTCTTCTCGACGGACACCGGCATCATCGATGCCACCACCAATCTCGCCAGCAACTTCGACGTGCTTTCGAGCGGCCCGGTCATCGGCGGGCTCACCGTCCTTACCGACGCACCCGTCTTTGTCGACGCCGCCAACGGCGACTTCACGCTCGCCGAGCTCTCACCGGGCGTCGACGCGGGTGACAACGCCCTCGTGCCCTTGGGCATGGAGACCGATTATCTCGGCTACGCCCGCTTCGCCGACGACACGGGCACGCCCGACACGGGCACGGGCGGCGACTACATCGTCGACATGGGCGCCATCGAACGCCCGGGCGAAACGCCCAGCGATTGCACCGCCGACACCAACGGCGACGGCGTCCTCTCGCCCGCGGACTTCACCGCATGGATCGCCGCCTTCAACGCGTCCGCACCCGCGTGCGATCAGAACGGCGACACCCTCTGCACCCCCGCCGACTTCACCGCCTGGATCAGCAACTTCAACGCGGGCTGCAACTGACCGGGCTCGTCAGAGCACACCCGACACCCAACCTGGACGGATGCCTTGGCCGGGCGGCTCGCATGAGCCGCCCGGTTTCTTTGGAATCGGTGAGGCGCGGCCTCTGACGGCGACGCGTTGCCGGTGGAGGCCGGCGTACCCAAGCCTCTTACACCCATCGAACACCAAGGACATTGCCATGACACGAACCATCCCGGCCCTCCTGCTCGCGCTCGTCGCAGGCGGGGCATTCGCCCAGCAGACCATCACCGTCCCGGACGACATTCCCAATCTGACGCTCGCGCTCAACCCGGGTGTCAGCGGGCTCGCCTCGGGCGACACGGTCGTGCTCCGCGACACCGTGAGCCACGCCGGCACGTACACAATCACCGTGCCCAACATCACCATCAAGGAAGCACCCGGCGATAGCGTGGTGATCGACGCCTTCGGAACGGGTTCGGTCTTCACGGTCAACGCCGCCGGCGGCACGGTGACCCTCGAGGGCCTGACGCTCCAGAACGGCTTGAACCTGCCCAGCAACGGCGGGGCGATCAACGTGATCGCCTCGGGCGGGGTCATCGCACGCGACTGCGATTTCATCAACAACCGGGCCAACGCGGGCGGGGCGATCTACTCGACCGTGTCCTCCACGACGCTCGAGAACTGCTCATTCACCGGGAACGCCTCGACGCTCTTCGGGGGCGCTGTGCGGTCCGCCGGCACCTCGGCACAGCAGGTCGTTATCGATGCCTGCACCTTCAACGGCAACGATGCGCTCAGCGGCAACGGCGGGGCGATCGACCACGCGGGCTCCGGCGCGAGCCTCACGATCGCCGGCAGCACGTTCACCGACAACACCTGCACGTCCTCGGGCGGAGCCGTATTCGCAACCGGAGCGTTGAGCGTCACGGTCACCGATTCGCAGTTCCTTGACAACATCGCCCTCGGCACCACCAGCCAGGACACGGGCGGTGTGATCCTCATCAACGTTCCCAGCGCCGTGATCCGCGGGTGCGACTTCGAGCGCAATCTCTCGGCCGGCTCTGGCGGGGCGCTGCGGTTCTCCACCTCGGCGGGCGACATCATCGACTGCCGGTTCGTCGAGAACGCCAGCTCCTCTGCTGGCGCGCTCCAGGTCGTGGGGCTCGGCGCCTGGGCGGATGTGTACAACTGTGTCTTTGACGCCAACAGCGCGCGGCGCACGGGCTCAGACTCCGTCTCCGGCGGCGGGGCCGCGACTGTCAACGGCAACAGCGCCCGCGCCGCCTTCTACAACTGTCTCTTCACGAACAACACCGCCACGACCGGAGGGGCCATTGCCGCGTTCGACACCGGCATCCTCGACGTCTTCAACTGCACATTCGTGGGCAACGACGCCGACGCGCTCGGCAGCGCCATCAGGCGGTCCTCCACCACCGCGGCCGTGATCGTCAACAATTCCGTCTTCTGGGGCAACCTTCCGTCGGGCTCACAGGTCGCGATCAACGGCGCCGGGACCGACGAGGTCAACTTCTCGATCGTCGAGGGCGGCTACACCCAGCCCGGCACGGGCAACATCGACGCGAACCCCATGTTTGTCAACGCCGCAGGTGACGATTACGCCCTCATGGCGGGCTCACCGGCGATCGACGCGGGCAGCAGCGTCCGCTACCTCGGCGGGCCCCTGTCTGACCTGGCCGGCAACGACCGGGGCCAGGACGACCCGGACTCCGCCGACACGGGCGAGGTCGTCATCGGGGCAACCATCGACATCGGCGCGTACGAGTTCTCGCCCGATGCAGTCCCATCATGCCCCGCCGACCAGAACTTCGACGGCATGCTCTCCCCCGCCGACTTCACCGCCTGGATCTTCAACTACAACTCGGGCTGTAACTGAGCATTCACTGAATCAACCCTTCCGGACAGATTTCTGTCCGACACCACGACAACGGGCGACCCGGGGATGGGTCGCCCGTTGTTCGTTTTTCAGAAGTGGATCAGTCCGGGTTGAACTGAATTACCGCTTGCGGCGGCCGGCGACGAGACCGCCGAGACCGAGCAGGGCCGCCGACGCAGGTGCGGGAACGACGTACGAGCCGGGGTTGCCGACCTCGAGCGTCAGCGCGGCGTAGCTGCCGAAGCTGTCACCCACAAAGGAGAGCTGCCACTGGAAAACGTCATCAGCGCCGAGGGCGGCAGCGCTGATCGGGTTGCCGCTGGCGCCCTGCGTGCGGATGGAGCCGACGAAGGTCTGGTCGTCGTAGGTCAGCACATCAACGAGCGCGTTGCTCGCGTCGAAGAGGTTGATCTGGTCGGCGCGGCCGAGGTTGTTGGTGTACTCACCGATGACCTTGACGCTGGGAGCCAGCGCCCAGTTGGTGCGGAACGCAACCTCGGTGGCCTCGGTGATGACGACCGACTCGCCCGGCTGAACGACGCCGAAAGCCGAGAGATCGAGCGTGCCGGGAACCGGGTTGCTGTCGTCGTACGACCAGCCGGTCATGTCGATGGCGGCGTTGCCGATGTTGGTGAATTCGACGAACTCGCCGCCGTCGACGGAGTAGGCCCACTCGGTGATGTAGATCTGGCCGCTGGCGGAGCCGGCTGCGATGACGGTTGCTGCAATGATCGCGCTGCGCATGTCTGTCTCTCCCTGCGTGGTTCATGAGGCCACGCGTACGTCTCCGCTCGGGCGAATCTCTCTCGCCTCCCAACCCGTGTGGGGGACCTCTCCCGAGTTGATGGACGGTACCTGTGGTTCTGGTTTGCTCGGTCAAGAGAGAGCCAAGAGCGTGTCAAGACTGCGCATAGAAAGACACGCAGAGCGCCCAAATTGGCGCTCTGCGTGGGGAAATGCGTTCCGGGATGCGGTCAGCGGCGACGGCGGATCGCGGCCAGGCCACCCAGGCCGACCAGCAAGCCGGAGGCGGGCGCGGGAATGACGACAATGTTGTCGTACGCCGCCGAGCCTCCCACGTGGATGACCACGCTTGTGAAGCCATCGATCCCGAGAGCGTCCGCCGACATGACCGAGATCCGGTTGGCGGAGTTGTTCCCGAACTTGACCGTCGGGTCGTAGAAATCGCTGCCCGGGGTGACGAAGTCGTTGAAATCGACCGTGGCGACCGAGCTGCCAAAGAGCAGGAACTCGATCGAGCTCATCTCGCGGACAGGCCCTTCCATGTCGATCACATCGAAGCCGAAGCCGGTCATGACGCTGTCGAAGGTGAACTTGAGATCACCCGCGGGGCGGGCGCCCTCGTCGTCGGGATCGTCGATGATCCCGTCGCCATTGGCGTCGACCATGTTCTCGGGGATGATGATCAGCATGCCCAGGTTGGTGTTGGGCGCCAGGTTGCCCTTGGACCAGGGCGGCCCCTGGAGATCGGGATCGGACGTCCCGAGCAGGTTGCTGTTGAACGCGACGGGCTTAGCCGTGGCGAGTTGAAAGTTCTCAGCCTCGATCGACATGCCAACGTCTGCAAATTGATTCGTGATGATCTCGCCGTGGGTCATCGATTCGAACGAAGTCTGAATGGGCTCCGCAACCGAGGACGATGCAACAACAAGACCCGTAACCGCGCACAGATACCGCGCACCGGCCATAACCAGCTCCTCACTCCCCCGAACACTCTCTCCGGTCCGATATATGTAAACACTTATCGCACAAGTATTTACGGCGTTCGGACACCACCTGTCCGGGCATCAGACCACAACGGTTGCTGCACGACAAGCGGATTTATGCACTTCTCCGCTCGAAATATGCGCCGAATTCGGGGATTGGCCATGAAAGTGCGTGCAAACTTGTCTTTTCCGGACGGACCGGGATGAGTTATCCCGACACGGCAATCGCACGATCCTCGGCTTTGTCTCGGATTGGGGACACTCTGTCGCCGATCTACCATCAACGATGCCGGCGAACACCCCATCCAAGAGCAAAGCCAACCCCGGGGACTTCGTCCGCCTGGCCCGGCCGCACCAGTGGAGCAAGGGCGCCTTCGTCCTCATCGGCCCCCTCTACAGCCTCGCCCTCTTCGACCGCTGGCTCCCCGTCCTGGGCGCATTCCTGGCTTTCGGGTTCGCCTCCAGCGCCTGCTATGTGTTCAACGACATCGCCGACCGACAGAGCGACGCCCTCCACCCCCGCAAGAAGAGCCGTCCCATCGCCAGCGGCCGGATCGCCCCGGGACCCGCCCGGATCTACGCGATAGCCCTGCTGGTCCTGGCCGCCCTGGCGGTGCTCCTGGTCGATCCCGGGCACCGCTGGTGGGTCGGCGGGTTCGTGGCTGTGTACGTCGCCAATGTCCTGATCTACTCCGCCTGGCTCAAGCACATGGCGATGCTGGACGTGGTGAGCCTCTCGACGGGGTTTGTACTCCGGGTGATGGCCGGGTGTGCCGCGGCGGCGGTCGCCCCGAGCACCTGGCTCCTCAACTCCACCTTCTTCCTGGCCATGTTCCTGGCGCTCGGGAAGCGTCTGGGTGAGCGCCGGACGATGGCGAATGCCCCTGCCGACGCGGGTGAGATCCGGGGTGTGCAGCGGGTCTATACCGACGATCTGCTCCGGATGGCGGTGGTCATGACCGCGGTGGGCACGCTCGTGACCTACGCGGGGTATGTCGAGCAGCAGGAATCGGTCTTTGGCCCCGCGATCGAGGCCGTGGCCCATCATCAGTCGCCCTGGGGCTTCAATCTGCTCTGGCTGACGATCCTTCCAGCAACGTATGGGCTTCTGCGCTGTATCGTGCTCCTGGAACAGGGCAGGTATGACGACCCGACGGAGCTGGCCGTCCGCGATCGCGGCGTCCAGGCCGCTGGGTTCGTCTTCGTGGCGATCACGGGTGCCCTGCTTCTGGCCCGGCGGCCGGAGTTGCTGGGCATCGGGTCCTGACGCCCGGCGTGTACCGGGCGGCTCGGCAGATCGCCGAGAATGTTGACACAATACAGATCGCTCGACCTCGCCTGGTGTCTGGTTCACGGGGGGTCGCACGGAAAGGAGCTTTGGGTCATGGCATATGCGCACAGGATCGGGAGGAGCCTGATCACGGCCGCGGCATTCACGATGTTCGCTGCGGGGACGACGATCGGTCAGGAGGAGGACAAGAAGCCGGACTTCCCCAAGTTTGAGGAGGTCGCCAAGGACTTCGAGAAGGTCGTGTCGACCGCAGACGGCGCCCAGAGCTTCTACACCGTCTGGACGCGCGACAAGGACGGGCAGATGCTCGCCGAGCTCCCGCGGAACTTCGAGAGCGTCAAACAGTGGTTCGCCGTCACCGTGGGCTCGGGCGAGACATACGCCGGCCTGCAGGGCGGGAACATGTACACCTACTGGAAGCGCTACGACAAGCGCGTCGCCTTGATGGCCCCCGAGATCGACACCCGCTCGACGGGCGATCAGGAGTCCAAGGACTCGGTCAACAAAATCTTTACCGACCGCGTCGTCCTTGACCTGCCCATCGTCTGCATCGGCCCCAACGGCCAGCCCGTCATCGACTTCGATGACCTGCTCGCCGGCAATGCCCAGACCTTCTTCGGCGGCTCGGCGCGCGGCGCCAACACACGCCTCCTGAACATCACCGGCGCCAAGGCCTTCCCCAAGAACGTCGAGATCGCCATCGAGATGCCCGTCGCCGGCGGCACGCTCAAAGAGTTCCACTACTCCATCAGCGCCGTCGAGGGCAGCAAGGGCTACAAGCCCCGCGTCGCCGATCAGCGCCTGGGCTACTTCACCACGACCTACCGGGACCTTGGCAAGTTCCAGGACGAGGACAAGATCGTCCGCTACATCAACCGCTGGAACCTCGAGAAGCGCGACCCGAGCCTGAAGCTCAGCCCGCCCAAGGAGCCCGTCGTCTATTACATCGATCACACCGTGCCCGTGCGCTACCGCCGATTCGTGCGCGAGGGCGTGGAGTACTGGAATAAGGCCTACGAGAAGGTCGGGATCCTCAACGCGATCGAGGTCTACCAGCAGGACGCCGAGACCGGCGCCCACATGGACAAGGACCCCGAGGATGTCCGCTACAACTTCGTCAGGTGGCTGAGCAACGACATCGGCACCGCCATCGGGCCGAGCCGGGCGCACCCGGAGACGGGCGAGATCCTCGACGCCGACGTCGTGCTCACCGACGGCTGGATCCGGTACTTCAACTACCAGTTCAACGACCTGCTGCCCGATGCCGCGATGGAGGGCATGAGCCCCGAGAACATGGCCTGGCTCGCCACGCGTCCGCAGTACGACCCGCGCGTGCTGCTGGCCGACCCGGCGCAGCAGGAGTTCGTCAAGGCCGAGATCGCCCAGCGCGGCGTGCAGCGCTACGGCGGGCACCCCGCCGCGATGATCGACAACTCGCTCTACGGCGACAACGAGTACGACGGTCAGCTCGGCGTTCAGTCCGAGTTCAACGGCATGTGCTTCGCCTCACGCGGCAAGGGCCTCGACGTCGCGATGATGGGCATGTACCTCGACGTCGCCCGAGACATGCTCGATGACGAGAAAAAGGACGATTCCAACTCCGACATGCTCGACGGCATGCCCGACTGGTTCATCGGCCCGATGCTCGCCGACCTCGTCGCGCACGAAGTCGGGCACACGCTCGGCCTGCGCCACAACTTCAAGGCATCCAGCCAGTACACCATGGCCGAGATCAACTCCGAGAAGGTCAAGGGCAAGGCCTTTACCGCCTCCGTCATGGACTACATCCCGATCAATATCAACATGGAATCGGGCGAGATCCAGGGCGATTACGCCATGATCGACATCGGAGACTACGACTACTGGGTCATCGAGTACGGCTACGGCGACAAGCCCGAGGAAACCGTCAAGCTCGCGGCCGAGAAGAACATCCCCTACGCGACCGACTACGACACCTGGGGCATCGACCCGCTCGCCCGCCGCTACGACTTAGCCGCCTGGCCCCTCGACTACTGCGAGAACCAGAAGCGGCTCATCGATCTCTACCGCGACCGCCTGATGACCAAATTCGTTGAGGACGGCGACAGCTGGAGCCGAGCCACGCGTGGGTACAACATCACCCTCAACCAGCAGCTCTCGGGCGTCTCGATCATGGCCAACTGGATCGGCGGCGCTCACGTCTACCGCGACAAGAAGGGCGACCCCGACGCTCGCCCGCCGCTCGTGGTTGTCGAGGCCGAAAAGCAGCGCGCCGCGCTCAAGTACGTCCTCGAGAACGGCATGCGGGACGAGGCCTTCGGCCTGACGTCCGAGGTCATCACCCACCTCTCGGCGGACAACTGGTCCGACCAGTGGGGCGACTGGCTCGCCGACCCGGCCTTCCCGATCCACGACCGCGTCAACGGGATGATGGCCAGCTCTCTGACCATGGTCATGAACCCGACCACGCTCAAGAACGTCTACGACAACGAGTTCCGCGTGGCGTCGGATCAGGACACCATCACGCTCCCCGAGGTGATGGGCGCCGTGGTGAGCGAGGTCTTCAGCGAGATCAACGAAGCCCCCAAGCAGACGTTCACCGAGCGTCAGCCCATGATCTCAAGCTTCCGCCGCAACCTGCAACTCAACCTCATCGATCGCCTGATCGATTTCACCCGCCCGGGCACGATGGCCGGCGCGTCGGCGGCCCCTGTCCGGGCGCTCTCCGTCGAGCACCTCGAGAACCTCAAAACCAAGATCGACAAGGCACTCGAGAGCAACGGCAAGCTCGATGACTACACCCGCTCGCACCTCTCGTCGGCGAGCAGCCGCATCGAGCGGGCACTGGCGGCCGTGTACATCTACAACACCAACGACTTCTGAATCCGTCGGCGGTGAAGTGATATCACAGAGGCCGGGTCCTTCGGGGCCCGGCCTCTTTCATTTTCAAACCCACGGATTCGAATCCGTGGGTTTCTTACTTCTGGAGCCACTCTCGCACAAACGCGCGCGCCCGCTCGCTCGCCCGCTCGACGCACGCGAGCGACTCGATCGGCGTCGGCTCGATCGCATGGGCCGCGGCCTGAACCGCCTGAGCGATGCGCCCGAACGGCACACGCGAGCCATCCTCATTCTCCGGCGCCAAGAACGCGGCAACCGCCTCCTCGTTGGCGGCATTGAACACCGCGCCTGCGCTCTGGCCCGCGCGAATGACATCGAAAGCCATCTTCAATGCCGGGAACACGGCATGATCGGGCTCGCGGAATTCGAGCGTGCCGAGCTTCATAAGGTCGAGCCTTTGGGCGCATCCGGCCGGTCGGTCGGGGTAGGTCAGCGCATACTGGATCGGCGCCCGCATGTCGGGTGCGCCAAGCTGCGCCATGACCGAGCCGTCGGCGAACTCGACGAGCGAGTGCACCGTCGAGGTCGGGTGGATCAGGACGCCCAGCCGATCGGCTTCGACACCGAAGAGCCAGTGCGCCTCGATGAGCTCGAGCGCCTTGTTCATGAGCGAGGCCGAGTCCACGGTCACCTTGGGACCCATCGACCACGTCGGGTGCGCCAGCGCCATCGCGGGCGTGGCGGCGAAGACACGCTCCGCGTCGAGATCGCGCAGCGCCCCGCCGCTGGCGGTCAGGATCATGCGTTCGACTTCTTGAGGCGCGTCGATCGGCGGCCGCGACTCGCCAAGGCACTGCAGGCACTGCCAGAGCGCCGAGTGCTCGCTGTCGATGGGCAGGAGCTTCGCCCCGGTGCGCCGGGCGGCGCTGACGACCAACTCCCCAGCCGCGACGAGTGTTTCCTTGTTCGCCAGCGCCACATCGATCCCGAGTTCGACCGCGGCGAGCGTCGCACCCAGCCCCGCTGACCCGACGATCGCGCCGACCACCAGATCAACGCCGATTTCTTCGTGCGCCCGGCGGACAAGCTCCTCCGCAGCGCCATCGCCCGTCAGGTGCTCGGCCTTGGTGTCGCACACGTCTTCGGCGCAGGTGGCAACGTACCGCACGCCAAAGTGCGCGGCCTGCTTTGCCAGCTCATCGGTGCAGCGCCCCGCCGCGAGCCCCACGACCTCGAAGGCGTGCGGCCCGTTCTGCGCGTTGAGGTGCTCGATGACTTTGAGCGTCTGCGTCCCGATCGAGCCGGTCGAGCCGAGGATCACGATGCGCCGTGCGCTACCCATGGCTCACTCGTCGCCGATGGAGGCCTTCTCGCTCGGCTTGAGCTTGCGCCGGCTGCCCGCGTAGAGGAGCCTGGGCTTCTTCGGCCCGGGCGTCTCGGCCTTGACCACCACCGCGGGCGCGCTCGTCTCGGGCTTGGCTTTGGGTTTGTCGCTTACGGACGATTCGCCCGACTCGGCCTTCCCCTCGCCGCCCTTGCCCCGGCCTCGACGGCGGCGACGCTTTTTCTTCCCGCCAGCGCCGGTTTCGCCCTCGGCATTGTGCTCGTCGTCCGACTCGGCGTGAGCCTCTGCGGGCTGGTCGGCGTGCGACTCACCCTCGTCGTGGTCGTGCTGCTCGC
>JBGSIX010000268.1:0-4504 GCA_041742315.1 Phycisphaerales bacterium | reverse complement strand
TCGAGCCCGGCGCGACCGACGCCGGTGGCAGGCCGCTCGTGCACTGGATCAACGCCCACGGCACGGGCACCAAAGAGAACGACAAGACCGAGACCGCGGGCGTTAAAAAAGTCTTCGGGAGCCTGGCGCCTCGCGTGCCGTTTTCCAGCGTCAAGAGCATGCTGGGGCACCTGATCCAGGCCGCGGGCGCGGTCGAGCTGATCACGTGTTTGCAGGCGATCAGGACGGGCATCATCCCGCCCACGGCGAACCTGACGCACCCGGACCCGGACTGCGACCTCGACCACGTGCCCACCGTGCCCCGCGACTGCACGGGCGTGGGCGGCGTGGACGTGTGCCTGTCCAACAGCTTCGGCTTCGGCGGGCAGAACAACACGATCTGCGTCAGGAAGTTTGCGGGGTGATCACCCTTCGATGCCGTGCTTTGCGGCACCTTCCATCAGTTCTGCAAACCTATCCACTTCTTCGATCGTCGAGTACACGCTGGGGCTGATACGCAGGCCCTCGAACTGGTCGTGGATGATGGCGACGGTGAGCACATGGTGTTTGCCCCAGAGCCAGCCCCGGAGCCGGTTGGTGTCGATGCCTTCGAGGGCGACGTTGGCGAGGCCGCCGGCGAGGCCGGGTTTCAGGCTCGTGTTCAGGCGGAACCTGTCCTGCCCGGCGAGGCGCTTGGCCCAGCGGTCGCGGAGGTAGAGAAGCCGCGCGAGCTTGCGCTCGGGGCCGATGCCCTCGTGGAAGGTCAGGGCCTCGGCGATCGCCAGCGTGTTGGCGGCCGGGTGCGTGCCGATCTCTTCGAACTTGCGGATGTCGTCGGCCTGCGTCTCGGCGGCGGGCATCATGGGCCAGGTCTCGGCGATGCGGGATTTCTTGACATAGAGCAGGCCCGTGCCGTGGGGCGCAAAGAGCCACTTGTGCAGGCTGGTCCCGAAGTAGTCGCAGTTGAGATCGCTGAGCTTGAAGTTCACGTGCGCAAAGCTGTGGGCGCCGTCGACGATGACGGGGATGCCGCGCTTGGTGGCCATGTCGCAGACGCGGCGGACGGGCAGGATCTGGCCTGTCAGGTTGATCACGTGGCACATCAGGATGAGCTTGGTTTTGGGTGTGATGGCCTCTTCGAACAGGCGCACGACCTCGTCGTCGCTCTCGGCGGGCACGGGGATGGCGATCTTGGTGAGCCTGATCCCCTCGCGCCGCTCGCGCTGGTCGAAGGTCGTGAGCATGCGCCCGTAGTCCTGCGTCGTGGTCAGGACCTCGTCGCCGGACTTGAGATCGATCCCGAGCTGGGCGATCTGGAGGGATTCGCTCGCGTTGCGTGTGAGCGCGATCTCTTCGGCGTCCACGCCCCAGGCGCGGGCGAGGCGTTCGCGGACCGTTTCCTTGCGGGGCTCTTGGATCTGCCAGAGATTGTGCGCGGGGAGCTTGTTGGAATAGTCCAGGTGCTGCTTCATGGCGTCCTGGACCCACGCGGGTGCGGGCGAGACGCCGCCGTTGTTGAAGTTGATGACCGAGCGATCGACGGTGAAGGCCTGCTGGACCCGTGCCCAGTAGCCCTCGTCGCGTGCGATCTCGTCCGGCTCGCCCGCGACCTGCGCGAGCTCGGAGGCGATCGACTGCGCTCGGGCGCCGAAAGTCAGCACCGCGTTGGCGGAGACCGCGCCCAGCCCCATGGCTCCCAGAAACGACCGGCGTGACGTGCTGCTGACCATGAGAGAGGCCTCCTGTGCGGTTTGGACGCAGCCTATCAGAGGATCGGAGTGGCGATGGGTGCCACGGCTTGTCCGTCCTCGGCAAGCCGTGCTGGGAATTCCCGCCACGGAATCGCCCACTTCTGGCCGTAAACCACGGGTTGCAAGACAACCCGTGGCACCCGCCGATAGAGTGAATGATGGCCGAGCAGAAACCAAGCCTGAATCCGGTTCGTTGGGTCTCCCGCGGGGTGACCGCCGCCGTCGTCGTGGCGGCTGGGATCTTCGGGTACTCGCTCCTGCGGGCGGATCTGGCGGCGGACGTCTACCTCGATCGGCTCCAGGAACTCGCGGGCGACTACGAGGACCTCCGGGGCACGTTCAACGAGGCCGTCTCGCGGACGGCGGTGACCGAGCTCGTGGTCAAGAACGGCAAGCTCGCTGTCCGCGTCCGCAACGCCGCGGGCGTGGTGCAGGAACTCGAAACGCCCTACGACCCGGCGGGCGAGATCTACGTCGACTTCGTCGTGATCGACGGCAGGCTCCTGATCCGCCGCCTGTTCGACGAGTCCACACGCCCCGCCGACGCGATGCTGATCGACGGCTCGCTCGTGGAGGTGGACTGGGATGCGCAGGGTGCGCAGATGGGCAAGGCCGTGTACCGGGCGCTGGGCGAGGGTCTCTGGGTGATCACTGTCACCGCCAATGGCTCGCTCGACCTGGTGAAGTCGGACCACTCCAGGGCGGAATCGCTCGTCAGCGCACCGCCCGTGCGCGAGTACGAGGCGATCGAGGAAGACGCCAAGACGGAGATCGAATCGATCGGCCCGGGCGACGTCGTACGCCGGGTTTTCTTCGGCAAGCCTTCCCCGAAAGACTGATCCGAGCCGCCTTGGTGCCGGCTTTCTGCCCGGTTTGCCTGATACCCGTGGCGAGAAATCTTTGCGCTCGGTGTTAGGTTCGGTCCGGATCCTCGCAAGCTCTTATGGAAGCCGGGTACATGGGCCCGGCCGGACAGAATCGCAAGCCTGAGTCAGAACTCGGATCGAGCCGGTTGCTCGGGCGCTCTCACATTGGAGCAGAGACATGGCACACAGAGCGCACAGCGTTTTTGCCTTGACATTGGCACTCGTTTCGGGCGGTGTGCTCGCTGAGCCGATCAGCGGGACGTATTTCGATCTGCCAAACTGCGACGATCACGGGCCTCAGACCGCGGTGGAGGAGTTCGGCGACCCGCTCGTGTTTGCGCCGGACGAAGCGATCGCGCACAGCTTCAGCTTCACACAGAGCCCGGCCTGTCCGATGTCCGACAACACCGCGATGCCCAACGCGCTCGTCATGATGACCAATCTCACCGGGCGGTTCCTCGACAACCTGTATTATGTGGGTGACCCGGAAACGGCCTTCTCGAACTTCGACGGCGGGGCCTTCGGTGCCGCGACGCCGGGTGTCGTCGGGCACGCCTTCCGGATCGACACGCTGGGCATGAACCGGAACCTGGTCTTCGAGAGCATGACTTTCGACGGGATCTTCGAGCCGGGCGAGACGTGGGAGTTCATCGTGCAGGACTACTCGAACGCCGCGGGATTGCCACCCGATGCGTTCTTCTCGGTCGGGATGGCCGGCGATTCGCTGGCGGACCCGACCTCCTCGGCGAGCATCGTTCGGATGGTCCCGGCGCCGGGCTCGGCGATCCTCGGGCTCACGGGCCTGGCGCTGATCCGTCGTCGGCGATAAGTTCGTCCCCGCAAGGGACCGCTCGATCGGTCCGCGTGGACGCCAAAGCGGAACACGCTCCACACCCATCAGAACGGCCGGCCCGGGAACGTACTTTCCAGCGTTCCCGGGCCGGCCGCGTCTTGCGCGGAGTTTGCCGCGCGATCTCTTTTCTTTTTGAGAACACACCCGTCCCGTGTCGTGTTCGCCCGTGGCTTTCGCATACCTCTGCAGAGCCGGGCATTTGGAACCCGGCACGCACGAACAACCGAACGTCGGCACTCAGCAGCGGTGGGGGACATCGCCAGCGCCGGCGATCCGAGCACACAGAGGAGCCATGAGATGAACACGACCGCACGCAACGCACTGACCCTGACCGCAACACTCGCGCTGACCGCACTCGCCGGCACCGCCGCCGCCGAGCCGATCGACGGCAGCTACTTCGACATGCCCGGCTGCGACGACCACGGCTTGCAGACGTTCGTCGAAGAGTTCGGCGACGCGAGCGTCTTCGCTCCCGACGAGACCTTCGCCCACGCCGCCACGTTCACCAACCTCTCGGCCTGCGTGATGACCGACAGCCCCGCGCTGCCCAACGCACTGGTCGTGATCACCAACCTCACCGGGCGGTTCCTCGAAGACCTCTACTACGTCGCCGACGAGGGCACGACCTTCAGCAACATCGACGGCGGGGCCTTCGGCGCCGGCTCGCCCACCGTCCGCACGCCCGCGTTCCGCATCGACAGCCTCGGCATGAACAAGAACCTCGTCTTCGAGAGCATGACCTTCGACGGCATCCTCGAACCGGGCGAGATGTGGCATTTCATCGTGCAGGACTACGGCAACGCCGCCGGCATCGGGCCCGACGCCCTGTTCAGCGTTGGCATCTCGGGCGACTCGCCCCCCTTCGGCGCGATCGACTCCTCCGCCAGCATCGTGCGGACAAACATCCCCGCCCCTGCGTCGTCGGTCCTCGGGCTCATGGGCCTGGCCCTGACCCGCCGCCGGCGATAAGTCTGCACCCGCGGGCCCGCGAGAGCGGACCCGCGCGGATTCGCGAAAGAGCACTCTCCACTCTCTCCCAAACCGACCGGCCCGGG
>JBGSIX010000267.1:0-9162 GCA_041742315.1 Phycisphaerales bacterium | reverse complement strand
CGAGGGCGTGCTCATGCTCGCCGAGGCCCGGGGCGAGCACGGGTTCGATCGGCTCGCATCAGCGGCGGGGCCAATTGGAGACTGGCGCATCGAGCAGACGGGCGACCCGCTGGTCATCCGGTGCCGACGCGGCGAGGAAACGTCGCTTCTGATCGTCAACGGCAGGCAGATCGCCACCAAACAGGGGCTCGAGGTGCTCACGCTGATCTCGGCGCACGAGATCCCCGACGGGCTGGGGATCGAGGAGACGATCGAGGAGGCGCTCGCGTCGGGGGCGCTCGTCACGCTGCCGTGGGGCTTTGGCAAGTGGACGGGCTCGCGGAAGGGGCTCATGCTCGACCTGGTCGAGCGGTTCGGGCCAAGGGGCGTGGCGGTCGGGGACTCGGCAAGTCGGCCCGCGGGGCTGGGCGAGGGTGCGGTCTTTGGGCTCGCCCGGAAGATGGGGGTCCAGGTCCTGCCGGGCACGGACCCCTTGCCCATCCCGGGGCATCGCCAGCGGGCGGGGCGCTACGGGCTCTGGTTCGAGGGAAGGCTGGACCCGAAGGCCCTGTCAGCCGATCTCAGAGAGAAGCTGACCTCGGGATTGCCCGCCGACGCGACGATCGGGGGACGTGACGGGTTGCTCGCCGCCTTCTGGACCCAGATCCGGCTCCGGCTCCGATAGAGCACAGCAAGGGAACCCATAGCCGATGCGCATCCTCGTTCTTGCCCCCCACCCCTTCTACATCGACCGGGGCACACCCATCGACGTGGACATCCTGGTGCGCGCGCTCTGCGAGCTCGGGCACGAGGTGCACCTGGCGACGCTCCACGCGGGCGAGGACCGGAGCTACCCGGGGCTGACGATCCACCGGATCGAAGCGCCCAAGGGCGTGGGCATGCCCTCGCCCGGGTTCAGTGGCGCCAAGCTCAAGTGCGATGCGAAGCTCTTCGGGCTCGCCAAGAAGCTCGTTGAAGAGATCAAGCCCGATGTGATCCACGCGGGCGAGGAAGCGGTGTTCATGGCGCGGTGGTTCAAGATGACCAAGAGCGTGCCGTACGTGTATGACATGGATTCCTCGATCGCGCAGCAGATGGTCGAGCAGATGGGGTTCCTCAGGCCCTTTGGCTGGTTCTTTGATGCGTTCGAGGGGATCGGGGTGAAGGGGGCCGCAGCGTGCGCACCGGTGTGCCATGCGCTGGCGGACGTCGCGAAGCGCCAGGGGGCCAAGAGGCTCGTGACGCTCCACGACATCTCGCAGCTGGACGTGGAGGCGCTCAAGCCCACTGGCTGGCTCCGCCGGGAGCGGGGCATCTCGGAGCGCTCGACGCTGCTGGTCTACTGCGGCAACCTGCAGACGTACCAGGGGGTGGACCTGCTAATCGAAGGCTTGGCCGAGGCGATCAGGGGCGGCGCGGACGTGGACGCGGTGATCGCGGGGGGCGAAACGGACCAGATCGAGGCGTACCGGGCCAAGGCGGATCGGCTCGGGATCGGGGATCGGGTCCACCTCATCGGGCGGTGGCCCGCGGCGAGGCTTGGCGAGCTCTTAATTGAAGCGGACATTCTGACGGCGCCCAGGACCAAGGGGATCAACACACCTCAGAAAGTCTTTCCGTACCTGCACACGGGCCGGGCGGTGCTGGTGACGGATCTGCCGACGCATTCGCAGATCCTGACGCAGGGCGTCTGCCGGCTGGCTCCGGCGGACCCGGTCGGGTTCGGTCGAGCGATCACGGAGCTGGCGGGCGATGAATCTCTGCGAAATCGGCTGGGAATCGAGGGGAAACTTTTCGCCGAGAAAGAGCACACCTACCCTGCGCATGTCAGGCGGGTCGCCGAGCTCTACGCCGTGGTCGCGGACGCGATCAGGAAGTAAGCCGAAACGCCGGGCACACCGCGGCTGAGACGCGGGCTGGTTTCACGGAAGGATTGGTCACATGCCGACGCTGGTCACTGGTGGTACTGGGTTCACGGGCAGCCATCTGGTCCGCAGGCTGATCGAGAACGGCGAGCAGGTCCGTGTGCTGGACAACCAGCCGGGGCTGTTCCACGACCATCTGAAGGAACTGGGCGCGGACATCACGATCGCCAGCGTGACGGACAAGGACGCGGTCATGCGCGTGACCGAAGGGTGCGAGGTTGTGCACCACACCGCCGCGGCGTTCCGCAAGCTCAACGTGCCCGACCAGCACTACTGGGACGTCAACGTCGAGGGCACGCGCAACGTGTGCGAGGCGTGCGTGAAGTTCGGCGTGCGCCGGCTCGTCTACTGCTCGACCCAGGGCGTCCACGGGGACATTAAGACCAAAGTCGGGAGCGAGCAGAGCCCCATCGCGCCGGCGGACTACTACCAGGAAACGAAGTACAACGGCGAAGAGGTCGTTCAGGAGTTCATCAAGAACCAAGGGCTGGACGCCAACATCATCCGCCCCACCGCGATCTACGGCCCGGGCGACCCGGGGCGGTTCCTGATCCTGTTTCGGCTCGTCAAGAAGGGCACCTTCCTGATTTTCGGCGACGGGAAAACACATTATCACCCCGTGCACATCGAAAATTTAGTCGATGCATTCGAGTTGGCGGCCGTTCGGGAAGGCATCACGGGTGAAGCCTTTTTAATCGGCGACGACCGCTCGTTTGAACTCAATGAGCTCGTTCACGCGGTCGCCGAGGCGATGGGTACCACGGTGAAGGTCCGATACCTGCCTTTCAAGCCGTTGCGTGCCGCGGCCGTGGTGTGCGAGGCGGTCTGCAAACCGTGCGGCATCACCCCGCCGCTCTTTCCAAGGCGGGTAGACTGGTTCAAGCAGAACCGGTCGTTCGATATAAGCAAGGCACGCGGGCTTCTTGGGTACGAACCTCGCGTGGATCTGAAAGCCGGGCTGAAGCAGACGGGGGATTGGTACCGAGAGTGCGGGTACCTCGGCGGCACACCGGCGGCCCAGCTCCGCCTGCCGAGAGCGATCCCGAAGCGAGAGCAGGTCAGTTCGGCCGTGTAAGCCGACGCCCGCGGACGCTTCACTGGAGACAGTGGGTTATGCGGGTACTCGTCACTGGTGCAACGGGGTTTACGGGCGGTCGCCTCGCGGAGATGCTCCTCGAGCGCGGCGACGAGGTCGTTGCGCTGGCGCGCGAGGGCTCACGCACCGAGGCGCTGCAGGCCGCGGGCGCCCAGATCGTGACGGGCGATATCCGCTCCAAGGACGACGTGCTGGGCGCGGCCCGGGGCTGCGAGATCATCTACCACATCGCGGCGCTCTACCGCTCGGCCAAGCACGCCGACAGCGTGTACCACGACGTGAACGTCGGGGGCACGGAGAACGTGCTCCGAGCCGCACGCAAGCTCGGGGCGGCCCGGGTCGTGCACTGCTCGACCGTCGGTGTGCACGGCAAGGTCAAGCAGCTCCCCGTCGACGAAACTGCGCCCTTCGCGCCGGGCGATATCTATCAGGAGACCAAGCTCCTGGGCGAGCAGCGCGTGCGGGACGCGATCGAAAGCGGCCTGCACGCGGTGATCACGCGCCCCGCGGGGATCTATGGCCCGGGCGATCTGCGATTCCTCAAGCTCTTCCGCACGATCCAGACGGGCAAGTTCCGGATGATCGGCTCGGGCCGGGTCGTGTACCATTTCACGTTTGTCGACGATCTCTGCCGTGGGTTCATGACCGCCGCCACGCACGAGGCGGCCAAGGGCGGGACGTACATTCTCTGCGGCAAGACGTACCATCCGATCGACGAGGTGGCGCAGATCGTCAGCGACTGCGTGGGCACGCCTCTGCGCGGGGGCCGGGTGCCCGTCTGGCCCGTGATGCTCGGTGCGACGGCGTGCGAGGCGGTGTGCAAGACGTTCGGTGTGGAGCCGCCCCTGCACCGCAGGCGTCTGGACTTCTTCATCAAGGACCGCGCGTTCACGGGCGCCAAGGCGAAGGCCGATCTCGGGTTCGAGGCTTCGGTGCCGCTGGACTCGGGCTTCCGCATGACGGCTCGGTGGTACTACCGCGAGGGTCTGCTCTCGGGCCAGGCGCCGGCCTCGCTGACGCCAACGACGGGTGTCGCCCCGGCTCCCTCTCGGGTCTGATCGGTTCTGCGCCGGCGGCCCCCTGATAGCGGGCGGGACGAGCCGGATGCGCCGGGCCGAGAACGAAACTGCACGTGCAAGTCGCTTGACACACGGGGCCAGCTCTCGGCGCTGAGCCGATGGTGGCATTGACCATGGCGCACAAACGCAGACCAGACCGGCTCGGGGCCGCCCCGGCGAGGCTCGTGATCATCGCGATCATCCTGCTCGCGCAGGCGTTGGTGGTCGGCATGGGCTGGTGGTCGGGGAGCCGGGAGCTCCTGACCGAGGTCGTGGATCAGTACAGCCGTCGGGTCGAGGCTTCGGCGCAGGACACCGCCAGCGGCGTGGCGCTCGCGGTCCTCAAGCTCGACGCCGAGTCCATCGAGCCGGGCACCGAGGGCGGCGATCGCATCCGCTCGATGCTCGATGACCTCAAGCTTCCCGGTCTTTCGAATATTTCGGTCGTGTCGCAGGACGGGCGCGTGCTCTACCAAGCGGGTGAGGGCATGAACGTCGGCTCGACGTACACGGCTTCGGTGCCGCTCTCGAAGTACAACGCGGTGCTCCGCGTCCACGCGCCCGCGGAGCAGCTCATCTCGGCGCGCGACGCGGCGGCGAGCGAGATCAATCTCCGCGTCTGGCTCGGGGGGGCGGTCATCATCCTGCTGACGGGCATCGTCGCGCTGGCGCTGATCTCGCTCCACGAGCGGCGACTGGTGCGCGCCAACCGGGTGCTGGGCCAGCAGGTGCGGAGCCGGGACTCGGACCTGATCGCGGCGCGTGAGAGCATGATCCTGGGTCTGGCCAAGCTCGCCGACTACCGCGACACGGACACGGGCCAGCACCTGGACCGGATCTGCGAGTACAGCGCCCTGCTGGCGCGGGCCGCCAGCGAGCGGTACCCGGAGATCACCGACCACTTCATCAGCTCGGTCCGGCTCGCGGCTTCGCTGCACGACATCGGCAAGGTCGGGATCCCCGACGCCGTCCTGCTCAAGCCCGGGGCACTGCTGCCCAATGAACGTGAGCTGATCGAGAAGCACACGACGATGGGCGCGGCCACGCTCATCTCCATCCGTGAGCGTTTCGGCGAGGACGAGTTGCTCGATCTTGGGATCGACATTGCGCTGTGCCACCACGAGCGATGGGATGGGACGGGCTACCCGAACCGCCTGCGCGGGAACGAGATCCCCTTTGCGGCGCGGATCGTCTCGATCGCCGACGTCTACGACGCGCTGACCTCGGTGCGGGTCTACAAGCCCGCGATGAGCCACGGGCGCGCGGTCGAGATCATGCGCGAGGGCCGGGGCACGCAGTTCGACCCGGTGCTGATGGACATTTTCCTGTCGATCGCCGACGAGGTGGACACCGTGCGCCGGACGCTCCAGCCTTTGGAGCTGCCGCTCACGGTGCGAGCGTTGGCGGCGTAAACGATCAGAGCCCGGTGTCGGTCCGCGCGACGTTGGCGCCCGTGGTGAACGCGGCGCCCACGGCGAGGAGCCTCGGCTAAAACAAACAGCGGCCAGCCTATCGGAGGCCGACCGCTTGGGTCAACTGCCATGTTCTTTCTGAACCGGGCCCGAACCCGGAGCCGGCGATCAGCCCTTGAGGCCGACGCGACGCCCGATGCGGCGGCGGCGGTTCATGATCTTTCGGCCGCCCTTGGTGCTCATGCGGGCGCGAAAGCCCTGGGCACGGATCCGCTTGAGGACGCTGACTCGCTTGGGGTAGTGGGTGGACATCTGAGAGGCTCCGGTTTCCTGGCGCTCAAAGCGCGGACGGAGTTGTAGGCGTGAAGCGGTCTTGCATCAAGTTTGCCGACAGGGGAGTTGTCGGGCCGGAACCTAAATGATCGGTCTTTGGACGGGATCTCTCAGCCCTTCTTCGGGCTCTTCTTTGCTTTCTTCGGTTGGGCGGGCTTGGTGTTCAGAGCCACGGCGGCCTTGATCAGGGCCTTGAAGGACCGGGCGTTGATCGTGTCGCCCTCGAAGAGGTCGATCGCCCGCCGGGCGTTGCCCTCGAGGCTGGAATTGAAGAGGCCGGCCTTGTCGGCGAGCTGGGCCCCCTTGGCGAAGGTGAGCTTGACCTTGTCCTTGTACGTCTCACCCGTGCAGATGAGGCCCCCGTGCGACCAGCAGGGGACGCCGGCGGGGTTGGAGGGCTTGCGCCACTTCACCTCCTCCACGATTTCCGGGTCGGCCTCGAGGATGAGGGTGCGGATGCGGGAGAGGGTTTCGGAACGCCAATCGTTTTCTAATTGATACTTCACAGTCATGACCTACCAAACCCTAAAATTGTTCGCCTTGCCCGCATTCTGATACCATGAACTTCGTGGCCGACACAGACCCATATGCTACTCAAACGTTCTTTCTACTTCAGCAAGAAACTATGCTGGCAGAATTTTGCCTTACTGCAGGCCTAACGGCTATCCGCAACGGCAACCTACTCGAGAAGGGCAAGCTGCTTGGAGGATTTTACAATCTTTCAATTGGATGCGAACGACTTTTCAAACTGGTGCTTGTAACAGATTATTTACTAAAGCACAACTACAGCAAGCCTACAAACGCCTGGCTTAAACACGAATTCCGCCACGACCTAGTAAAACTACATTCTGCAATAACTTGTCTTGAGAGCGCCAAAGGAATCGCATTGCCCCTCGAGGACAGGGAGAATGAAATCCTTGAGTTCTTAGCACGATTTGCAAAAGGGTCTCGCTACTACAACTTAGACGCCTTAACAAGCGTAGCAGATGGGTACAACCCACTAAGCGAATGGGGGCAAATACTATCCAAAGCCATTACAGAAGATCTAAAGCCGCAGCAGTCTTACAAACTCATGCAAGAAGCAGCATTCATGAACCAAATGTTAAGTGGTAGATCATTAGTAGTTTTGCACGACCTTGATGACAAACTTCTCGACTTAGAAGGGGCAATTATTCAACCCCGACTACAGCAGCAAGCCGCTAAATTCGTTGTATTGCGAGTATTCAACATTCTCCGCCCTGCTCGCCGAATTCTCTACAACCTTGGCTTACAGGGGTATTTTACAAAAACACCGACAAACACAGTGCGCAAAATGCAAATACCAGATTTTTCCGATATGTTGATTTTTTTGGAAGCAGACCGCCAAATGATACTTCGCAAAAAGAGATGGCCGTAACCCTAATACACTTCGCACTTTATCATTTCTCACATCCTAACCTGCTCGCCTGCTTCACCCACTTTACAAACTGCTTCTCATCCAGCTCCTCCCCCTCCCCCACATGCCAGTACCGCACGTCCTTCACCTTGGACGCCTCGGGCGGCACGGGCTTGAGCTGTGTCCCCTTGAAGAACGTCACCTTGATGTACTTCGTCATGCAGTGGAAGGCGACGAACCAGCCCCGGCCCTCGAGCCCATAGAAGGGCGTGTTCCAGCGGACGGCTTTCTGCACGCCGGGGACGGCCTTGACGATCAGTTCGTCGAGGCGTCGGCCCACGTCCTGCTTCCAGCCTGGCAGAGCAGCGAGGTAGGCCTCAACCGGGGCGTCGCCGTCGCCTTTGGGGATCTGGGGGTTGCCTCCCGAGAGGAGCTTGGGCCCTTTGGCGGGGGCTTTCTTGGCGGTCTTCTTGGCGACTTTCTTAGCCATGTGGGCAATGTACCTCCCGGCGGCTCCCCCGCTTGCGCGGGGGGCTCGTCTTGGGGCTCGTTTGGGGGCGTGGGTCGTCAGCGGGCCTAAGATGGCACGCATGTCCGATCTTCGAGACCCGGTCAGTCAGGCCGAGGCGATTCTTGGGTACACCTTCACAGACGCCGGCCTCATGCGCCGGGCCCTCATGCACGCCTCGGCCGCCGAGGATCGGCTCGACTCGAACGAGCGGATGGAGTTCCTGGGGGACGCGGTCCTCGGGCTCGTGGCGTGCCAGCGGATCTACGAGCTCTTCCCCGATTTGCTCGAAGGGGAGATGACCAAGATCAAATCCGTCGCGGTGAGCCGGAAGGTCTGCGCGGTGATCGCCCGGCAGATCGGGCTCGAGGATCTGATCGTCCTGGGCAAGGGGATCAAGGGGCCGGGCGGGCTGCTCCCCCAGTCGCTGGCGGCGGCCTCGCTCGAATCCACGATCGCGGCGGTCTACCTCGACGGCGGGCTGGCGCCGGTCTATGCGTGGCTGGCGCCGCTGCTGGACGAGCACATCGAGAGCGCCTTCGAGAGCGGGCATCAGCAGAACTACAAGAGCGTCCTCCAGCAGCACGCCCAGCGCAAGTTCCAGCAGACGCCCGAGTACCTGATGCTGAGTGAGGAAGGCCCGGACCACGCCAAGACCTTCCGCGTCGCGGTGCGGATCAACGGCAAGACGTTCGAGGCGGGGACCGGGGCGTCGAAGAAGCAGGCCGAGCAGCGAGCGGCGCTCATGGCGCTGCACGAGCTGGCGGTCGTCGAGCACCACGAGGACGGCAGCGTTCGGATCGTCTGAAGACCGAAGAATTCCAGATCGCAAAAAAACCAGAGGATCAGATCAATCATATCTGATTTGGATCTTTGGCCATTTGCTATCTGGCCATTTCCCGCCGCTCGCTCGTGACTGCGGAGGCTGGAAGCCTCCGCCACTGCGATCTGTTTACGGCGCGCGGAGGTCGAGGACGATCGGGCGGTGGTCGCTGGCCATCGCGTCGATCTCCTGGATGTTGAGCGACTCGAGCGTTTCGAGCGAGAGCCGGGCCGGGTCGAAGACGAACGATCGCGCGACGACGGCGGACGAGTCCGAGTAGACCGCGTAATCGAGCCGGCTCGGCAGGAACCGGCTCGTGGGCTCGGTCCAGGTGTACATCGCGTTGTCGCCCATGACAAAGGGCTCGGCGACCGTGGCGCTGGAGCCGTCGACATCGAAGCCGCGGGCGAGCGTGTAGAGCGGCTCGCGGCTGCCGACGAGGTTGAAATCGCCCATGACGACGCGGACGTGCGGCCCGATGTCGCGGGTCTGCTCGCCGATCATCGTGGAGATGGCTTCGGCCTCGATGATGCGCTGCTGGTCTTCGGGCGAGTCGAGCCCGCCGCAGCACTTGAGGTGGACCGACGCGACGGCGATGGGCCCGATGGGCGACTCGACGAGCGCGGTGGTGACGCGGACGGTCTGTTCCTTGT